>CAZXOD010000045.1:0-7460 GCA_964642285.1 uncultured Synergistaceae bacterium
TTTTTCTAGTTTTCTGAAGCCAGCTTGCCGAGGACCTCAAGCTGCTCAGCGGGGTACTGCCCCTTCTTGATGGATACTCTCTTCAGCTTGGGCAGATCCTTGAAGATGGTGATATCCTCCACTCCCTGGGCGTCAATGACGTTGATCCATTCAAGCTTGGGCAGGGCCGTCACCGCTTCGGGGTTTTTGACCTTGCAGCTTCTCAGGAAGAGGTTGACAAGCTTTTTGTGATCCTTGAAAACGTTCAGGTCCACAACACCCTTGACCCCTTCCAGGTTGGCGGTTTCAAGAGTCGGGCAGTCCGCCAGGGGCGTAAAGTCCTGGATGTCTTCGTTCAGCAGTCTGACGAACTTCAGCTTGGGCATGTGCACCAGGTATTCAAGGGTGTCCAACGCCGACAGACCCGCGTTGAAGTCCACCATGTTGACCAGCTTGGCCAGGGGTGAGTAGTCGTCAAACTTGGTAGCGTAAATCCAGATGTATTCGAGGTTGGTGAGGTTGCCCACAGGGGTCATGTCCGGGGCTTTTACGGCATAAAGGCTGAGCTTTTTGAGGCCCGTCAAACCGCCGATGGGCTCCAGGTCCTTCACCGCGGTCATGTAGAGGCTGAGGTCCTCCAGGCCGGTGAGGCCGGCAAGGACGGAGATGTCCTCGATGGGGCAGGAGTAGAAGTGGAGCGTTTTGAGGCTCGTCTTGCCCTCCAGGGGGCTGATGTCGCTAAACTCCTTGGGCTGCATGAAGAAGACAAGGGATTCCAGTTCGTTCATGCCGGAGACGAATTTGATGTCAGGGTACTCGGTCTGCCTGATCTCAAGCTCCTTCATGTTGACAAGGGCGGCCAGCGGCTCCATGGTAGTGACATTCTTCAGCCTGTTGATCTTCAGCTTTGTCAGGCCCGTGAGGGAGGACAGGGGGGACAGGTCGGTGATGTCCTCGCTGCTGTCAATTTCCATGGATACAATGATATCCGCAAGCGGGGCCAGTTTTTTAAGGTCATCGTCGGAGATGCCCTTCCCCAGGCGGAGGGGTTTTTTGTTTTTAAGGCCCTCGTCTTCTTTAAGCTGCTCGATAAACTCGTCGGTGATGCCGCCTTCCAGTTTAGGACCCATGGCCTTGCTGACGGTGTACTTGGGGTCCGCAGCCATAGCCGCCGGAGCCAGTACCAGCGTCAGGCAGAAGACCGCCAGTACGCAAAGAGTGATACAGTTTCTCATGATTATTCCTCCTTGTGCTGGTGCACTAAATTTATTTTAGTTAAGGAATACGGCCAGCGCCGCCCCTATTACTAACAGAGCATATCCAAAATACTGGGTCGTTTTAGCCGACCCCTTCATACCCGCTATGACTTCCTCCTCAGACTTGACGGAGACAATGAAAGGCTTCCCTTTTTCCGACGGCTTCCCGATGCTAAGCTCTCCTCCCGACTTCCGTACCTCTCCAACCACGTAGAGAGACTGTCCCAGCGGGATAAGCTTCTCGCTGTACTTGAAGCCCAGGGTCCGGGTACCGCTCGGGACTGTGAAGTTTACGCCGAAGAAGGAGTATCCCCTGTCCTCTTTGAAGGGCTCGTAACGCTCTTCCCCGCTTTTAAGATCGAGGTCAGCTCCCTGGAGATCTATCCTGACCCTCGTTCCCCGGTCGGCAATGTAGAGAGGAGAATGGCTCTTCTCGTTTGATACCGGCTCATAAAGCTTTGTGCGTCTCGTCCTTACCTTGCCGTCCTTGTCGGTGTAGGTTTCCATTTTTTCGTACTCCCTGGTCACCGACGCCTGGAAATAAGCGCAGGGCGTTTCGCTGTGGGGAGACTTGAGCTCGCCGTCAGTCTCAGCGCTGCCGTTGGTCTCAACCACATCCCGGAAGCTGTCCCCAAGCCCCTCCGCCTCCAGGGCCTTCATCGATTCCTCAATCTCAGAAAGGGAAGTGGCCTTCATAAACTGGAGCTCTCTGGCCAGTCCCTCTGATTTCTTGCTCTGCACAAACGCGAGATAGGCTCCTCCCGCCGCCACAAGGCCGCCAACTCCCAGCCCAAGCATACTCATATAATCTACCTCCTTAAAGCAGGCGTAAGATTAAGCTAAATGTACAGCTCTTTCAGGATGTCGTCGTACTGGTCAGCGTAAGCCGCCACAGTCTGCAGCGCGCCCAGGAGCTCGTTTTTGTCCAGGTTGGCTCCGGGGACGGAACATGAGAGCATAACCGTGTCGTCAAATACAAGAGAGAAGGCTCCCATGGGAAGCTCGGCGTTCAGCCGCATAAACTCAGGCGCGGCCTTGGCCCTGTCCACGTTCTCCGCAAGGTACGAGAAGACCTTTACCAGCACGTCCTCGCTGTGCCAGGGGATCACCGTCACCTGGATGGTAGCGCTGCCGAAGCTGAAAGAAATAAGGTCGTCCACCCGGATAAGGTCGTCCTCGTCAAAGAAGTCATTCATCCATGAGTCCACTTTCTTCCGGACTTCAGAGAGCATTTTTTCGTTTACTCCGTCTTTAAGAAGGGGAAATTTATGCATCAGCTCCGCCTCCCATCTTTTCCATCAGCTTCGCCATCTCCGCTTCAAGGGCTAAATCCGCCTCCATGGCCTTGAAGGGGTCGTCGGCGGGAACGTCGCCGGAGAGCTCGGAGAACGCCTCCGCTTCCGCCTCCATCCCCTCGATCTTTTTCTCCATCTTTTCAAACTTCGCGAAGGCGCCCTGGCCGGAGCCGCTCATGGCCGAGGAGAACTCCTTCTGGGTCTTTGCCGTCTGGGCCCTGGCCACCAGCGTGGCCTGCTTCATACGGGCTTCGTCCAGCCTTGCCTTCAGGGCGTCAAGCTGGGAGCGAAGCTGGGATGTAGTAGCCGAAGCCTGGGCTACCATGGCCTCGTACTGCTTTACCTGGCCGTCATAGACAATTTTCTTCGAAAGAGCCTGTTTGGCAAGGTCGGCATTTCCCGCCTTCATGGCGAGAGCTGCTTTTTCCTCCCACTGCTTCGACATGGCCGACGCGCTGTCGCACTGCTTGCGGAGGTCCCGCTCGTTGGCCATGGCTTTTGCCAGGGATGACGTGGCCTTTACCAGTCCCTCTTCCATTTCGATGATCATCTGTTTGACCATCTTCTCGGGATCTTCCATTTTTTCCAGCATATCGTTCACGTTTGCCTTGAAGATATCCGTTACTCGCGCAAATATGCTCATGTTTTCCCTCCTTTTTGCAATGCCGTAATCCGTGCTTAACAGGATACATTTTAGCATCTCTGGAAAAAAAATCCCCGCCCGGGGGCGCTTTAGCGGGGTGGTATTTCCCACCCCCCTGCCCTTTGCCGTTCTGTAAGTTATCGCTCTGATAAAGATGATAACATATTTATCAGCCGGGAAAAGAAATTTTTCTTAATTCCCGCCGGAGGGGGCGGTAAAAATTACGGCCCTTTTCCGTCGATTTGAGATAGAATAGCTTAAAGAGAAATCATCCGGGCCGGACCCATAATTGCTTTTAGCGGGTATTGTCATCCTGAAAGACTTGCGCCCCTGGCGCTTCCCCGGAATGATGAGAATAGAAATCGTGCAGCGAGTTCACCTGATTGGAGAGAATAACATGATTGAAGAAAAAATCATGAAAACCATCCGTAATTTGATCACCGGCAATTCCGGCGACTCCCGCCGGTCGGGAGGGCTTTGGGAGTTAACATCTGTAATCGCTGAGAAAAAGGGGTTTTTCTCCACCGGGAAGCTCACTTTTTCAGCTAAATTCAGAGTGAACGAAGCCGATAAAGAGGTTATTTACAACGAAGCGCTCTTCGAAAAAATAATGGGCCTGGATGCAAAGTTCGGAAGAGGCTTTTCTAGATTCGGACTGAGAAAGCTGAAAACCGGCTCGGGTCCGGGAGGCCTTGACAGCATTTTTTCTGATCACTCCGACCTGATTGGGAAGCAGGACGGCTATACCTTCAGATTCCGGCAGATCCGCAATGCCGTAAAAAAGGCGGTGGAGGAAGAAGGTTATACTTTCAGACACCACCTGTGGGGAAGCATGTAGCTTACAGTCCGAAAAACACGTTTATAAAACAGGCTGGATTTGCAGCCTGCCGCATGGAGGGAGATTTCCATGACTAACATCAGTCCAGTGAGTCCTGCCGTCAACATAACGCCCCCGGTCCCGGTTCCTGACCGGTCGGGGCGGGAGGATCTGAAGCGCGCGGAGAGCGAGGTGCTGCGCCAGGAAAGGCTGATCCGGAATTCAGAAGATGTGACCTCCACTGTCTACCATTATTCCGTGAGCTCCGACGGAAAGCCCTATATCACCGGCGCCACTGTGACCGTCCGCACATCCGCCGAAAAAGAGGCGGGGAAGGCCGAAAAACCCCGCGGGGAGATAAAGGACAAAACACCCCAGGCGGAGAAACCCCAAAAAGAACAGGATAAAGCAGCCTCCTCTGAACAGAAAATCGACGCCGAGGCCTCAAGGCTAAAGGCCATAGAGAGGGAAGTCATCGCCCACGAGGCGGCTCACAAAGCGGTGGGCGGCCAGTACGCGGGCCCCGTCTCCTACACCTATGTAACCGGCCCTGACGGAAAACGGTACATCGCCGGAGGCGAGGTACCCATCTCCGCCCCCGGGGGGAGGACTCCCGAGGAGACCATTCAGATAATGGAGCAGGTGAAGCAGGCGGCCCTTGCCCCGGGCTCTCCTTCTCCCCAGGATCTCCGGGTGGCGGCCTCCGCGTCCGCGGCTCAGATGAGGGCCCGGGCGGAGATGGCCAGGCAGGGAGCGCTGAAAGCCTACTCAGGCTCCGGCGAAGAACAGGAATCCCCCGAAGAATCCCTGTCCCTGGTAGCGTGAGATCTGCGTATTTTTTAAAGGACGCCCTCAGGGACGTCCTTTTATTTTTAACGGAAGGTCGAAGGTGCAGCCCGGATGAACGCAAAACTGCTGAATGAATGGTTTGATGAACTGACCCCCGTGGGCGCCGATCCCGAGGGCGGAGTAACAAGGCTTGCCTACTCGGCGGAAGAGGACGGCATGTTTGAAAAGGTAGCCGGATTTGCGGCCCGGCTGGGGTTTGCAACAGAAGAAGACTGCGTGGGCAATATGTACATCTTCTCGGAGGAAGAAAAGGATATGCCCTGCCACACCATAGGCTCCCACCTGGATTCCGTACCCCGGGGGGGAATGTATGACGGCGTTATAGGGGTTCTGGCGGGCCTGCTGGTCATGGAAAAAGTCCGTCGCCTGGACCTTTCCATCCCCGTAAAGTGCGTCGTCTTCCGGTGCGAGGAGTCCAGCCTCTACGGCCTTGCCACCGCGGGCAGCGGCGCTGTGACCGGGAGTTTTGACGTTCCCCATCTTAAAAGGGCAAAGTCCCTCTCCGGCGAGAGCCTTTATGAAGCGATGGCAAAGAAGGGCTACTCGCCCGGAACCTGCGGCCTGAAACCCATGCTGGACTTTACTGAGCTCCACATCGAGCAGGGGCGGGTGCTCTGGGAATCGGGCGAAAAGATCGGAGTGGTGACGGCTATCGCCGCCCCCACCAGGCTTAAAGCCACCTTTCACGGCCGGCAGGACCACTCCGGCGCCACTCCCATGGACCTGCGGCGGGACGCCCTCTGCGCCGCCGCCGAGGTGATTCTGGCGGTGGAAAAGGCGGGCAGGGATGAAAAAGAGCTTGCCACCGTGGGCACCACCGGCGTGGTCCATGTGGTCCCCGGCGCCCTTAATGTAATACCGGGGACTGTCGAGCTGAGAATAGACATCCGGGGCATTGACAAGTACAGCATCTCCAGGGCAGTGGAGGCCGTCCGGCAGGCAATCCGGGCCGCTGAGGGCGTCAGGGGCATACCCTGCGATGTTGAAGTAATATCCGCATCGGACCCGGTCGTTCTGGACGAAAAAGTTATCGAATCCCTTTCCGTTGCGGCCATGGGGGCGGAAATACCTCACCGTCGGATGGCAAGCGGCGCGGGGCACGACGCCATGAAGGTTGCTTCCCTGGTTCCCGCCGGAATGATATTCATACCCTGCCGGGAGGGCATAAGCCACAGCCCCGCGGAAGACGCCTCCCTGGAGGACGTCGCCCTGGGGGCCGAAATAATTCTGGAGGGGATAAAGATTCGCCGGGAGAGCCTCCCGAAATAAAACATAGTCAATAAAACTTTTCCATAAAAGAATGATACAGAAAAAACCAAATAGCAAGTTGTAGGAAAACATGATTTTGAGTTGAGCAAACATGCCAATTATGTTACTTTAATATTGGCATTTCGTTCAACTCTTTTTATTTGACAGGCCGTCTTTTTTACCCGGTTCATACCGTCACTCCGGCGTGCAGATAAATCAGCCGCGTCCTGACGAAGGAGGTGAAGACTATGAACAAGGCGACCATGCTTTGGCTTGGAATAATGGCAGTCATTGGCGTAGTAATGGTATATTTCAAACTTAAAAATAAACCCAAAAAAGAAGATTGACCGGTCCGTTAGTAAAAAACAGCGGAGCGCCCTCACCGGGCCTCCGCTGTTTTTATTCTTTCGCTTCCGGCTATACTCCCGCCCTGGCAAACACTCCGTCCACCATCCCCCGGGCCTCTTCCCGGATTTTGGCCAGATGGTCCTCCCCCAGAAAACTTTCGGCGTAGATCTTGTACACATCCTCAGTCCCCGAGGGACGGGCGGCAAACCACCCATTTTTCGAGACCACCTTCAATCCGCCTATGGGCGCCCCGTTTCCCGGGGCTGTCGTGAGTTTGGCCAGAATGGGCTCCCCCGCCAGCGTCTCCCCTCCCACCGCGTTCGGGGTGAGGTTTTTCAGCAGTTTTCTCCTCTCCGGGCCTGCCGCCGCGTCCATGCGGGAGTAGTAGGGGACGCCAAGCCTTTCGGCAATACGGTCGTATCTCTCGCCCGGGTGCTCCCCCGTTACTGCGATGATCTCAGCGGCCAGCAGGTTTAAAATAATCCCGTCCTTGTCCGTGGACCATACGGTACCGTCTTTCCGCAGGAAGGACGCTCCGGCGCTCTCCTCGCCGCCGAATCCAAGGGAACCGTCGAGCAGCCCCTCAACAAACCACTTGAATCCCACGGGCACCTCGCAGCACTTCCGGCCCATATCCGCGGCCACCCTATCGATAAGGGAGCTGGAGACCAGGGTCTTGCCTACCGCGGCATCCTTTCTCCACCCCGGTCTGTGGGTATAGAGGTATTCCACCGCCGCCGCCAGATACGCGTTCGGCGACAGCAGCCCCCGGTCGGGCACTACTATACCGTGACGGTCGAAGTCCGTATCGTTGCCAAAGGCCACGTCGAATTTATCCTTCAGGCCGACAAGCCCCGCCATGGCGTAGGGGGAGGAGCAGTCCATCCTTATCCTGCCGTCCCAGTCCAGGGACATGAAGGAGAAGGTTGGATCCACCGCGGGGTTTACCACTTCCAGCTTCAGGCCGTATGTGGAGGCGATCGCGTCCCAGTAGGCAACCCCCGACCCTCCCATGGGGTCGGCGC
>CAZXOD010000045.1:7491-13817 GCA_964642285.1 uncultured Synergistaceae bacterium
GTCCACATAGGGCGTTATATAGTCCCTGGTCTTTACATGGCCCGATTGCAGGGCGGCGGAAAAGGACATTCTTTTAACGCCCTTCCCCCCGGCCTTAAGTATGCCGTTTGCCCGGGCCTGGATGGCGTCCGTCATGTCAGGGTCCGCGGGCCCCCCGGAGGGAGGATTGTACTTAAAGCCGCCATCCTCGGGTGGGTTATGGGAGGGCGTGATCACGATGCCGTCCGCCTCCGTCCCGACGCCCTTTCTATTCCAGCCCAGGATCGCGTGAGATATAACGGGGGTAGGGGTGTAGCCTCCTCCCTCCTGGACGACCGTCTCAACGCCGTTGGCGGCCAGCACCTCCACGGCGCTTCTGAAGGCGGGCTCGGACAGGGCGTGGGTGTCCTTCCCCACGAAGAGGGGCCCATTAATGCCCCGGGAGGCCCTGAACTCCGCCACCGCCTGGGAGACGGCCAGGATATGGTCCTCGTTGAAGGAGCCCTTCAGTGATGATCCTCTGTGGCCTGATGTGCCGAAGGAGATCTGCTGAAGCGGGTTCTCCGGGTCGGGGCTTTCAGTATAGTAAGCCGACACCAGTTTGGGGATATCGGCCAGCATAGTGTGAGGCGGGCGCTTTCCCGCCAGCGGTGATACAGTCATGGCATGCCTCCTTCGCCGCATAATCAGGCCTTAAGAGTCCGAAAAGCGGAGCGCTATCCGCCGCCCTTTCGGCAGCCTTCTCACTTCGCGATAAACGTACCGTTGTCCAGGTCGCGGAAGGCCTGGTCAAGCTCTTCCTTCGTGTTCATCACGATAGGGCCGCCCCAGGCCACAGGTTCTTTCAGAGGTTCTCCCTCCAGATAAAGAAAGCGAATTCCTCCTGCCGCGGCCCTTACCTCAAATTTATCGCCATCGGAGAAAAGGACGGCATTTTTCTCGCCTATGGCCGTTCCCTCTCCCGGGCCGAAGGTGCCCTCCCCTTCCACGATATAGATGAAGACAGTAGTTCCGGGAGGTGTTTCAACAGTCCAGCCCTTATTTTCAAAGAGGAGAACATCAAGGTATCTGGGCTTCACATAGTGGGCCATCATGGGCCCCGGGACGTCTTTGTACGTCCCGGACAGAATCCTGACCTCTCCGGATTCTTCCTTTAAGCATGGTATTTTCTCACTGACTAGATCGTTGTATTGAGGCGGGCACATCTTGTCCTTCGCAGGGAGGTTGAGCCAGAGCTGGGCCCCCAGCAGTCTCTCCGAGGCTTTTGGCATCTCCTGGTGAATAATGCCCGAGCCCGCGGTCATCCACTGACAGTCGCCGTCCCGGATGGCTCCCTTGTTTCCGAGGCTGTCCCCATGCTCAATTTCGCCGCTTATAAGATAGGTGATGGTCTCGATCCCTCTGTGAGGATGCCACGGAAAGCCCTTGATGTAGTCGTCTGGGTCTTTTGAGTCAAAGGCGTCCAGCATGAGGAAAGGATCAAAATCCTTTACGTCCCGGTAGCCAAAAACGCGCACCAGGTTTACCCCCGCTCCATCGGTGGTCCTGCGGCCGGAAACGATCTTTGCCGGAATCCGAACGTTGCTCATTTTAAAACACCTCCGATCCTTTATTTCGCTATACTATTAAAATGGAAAGCATAGGTCAAGGCCGGTCTCTTTCACCGGATAAAACTGCAGATCCTTAATCAAGCAGGACGGCTCTTATCATTTTGGGAGGCCGTCCTCTTACACTCCTCGTAACGGTACCGGTCCTGCGGACGTCGACTATTGACCTATACCAACTATATCCATTAGTTTTTCAAAGCTTGTCACCACATCGTACTTCACATGTTCAGGATCAATCCTGCGGTTTATCTCTGTGAAGAACCTGCGGGCGCATTCGATCTTGGTCTGTTCGATTGCCCGCAGCTCCATGCTGGACATGGAGCCTTTAGTCTCGGCGACGAAATATATATGTCTGACGGAGCCCTCCCTGAAGGATATAGCCCAATCAGGATTATAATCACCGACAGGGGTAGGAATCAGAAAGCCTCTAGGGAGCTTGGCATAAACCACGACCTCGGCGCCGGCATCCAATTCTTTTACAAATTCTCGCTCAACCTTTGAGTCGGTAACTGCGTAGTCATAAATGTGCTTTTTTAGCTTATCGCCGGCTTTGCTAAGGTCCTGCCTGCTTTGTCCTGCGGTAAAAATATCCATATCATAAGTCTTAGTAATCGTGTCGTAGCTCAACCGCTCGATAATTATCGTGGCCTTCTGTTCATTTATAAGCCGCGAGCTTTCAGCGATAAAATGCTCTGGGTTTTGTTTAAATTGCTCGAAAACCGCTGTCTGAACGCCGCTAAATATATCGGCAATAGTTTTTCTGGTAAGCTGAGTGTTTTCGGCTATTTTACCCAACAAGTCATAGGCAACTATGGAGTGGACTGAATCTGCCTGTTCCGTAACCGTTTTTTTGCTTTCAAAACCTCTGCCGGACCTTATCTCCTCAAAGGTGGCCTGATCAACTTGCTGCCCCTCGCGGATCGTATATGTTAACGGAGTCACCAGCAATTCCTGATCAAGGGCCTGAATGCTGTTTCTGATAAGCTCGTCGGAAGCGAACTCCACCCGATAGATCGCCTTCTTGTTGATTCGACTCCAGAGCTCCTTGAATTCCTTTTTATGAAAATTCGCATTCAGGGGATTGACCTTCGGTTTGCGGTCGTCGCCGACTTCAGGCAGCTGATGTTCGCTGAATACGCTATCAACCAGGCGAAAAATTTGGCTTGCGTAAGGGGCTAATTCGGACGAAAGCGCAGCGAGAGAATCATGGGCTTTTGCATCATGATACTTCTTGATTATATTCCGGCCAACGTCCACATATCCGTTTTGGATCAAGTAAAATTCAATGTTTTTAGCAAGGTCAGAGTCAACCTCCAGCGCCCCGTCAGCCGTCGTAATTATCTTTCCGGTGAAGTAAGCCTCATCCGCCTTGCGAGGTCGTTCAGACAGAGAGTCTCCTATCTCGCGCTGAAGATTGTCGACAAAATCCCTATAGCTCTCATTGGCAACAACGGTCAATACATTAACATCATGGACCGTTGCCGGATTGTCCATGCGTTCTCCATTCTGATTAACGCTGATCCGCAATCCCCGCCCTACTTCCTGGCGGCGGGAGATGGTGTTGTCACTGTGCTTCAGCATGCACATAACGAAGACATTAGGGTTGTCCCAACCCTCCCGCAGAGCGGAGTGGGAAAAAATAAACCGAACTGGCTCGTCCAAGGAGAGTAGCCGCTCCTTATCCTTAAGTATCAGGTTATAGGCATCCACATCATCGGAAAGTCCTGCGTTTTCACCGCGGACTCTGAAGGTTGGATCGGTGAGTTGCTTGCTTTTCTTATCAATGGAAAAATAACCATTGTGCGTCCGACCAACGGGGATATTCCTCAAGTACTCCTGATACATTCCGTCGTCCAGTGGAAGAAAGCCTAAAAACTCGTTCTTTAGCCGGCTATATTCTTCCTCAAAAATCCTTGCATACTCCCCCTGTTCGTCAACCTGGCTGTAATCCCTGTATTTGGCCACCTGGTCTATAAAGAAAAGGGACAGCACCTTGATTCCCCGGGCAAAGAGGATCTGCTCTTTCTCTAAATGGGCCCTGATCGCCTCTCTGATCTGAATCCGCCGGACGGTCATCTCTGTAACGTCGCCGGTTGCGTCGCCGGCGCTCAAAACGCGCCCGTTAGTAAATTCCACCGTATCCCGGGCAGCGTCTATCTGGGCGATGACAAAGCCTCGATACTGTTCCAGTTGGTTTGATTCGACAAACAGGTCTCTGCCGGACACCAGACGTTTGACTACGCGCTTGATCCCGCTTCCCTGGCGAACTTCCATTTCGATTCGGGCAACCGGCGCGTTTTTGGATATTTCAATGGCTTCAAGGTATAGATAGGCGCCGGCGCCGCCCTGACCTCTTACGGAAATACCCCGAACTGCAATCTTTTTCACCAGCTTCTGGTTGTAGGCGTCCAGGGCGTCGAGGCGGTGAATCTTGTTGTGCGCGGTCCGGTGAGTGGCCGAGTAGCGCAGGATCATCAGCGGCCTGAACTTTGGCAGCGCCTCCAGCGTCTTTTCACCCTCCATCTTCTGAGGTTCATCCAGAACCAGAATTGGGCGATTGCTGCTGATCACATCGATGGGCTTCCGGGACTGGAAATCGTCCAGCTCGTCATAGATGCGGCGATTATCCTTTCCAGTGGCATTGAACGCCTGGATATTGATCACCATCACGTTGATGCCTCCATCGGAAGAGAAGGCTTCCAGATGGTGTAGCTGCCTGGAGTTATACGCAAAAAAACGGGCTCTCTTGCCGTAGCTCTCGGTGAAATGTTCGGCGGTGATCTCCAGCGATTTGAGCACGCCCTCGCGGATGGCAATGTTGGGGACGATCACAATGAATTTGCTCCAGCCGTACAGCTTGTTCATCTCGAAGAAAGTTTTAATGTAGCAGTAGGTCTTACCGGTGCCAGTCTCCATCTCCACATCAAGATTAACCCTGCACCCGGCGCTTGACGCCAACTTGTCGGACAGGGGCAGATTTTGCCGCCGCTGGACGGCCTGAATGTTGGCAAGCAGCCGGGCATCGGTCAGCTGGATATCGGCATTTTTTAAGCCGGTCTGTTCAAACAGATCCTGATCAATGCTGCCGGCTATATTTTTACGTACGCCCGGGTCAATCCGGTAGGCGCCGCCAGACTTATTCACCTGCCCAGCAAAGCAGTCAACCACGGATTCCACCGCATAGGTCTGGTAGGGTTGAATCTTGAATTTCAGTTTCATGTTCATGCCAAGCCCTCGCTTCGTGGACACTGAGACAAAAAATAAGCTACATAATAAAATTTGTGGATATCCTGTACGCCACATACCGTTTTGTGGATATTAATTTGCCTTACGGTAGCCACAAGATATTTTGTGTATATCCTGATAGCGACAACATCAAAATACATTTTTCCCTTCCGTAATATTCAGCAACCGAACAAAAGCCATGATAGCAGGTTGGCGACCGCCGGCTGGGCGAATATCTACCAATATCCCTGCTTTTTTTAGCTTGGAGATGAAAGACTTCACAGATGCAGCTGGAATTTCTGTATGTCGTATTAAATGGGAGCTACCAAAAATAGGGCGATCAAAAAGAGCATCAAGTAAATGGACGGTATACTGCGAACGGGTAATTTTGTGGATTTGCTCTTTCATGTCTTCATACAGGCGGATTATTTCAGACACTCGTTCTCCATTTTGATTCGCCTGCGCAATGACGGCTTGTAGGAAAAAGGCTATCCATCCGTCCCAATCACAATCCGTAGAAATCCCCTTCAAGCGGGCATAATATTCCTTCCGGTGACTCTCCAGATATTCCGACAGGTAAAACATCGGCTGTGATAAAATTTTTTTTTGGTACAAAAACAGTGGGATTAAAATGCGTCCGATACGGCCATTACCGTCCTTGAATGGATGCAATAACTCAAATTGAGCATGCACAACCGCCGTTTGCAGCAGAAAATCTATATCATCACTA
Organism: uncultured Synergistaceae bacterium; assembly: GCA_964642285.1. GTDB lineage: Bacteria > Synergistota > Synergistia > Synergistales > Aminobacteriaceae > Aminivibrio. The sequence continues at coordinate 13,033 of CAZXOD010000045.1, forward strand.
TCCAGATAGTATTCCCACTCCTGCAAAAAGCCGATAAGTTGCATTGGATTAGGCGGCACAAAGCTTGCCTGTTCGATGCTGCATCCAAACTTGCCGATCCAGTTCTGATCTTTGCGAAATTCGCCCGGCGTCTTGTCCTTTCCACGAACACTGTTCATCAAAGTGCGGTGCAGTTCACGCACAAAGCTCAACCGTATGGGGTAGTCCTTAAGATACTCCCTGGCTGCAAACAGTGCCTGTCGGTAATTAGATATTTCCAGAATATCCTGAAATTTTTCGCCTTCCTTCAGTAGTCCCGCTTCTTGTTCCAGCACTTCATCAACCGTAGCTTGCGTACCCTCAATACGAGACGACAGCACAGCTTCCTGTGTAGTCAGTGGAGACAGCATTACCGACGGATTGGGGATCCCCTGCAATAAGCCGTCATAACGGGCCAACGCCGCATTGGCCTAGCCGACCAAAGGCAATAGTTTCCGATAATCCAGATTGGTCAATGGCAAATTATCTGGTTGATATGGATTCATATGGTTTTCACCTCTGTAACCGGAGACAGCTGTTTGAATATCTGCTCCACGTTGATCTTGACAGAATCGGAGGCATAGCCAGTGTCGCGGAACACAACCCGCAGCGGCTCAAATCGTGCCAGTTCTTTGACCAAATCTTCGTCGATGTCAGTATCGAAGCAGGCGACAAGGGCATTTTCATCCACGAAGAACACTGTATTACCTTGGATGTTCTGCTGTTTAATAGGCAAGGTCAGATCCACGCCCCAGTCCAGCAGTACC
>CAZXOD010000046.1:0-13791 GCA_964642285.1 uncultured Synergistaceae bacterium
AGGCCGTGAGGATGAGGACGTTTGTCTTAAGGCCCTCCTTCCTTATCCGGGCGGCAATTTCTATTCCGTTTCCGCCGGGCATTTCTATATCGAGCATGGCAAGGTCGGGCTTCAGATCCAGGGCGGCCCGCCACGCCGATTCGCCGTCGGAGGCAAGCCCCGCCAGCTCCATCCCCTCCTCTTTTTCAAGCCAGGCGGCCAGCCCTGAGCGGGTGAGAGGGTGATCGTCGGCGAGAAGTATCCGTATCATTATTCCGCCTCCTTTCATGAGCAAATTGTAGCATGAGCCGGGGACGGGGAATTGTCAATTCTTACAATGGCGGAACCGGCATAACCGACCATGACCCCTGCCGGAGGGGAGGGTATCCTTTACTCATCACAAACTGAAAGGCGGGAATTGGAATGAAAAAACTAAACGGAAAAATTATAGCGGCAGCGACGTTGGCAGTCCTTCTTGCGGCGGGCGGCGCCTTCGCGTGGGGGGGACGGCCCGGATTCCAGGGGCGGAACCAGGAACAGGGAATGATGTACGGTCAGGGGCAGGCTTGGAACCAGGGTCCTCAGGGACAAAAGTTCGCAAATCCGGGGCAGAGGGACGGATGGAACAGACGGCCCATGATGGGCTGCAGAGGGCAGGGTTTCTCAGGCAGACATCCCATGATGAACGGCAGGGGTCAGAATTTCTCCGGCAGGCATCAAGCCATGGGAGGCAAGAGCAGCTACAGGGGCGGCCAGAGGGGCATGTGGAGCAACATTGAAATTCCCAAGGAGATCCAGGACAAGCAGGCCGAGATGGGCAAGCTCTCCATCGAGATGAGAAACGAAATGTGGAAGAAGCCCATAGACAGAGCCAAGGTGGAGGAGCTTTATAAAAAGCGGACGGAGCTCCGGAACGAACTCTCCGAATGGCGGATGAAGACCCGCCTGGACATGATAGAGAAACTGCAGAAGTAAGGCGTTTATCCCCCAAAACCAGCGGCAGGCGCTCAGGGCGAAGATGGTATCTTCGCCCTGAGCGCCTTTGCTTTAAGAAATCCCCGAAGCGGCCGAATCAGTCATTCTCGTTCAGCCTGTTGAAGATTTTGTCCATCTCCCGGTGGTTCTCCCTGAAGAATTCGAGCATTTCAGGGCTGAAATGGGCGGGGGAAGTCCTCCCGTCGCCTTCCAGCATAACTTTCACCGCTTCTTCATGGCTCATGGCGTCCTTGTAGACCCGGTTTGACCTCAGGGCGTCGTAAACGTCGGCCAGCGCCACCACCTGACCCTCCCAGGGAATATCTTTCCCGGCGAGTCCCATGGGGTATCCGCTGCCGTCCCACTTCTCGTGATGGGTTAGGCAGATTTTTCTTGCCATCCCAAGCCATACAGCATCTCCGATAAGTTCGGCTCCCCACTGGGGGTGCATCTTAACCACCGCCATTTCGTCGTCGTCGAGAGGTCCGCTTTTTCCAAGAATGGACATTGGTATGCGCAGCTTTCCCAGATCATGAAGGCGGGAGAAAAGCTCGATATCTTTTTGCTCGTCCAAACTCTTTCCAAGCGCCTTTGCCGCCAGCCTGGAAAAGGCGCCGATCCTGTCCATATGATCTCCCGTTTCAAGATGATAGATCTCGGTCACCGACCTGAGCTTTTCGATGAGATAACGGTACGAATCCTTCACGTCCCTCCGGGCATCGTCCACGTCGAGGAGGCCCGCGATAGCTGAGGCCACGGGCATCAGGGTTTCTATGAGCTCCTGATTCCTTTCCCTCGGCTCTCCGGAGAAGGCAACCTCCAGTATGCCCACCCCTTTCCCTCCGTGAATGAGGGGAATTTCCACCTCGGAAACCACATCCGGGTGAATAAGGCAGTAATCCGGGTCATTTTCTACATTTTCAACCCAAATGGGCCTTTTTTCACTCATTGCCCGGGCGGCGACGCTTGCCTGATAGCTGGGAATGACATCGTTTTTTGCGGAAGAGCGGTAGCCGCTTGACGCCAGGGGGAAAATTGAACCGTCCCTGTAGTTTGCAAGAAAAACTCCAAATGCGCCTGCATTATTTCTTATGGTCTCCACAATTCTCCTGAACTTGGGGCCGCTGTCCCCTTCGTGAGATACCGTCTTCATGACGCTGAGGGTGCTCCTCCAGATTCTCTGCCTTTCCAGAAGCTCGTTGTTCGCCTTTGTCAGGCTGTCCTGCATCGCCAGCGCCTGTTCCGTGAGAGCCGCAATCTCGTCTCCCTGTCTGCCTATTACGTCCAGGGCATTTCTCATGCTGTCCAAAAAACGTCTGAATTCAGGGATCCTTGATTCTCTTACCGCGCTGCCGATCTCGCCTGCAAGGCTTCTGACGCTCCTGGAGATTTCCGCGGGCCCCCCCGACCGGGAGAGCCCGGCGGCAAAGCTATCGGCCACCGCGGTTAAGGAAGAGAAGGAGGATCCGAACTCCTTTGCCGCCGGCATAAAAAGGGCCGCTCCAAGGGCCAGGATTGCCAGCCAGCCAAAAAGATGATGGACTGCGATCTCAAGCACAAAGCGCCTGAAGGATGATTCCGGGTAGATCAGGCCGTAGGTGAAGTATTTTCCGGCGGGCGCGTGAAAGAGAATCTGGCTTTTTCCCCCAAAGAAAACCGCCTCCGAACGGGCGTTCCCGTGAAGAAAAGTTTTTTCCCGGTCCGGCGAAGGGAAAGGGAGTAGCGGAATATTCTCAGGCAGATCCCCTCCCGCCGAAGAAGGTGCCAGCAGAGAGCCCAGTCTGTCGGCCAGAAACCCCGTCCCTTCGCCAAAGACTTTCTCCTCTCCGACCCTTTTTTTCACGTGAGAAAGATCCAATTCCAGGGCGAAAACCCCGAGAAGGACGCCCGACGACGCGTACACCGGCGCCGCAACGCTGATTATCTGCTCTCCCGTTTTAAGATCAGCGTAGGGGAGGGTGACGATAGCCTGGTTTTTTGCCAGGGTCTCCTCGTACCACGGGCGGGTTCTGGGGTCGTATCCTTCCGGAGGGGATTCCCCCAAAGATTCGATAAATTGCCCGTCCGCGAAACCCATAAACACCCGCTTAATCCCTTCGCCCCGGGAGAACTCAAGGTAGCGCGCGAACAGTGGCGCAATATCCCGGGAGGGAGCGGCGTCCAGCAACGCTCCCACGGATACAGCAAGGGCCGAAGTCATGGAGACTAGCTTCGAGAAATACTCGTCAAAGGTGTGGGCGGTTTCGGCAACCTGGGCCATGCCCGCCTCCTCAACTCTTTTCTTGACTATACCGGCCGTAAATGAATAGTTCATAGCCGTTAAAAACACCGCCGACAGAAAAAACGCAGCGATGAGGAACGTCATTTTTTTAGAGAGGGACAAGACTGTTCCTCCTTTCGGTGCAGAGGTTTTTTAAAACAAACCGCCGCCTTAATCCACTCTTCCATCTTCTTCAGTCCTCAAACCTCCGATACTCCCGCGGGCTCAAAATCCGGACCGTTGCGCTGAAGTCCGCAAAAAGCGGTTCATTGCCGCAGGAACTTATATTTATTGTAACCTATCCCCTTTATTTGCCGAAGAAGAGATTACAGCAAAAGAGTCCTTTGTCAATCATACCCAGGAATTTTCAGCGGCATTGAAAGGAAAAGACGGCGGGCGTCGATTTAAAGCCCCGCCGCTGCAGGGATCTGGCAAAAAATGCAGTTGCGCAGAGGAGGAAACCGCCTTTCTCCCCTGCGCAATCTGACCGCTGATTGGAAAGAGTGTTCTTACTCCTTTTTTGCCTGCCTCTGCCAGGCGTGGAGAGCCAGGGCTATACCGATGACGCCGTAGGCCACGAATACCCGGAAGTACTCCCCCACCTGGGCGCTTCCCATAATATTCTTTCCCGCCAGGGGCGAGACAATAAAAAGGGCGTGGAAAAGCACGGTCCCCAGGAGGGCCTGTCCGATGGTGGCTCTTGAGACGGTGGCCCCTCCTATCAGGAGCGCCGCCACGGCAAAGGTCCCCACCTGCACGTGAGAGCCGTAAACCTGTACGTTGCCTATGTTCTGAAGAAAGATCAGCTGCCCCCATGCCGCCAGCACCGTAGAGAAAATAACGGCGATGATTCTTACCCTGTCCACCTTGATGCCCGCCACTTCCGCCGTATGTCTGTTCTGCCCCACGGCCCGAAAATCCTGGCCCAGCTTTGTTTTAAACAGCAGAACTACGGCGGTGCAGAGAAGGGCGACAATGACCAGGGTGACGACGGGGAAGTTTATGTTGTTCAGGTATTTCAGCACCGGGATATCGATGCCTTTGGCCCTGAAAACATAAAACTTGTCGATGGCGTACTGCCAGATTTTAAGATCCAAAGTGTTTACAAAACCCACTCCTGAGGGCAGCAGAAGGGCCTTGTTGGAGATAGGGATGATCCACCCGATGAGAATGAGACAGATTAGCTGATACACGCCGTTGGCGAAGAAGCCCAGGATCAGCCCCGTTATCATCTCCTTGCCCTTGGCCTTGTTGAACAGAATGCCGGTAAGCCAGCCGAACAGGATGGCAAAGGGAATCGACAGGACGCAGGCCATGAGGAATCCCGACAGCCCCGTCAAGTTGTACACGATGGTAATAAAGGCGGCGAACTGCCCCGCCATCGCCCCGAGCACGATTCCGAAGTTCAGCCCCATCCCCGCCAGCACCGGTATGATCAGGGAGATCACTAGAAAGGAGTTTCGGGCGAGCCTGGTAACAAGGTCGTTGGCGAAGAACATCCAGGAGAGCCCCGAGTACTGGAAGCCAATGGCGCATATAACAAGGAATACTATGGGCACTATGTTTTTTTGAAGGAGCCTCACCTCGCGTCACCTCCCGCTTCTTTCCGGGTGAGGGCGTAGAGGATTATGCCGTTGCTTATGATCACCCTCATAATCTCGGAGATGTCGCTGTCCATGGCCACGTTGGCCACGGGCAGGGCAATGACCAGCAGCCCGTTGAAGAGAAAGGCCCCGATGAGCGCCTGGGCGATGGTGGCCCGGTGCAGGGACGCCCCCCCTATCAGGATGGCCGAGACGGAGTAGAGGGCCATGTAAAGGGGCGCCTGGTAGAGCTGGATGAACCCGTAGCTCTGGGAGTAGATTATGATGCCCGCCGCTCCCATGGCGCAGGAGATTACCGACGCAAGGACGCGGTACTTGTTTACGCTAAGGCCGGAGGCCTCGGCGAAGCGGGGGTTTGAGCCCACCATGGACATGGCCAGGCCCGTTCTTGTCCTCATGAAGAGCCACAGAAGGACGCAGGAAAATGCCGTCACAATAAGAAGTCCCGTGGGTATTCTGGCGCCGCCCACCGTAAAGCTCAGGAAGCGGTCCAGCAGCTGCTCCATTCTCCCGTCCAGCACCACCGTCACCCGCAGCCCCTCGCCCCCGTAGGGCCAGATCATCTCCGGGCTTGAGTAGGGGGCCATAAGCCAGAAGATGCACATAACGGAAACTATGGAGAAACCCATGTAGGTTCCCACCGTCATCTCCTGTCCCTTCACCCTGTTGAGAAGCAGGCCGTATAGCCACCCGGCGGCGGCCCCAAGAGGAATGGAGACGCCCACGGCGAAGAAGAGGGCCGGGAAGCCGCTGAAATCCAGCTCAATGGCGAGGGTGGCCCCGATAAGGCCGCAGATGATGCCGAAGGGGAGTCCGAAGTTGGGCCCCGCCCCGGCCTGAATTGTGGGTATCATGGCAAGGACGAGGAGGGCGTTCATCCCGAAGCGGGTGAGCATGGCGCTGAAGATCTGCCCCATGGGAAGGCCGAAGGAGAAGGCCGCCGCCACCAGAAACGCCAGGAAGAGGGAGATGATGAGGCGCGGCACGCCGATTCTGCTTAATATATCGTTGCCCATTTAAACGGCCTCCTTTCCGTGAAACCTGCTGTACTCCCCCGCCATCATGAGGCCGAAATCCCTGTCGCTGTCCCCGGGCAGAAGTATGCCTTCAAGCTTGCCCTGGTAGACGATGGCGATGCGGTCGCATACGGACCGGAGCTCAGCGAGCTCCGAGGAGGTCATGATAATGGTGAGGCCCGTCTCCCTGTTAAGCTGCACCAGATGATCCAGTATCAGCTTTTTTGCGCCTATATCAATGCCCCTTGTGGGCTCGGATATGAAGAGAAGGTCGGGCTCAAGGGTGATGGCCCTGGCAATGCACACCTTCTGCTGGTTGCCTCCGGAAAGCCGCCGGGCAAGCTGTCCCGGGCCCGTGCACCTGATATCGAGCTTTTCGATCATGGCCTTAGCGTATTCTCCCATCTCCCCCGAGTTCAGGATGGATACGAAGCCGGGCTTCATAAACTTGCCCAGGGTCTGGATGGCCGTGGCCGCAATATTAAACTCGATGGATTCGTCAAGAAGAAGGCCCGTCCCCCTTCTGTCCTCTGAGACGAAGGCCATGCCCTGGTCCAGGGAGGCCCGGGGAGAGTTCAGCAAAACGGCCTCTCCGTTCTTTTTAACGTCTCCGGCGGAGGGGAAAAGCCCCATAATGCCGTTGGCGATTCCGATCTTTCCCTGTCCGGCGAGTCCCCCTATGCCCAGGATTTCTCCCCGCCTGACGTCCAGGTTTATGCCCTTGACGATCTCCCCGGGCATGGAGACGGAGAGATCACGTATTTCAAGCATATAATCGTCCTTAAGGGCCGAAAGGGGCCTGCCCTGCATGGCTCCGCCCTCGATCTTTCTGCCCACCATAAGCTCGGCTATCCTGTCAATGGTGGTCTCTGAGGGACGGGTTTCGGCCACATGTTCGCCGTCCCTGAGGACTACGATCTTGTCCGATACCGCCATCACTTCGTCCAGGCGGTGGCTTATGAACAGCACCGATATGCCCTTGTCCACAAGGATCTTCATGGACTCAAGGAGCTTGTCGGCGTCGGATTCCGTGAGCACCGCCGTGGGCTCGTCCAGCACCAGAAGGCGTATGTTTTTCTTGTCCAGCTCGCGGGCTATCTCCACAAACTGCATGTGCCCCACGGGCAGCCCCCTCACGGGGAGCATCTCGTCGATCCCCAGGCCTATGGCGTCCAGGGAGGTCCTGGCGTCGCTCCTCATCCGGGGCATATCAAGCCATTTCATGGGCTTTCCGAAGACCCGGCTCAGCAGACTGTCCTTTGTTACCTCTCTGTTGAGCTTTATGTTTTCAGTGATGGAAAAGCCGGGAAGAAGCATGAATTCCTGGTGGACCATGCCGATGCCCAGCTTCATGGCCTCCTCGGGAGATTTAATGTTAACTTTTTCGCCGTCAAGAAATAATTCTCCTTCAAAGCCGCCGGTAGCGTGAATCACCGGCATTCCAAAGAGGATGTTCATCAGGGTGGACTTGCCCGCGCCGTTCTCCCCTACCAGGGATAAAACCTGTCCCTTTTCCAGGGAGAAGGATACGTTTTTTAAAACCCGGTTCCCGTAATATTCCTTGCTGACGTTTTTCATTTCAAGTCGGGATGCATCTGTCAAAGAACCGACCTCCTTTGCAAAAAAGGCAGGGCCGCCTTTGGGGACAGCCCTGCTTCAGGTCTTTTACATTTTTCGGACAGATTATTTCTTACCGAAGATGACCGATTCGCCAACCACCATGAGGAAGTTGGGAGTCTTCTCAGCGTCGAAGGGTCTGACGCGAACGGCTCCCGCGTGCTTCTCAAGAGTGAATTTTGCCCGCTGAATATCCTGCTTGTCCTCAAATTTCCCGTTGGCGAAGTCCATGGCGTACTCGACTCCGGCGCGGATGAAATTCATGGTGATGGGGGCCGTCCAGGTGGCTATTCTGCCTTCCATGCCAAGCTCCGCTATCTTCTCTTCAATGGCGTTGAGAATGTAGGGGACGTCGCCCTTGCTCTCGACCTTAAGGCCCAGGGCGTTGGGCAGGGCGTGGAAGGGGCTGGGGCAGCACTGTTCGGGGTAGAGAGCCTTGCCCTTGACCACCGACTTGATAAGGGGCTCCTGCATGGAGCAGTTGGTGCTGAAGAAGGCCGTGTCGGGTCCGTACTTTTCAACCTGCCTGGGAGCGTCTTCAAGGATGAACTGCTGGGCGCCCGCCACTCCGCCCTCACCGGTGGGGTCCGGGGCGTTGACGTACACAAACTCTATTCCCAGCTTCTTCGCCGTCTGCTCCATGATATCCCTGCGGGTGGCCAGCAGCGGCATGCTCATGTGGCGGGGGAAGGAGTAGTGAATAAAGGTCTTGGCGCCCATCTCCATTGACTTCTCCACTATGGAGGTTCCGCGGGTGGGCTGGTCGATTTCAAAGAGGATGTCGCCCTTGCCTGCCATCATGTAGGGCTCCTCGTGAATTGTGCCGAGGACGAAAAGAATATCGTCCCGCACTTCCTTAACCTTGTCTATGGCCGCCGCCGTGCCCGGGACCGCCTGACAGATGACGATGGCCCTTACATCGGGGTCGGAGGCCATGGCCATCACCTGGGAGATGGTGGTCTCCTGCTCGTCCATGAACTTATCGGGGTAGGTTACGTGAATAACTCTGTCGGCGCCGTACTTGGCCACCACTTCTTCCCCGGCGCGGTACTCTTCCTCGCCCTGGGAAACTGTTCCGGTCATAATACCTATCTTGGGGGCCGCAAAGGCCGCCGTTCCGAGAATAAGAACAAGCACGACTGCAAATAGCATTCCGGTGAATCTCTTCATGGGGCTATCTCCTCCTTGCTGATTTTCCTGGTTCCCTTACGCCAAAGTCAGTCGAATGTCCAAAGTGGATTAAAATGGGAACAGGATACTGATAGACCAAATAATACAAGATGAAAATACTTTTGTAAATGATTTTTGTCTGGATTTTGGTCTCCCCGTTCCGCATTTTAATAAAAAACAGGCGGCCCGCCGGTTCGGGCCGCCTGTTTTTCTCTTTATTCTCCGTCTTGGGGTGAGGAACCGCCGTTGATTTTTTTCTCCGCCCCGCAGTGCCTGCAGAAGGGCAGCAGGGAGTGCCTCAGCCCCCCGCACACCTCGCACAGCTCAAAGAGCTGGGTTCCGCAGGCCGGGCAGGCGTAGGGCTTTTCCTCACCTCCGTCGCCGGACAGGGGAACTTTATTTACCGTGCGCCTCGTCCAATACAGATACTTTCTCGGTCCCGTACGGATGGGATATTCGCAGACCGGGCACAAAAACCGTTCGTAGGCCTCCCGGTACTGTTTTGTCAGCCACCGGGCCTTGGGAAAGGCCACTATCCTGATCAGCCCCGTCAGGGTTTTTATCACCACCGCCAGCAGTCCGAGGACAACGGCGTACTTGAAGTAGCGGCTGGGGAAGTACTCATGAATCACCTGGGCGGCTTTTAACAGCACCGCTCCTCCGAAGGCCAGGTATATGGAGAAATAGACGCTTCCCCGTTTTTTTACCGTCAGCCAGGCCCCCGCTCCCAGAAGGGGGAGGATTATGGCCAGCTGATACGCCCCCAGGCGAAGGGCGTGCTTTTCAGCCAGTTTTGCGTACTCCTTCCGGGCGGGCTCCCGCTGGGCGTCCATGATCTTTTCCAGCTCCGCCCGCTCTGACTCCAGGGCCCTTTTTTCCTCCGCGAGTTTTGACAGCTCCGCGTTGCGGGCCTGGAACTGCTTCTGACTCTCCAGAAAACCGGCCAGACTCTCGGAAAGGCTCGCCGGTTCGCCGTCCGGCGCGGAGGGAGTCTTTTGAATCGCGAGCTTGCGAAGTTCTATAAGCTGGCTGATCGTCCCCTGGAGGTTCGACGAACTGTCGCTTATAATTCGCATCTCCTCCCGCTTTGCAGCTATTGCCCGGTCTGCGCCGGCAATCTCCTCCGCCAGCTTTTTAGACCTCTCCGTCATGGAGGGATCCACGAACCGGGCCTCAATATCCCTGTAGCGGGGTCCTTCTATGGACCCAATGTCGTCCACGATAAAACCAAGCGCCCAGTAGACGAGCACCGCCAAAACCACAGTGAAAAAGTTTATTAAGAAACGCTGGGACCACGGTCCTCTGGGTTTTGTCATCACTGTTTCCACCTCCCCTGTTAAACTTTTTTACAGCAGCGGACTAAAAAGCTTGGTAACTCCGTGAATCACTCTCACTGCCCGCGGACGGCGGCCCCACTCTTCCGCCAAAAGCCGCCTGGAGCCCCGGATATACTTCTCCTGGGCCATCCTTACGGCCGATGTCTCCTCTTTTCCGTACAGCACAAGGTTAAGCTCGAAATTCAGGGCGAAGGAGCGGATGTCGAAGTTGCTGGTGCCGATGAAGGCCAGGCTCTGATCGACGGTCATGGTCTTGGAATGGATGATGTGCTCCTGGTAGAGGTAGATCTCCACGCCCATGTCCAAAAGCACGTCGAAGTAGGCCTTTGCGGCGCTCCCCACCAGAAGCTGGTCGCTCCTCTCGGGTATTACCAGCTGAAGCCTCACGCCCGCCAGGGCGGCGGTTTCCAGGGCGTGAATCAGCTCGTCGTCGGGAATGAGATAGGGCGTGGTGATTACAACTCTTCTCCTCGCTCCGTGGAGGGCGGACACCACCAGCCGCTGATAGTTCTGCATGGGGTAGGAGGGTCCGCTGGGCACCGTCTGCATCACGGCACGGCCCGTCCTCTGCGGACGGGGGAAGGTTTCCTCTACCGAAAGAATTTCTCCCGTCTCCACGTACCAGTCCTCGGTGAATACCCCCTGAAGCTGGAGCACCACCGGCCCTGTGAGGCGAAGAGTAAGGTCCCGCCAGAGCCTTCCGCCTGCCTTGCCCCCGTAGGACGGGTCCGTCACGTTGTGGGATCCCGTATAGGCTATCCGGCCGTCTATAACCGCCGCCTTCCTGTGATTTCTTAGGTCGTACCTGGCGGTGGTGGCGCTTCTTCTGAAGAGCTTCGGGGGAAGGGCCTTCTCCACTCTCACCCCTGCGGCTCTCAGCCCCTTGGCGTCCTTTTTCAAAAAAGCCTTAGAGCCCAGGGCGTCCACCAGCAGCCTGCACTCCACTCCCCTCCTGGCCGCCTCTTCCAGCGAACGGAAAAGGGGGGCCGTCATTTCGTCTTTTACGAAGATATAATAAAGAAGGTGAACCGTTTTTTCAGCATGGTCAATGTCCCGGCAGAGCCCGTCCAGAAAATCCTCCTCCATGTCAATAAGTTTGAAGGAGTTTCCGGTGGTGATGCACATATCCCCCAGCTTTTTTCCAAGGGCCCCGAAGCGGACCAGTTCTTCGGGAAGCCAGTGGGATTCGTCATCCAGGACCTTGCGAAAACCGGCCTTCTCCGACTCCAGGGCGCGGAGCATGGCCTCGTGTCTGTCCGCCCTCTCCTTAGGAAGGGCGGTGGATCCAAAGGCCGCGTAGAGCAGAAAACCGGGCCAGGGCCATAGAAAAATGGCAAGCAACCAGGACATGGCGGTGGTGGGGCTGTGATGCTGCGGAATATAGCACAGCGTAAAGATTCGCATTATGATTGTGGATACTTCGTAAAAGGAATAGAGCAAAACTCCGAAGGTCATGAAGCTATGGCCTCTCCGCCCTTTTCGCAGGGATGGAAGTCGAACACCAGAGGAAGATGATCGGAAAAACGCACTCTGGGCGCCTGAAGGCTGTTCATCCTGATGCCGTCGGTGTAGAGAATAAAGTCAAGGGCCAGCTTCGGAAATCCGCTTGGGTAGGTAGGAGTATTGCTGAAGTTGGCGTTTCGGAAAAGCCCTTTTTTAAAGAGAGGCTTCAGCTCCCTCTCCCCGGCGTAGATATTTCCGTCCCCTGCCAGAATTACGGGCTTCTTCGCCTGCCTAAGCCTTTCCGCCATCTCGCCTATTTGAATTCTTCTTGCCCTGTACCCCAGGGAGAGGTGGGCCAGGAAGAGGGTAAAATCCCTGAACTCCACTTCGAGAAGGGTTCTTTTTACTCCCCGGCTCAGGTAGTGCTCTTTGCTTGAGAGTATGGGCAGGCTTGTGACCACGGCGTTGCCCTGGGACTTCAGCAGGGGCGCCTTTGAAACTATGGACTCCCGGTCGTACTTGCAGGCAAACACAGACGACGCGTTGAGCCCCTCGGCCATCAGCTCGGCCTGGCACAGCCCGTTCTGCCGGTAGGAGCCGCTGTCGGTCTCCACCAGTCCCACTATATCGGGCTTAAGCCCGGAGATAAAGCCGGTTATATTCCTGAACCGGTCGTCTGTCTTCCGGAGGCATCCGGAGAAAGGGAAGGGAACGTGGTACTCCCAGCCCGCGCCGGTTCCGTAGCGAATGTTGTAGAGCACTAGCCGCATGGGGCCCCCTCCGTAATCAATAGGATAAGTTGGCATTATACAACAAATTAATAATGAGACATCAGCCGTTTAACCCCTTTTAGCCTCCATCGGAAACAAAAAAGCCCGCCCCCCTGAGGAGACGGGCTTTTGGAAGGGAGGGACTACTTTTTATTGTAGACGTCCTTGGGGTTCCACTCTTTCCAGATGTTGCCCACCAGCGCGGGGCTGGGCTTGAGTACCTTGCCGCCGGGGGTCCAGCCGGAGGGAGTGACTTCTCCGCCCTTGGTTGCCCTGACATGCTGGAAGGCCTGTATCTGGCGAAGGGTTTCGTCCACATTCCGTCCCACGGGGGGAGTGAGAATCTCCATGGCCTGAATCACGCCGTCGGGATCGATCAGGAAGCGGCCCCTGAAGTCCACGCCCTGCTCCGGGCTGTAGACGCCGTATACCGTCCCGATGGCGCCGCCGCCGTCGGAGGCCATGTGGAAGGGAACGCCCCCGTCCACCATCTTTGAGAGCTCCTGATCGTCCCAGACTTTGTGGACGAACTGGCTGTCTACGCTCATGGAGATTACTTCTACTCCGAGAGCCTGGAATTCCGCATAACGGTCGGCGACCGCCGACACCTCAGTTGATCAGACGAATGTGAAGTCGCCCGGATAGAAGCAGAGGGATACCCACTTTCCGGCGAAATCCGAGAGTTTTACAGTGGTAAACTCACCCTTGTAGTATGCCGGAGCGGTAAAATCCGGCGCCTTCATGCCAACGGTTACACCCATACGAACAGCCTCCTTTTTTCCTTCCGCCGCGGGCGCGACGTCCGCTGCGGGACCTTCAACCTTGGACGCGGGAACAACGCACGATGTCTTTTGTTCGGCCATTAAGTCCTCTCCCTTCCTGATTAAGCGCAATATAAAACAAAGCCCTGCTTTGTTTTTCCTTCATGTATTATAACCGAAACGGAGACAACTTTCCCCATGGATTTTATTATATGGTAATGCTTTTAAAAGTCAAGGATTTTTGCGTCTTTTCAGGACTAGTTGCCCGTTATGGCTTTTTATCGTGGTATACTCTCGATTAAAGGCGCAGCGACGCCAAAAACTCCGGACCGAAAGTGAGGCGCGGAAATGGAAGAGAACGGGACCCTTGAGAATTTTATCCCCCTGCGAACCTCCGATATAGTGGATGCCCTGTGCGGCGAAGAGCATCTTTCCGAGGAGAGAAAAAAGAGATTCCGGGAGTTTGCGACCCTTGTGCGGGCTACCTATCACTACGATTTTCACTCCATCCTAAACAGGGCGAGGGACGCCTATCACCCCTTCAACCCCGATGCCGACACGCTGAAACTCTGCGGACCCGGCGAGAATTACAGGGCCAGGTTCGACGCCATGGTGGAGGCCCTGGAGGAGCTGCTTCTGGCCGCCAACTATAAAGAGCTCTCCTTGGAGGAGCTTAACGAAATTATGACCGGGGCGGCCCCAAAAGGCCTTAATATCGAGGTGGACCATGACAGATACGACAAAATCCTGATCTACCGCAGGGGAAGAAAGACAGTTCCGAAAAACGACGGCCAGGCCTCGTGGAAGGGGCGGTTCAGCAGGAAAAATAACGGACCAAAGACCGAAAACGTTCTGCAGC
>CAZXOD010000047.1:0-13774 GCA_964642285.1 uncultured Synergistaceae bacterium
AGTACAAGGCCGTTATTAACAGCAGCTTTCATTTTGTGTCCTCCTTTCCGGCGCAGAGCCTGTTCTGAAAAATATACAATATATTACCTTCCGGCTGAATCATTGTCAAGCCGGCCGGGGACGGGCTCCAATGCATAAACGGTTTTTCGGAGATCCAGCCACCGCAAATTTACCCCGTTTTCCCTTTTTTCATCGGTCCCCACCCCAGGGAAAGGACGCTTTTTGGGCAGACGTCAACGCAGGCGCCGCAGGATATGCACTCCGGCGAGAACATGTCGCCCCCTTTAACCAGGCCGTGGACGTCTATGCTCATGGGGCAGCTTTTCGTGCAGAGTTTGCAGTCTATGCACTTTTCGCTCTCCGCCTCCAGGCGAAGGCAGGGGGTTCCGACAGTCCGGGCTGCTAGGCGCCCGGCGGTCATAAAGGGGGCCAGCAGGCAGCCGTACCGGCAGAAAGGCCGCCTCCCAAGTATAATTGAAAGGAAGACCATTCCTCCCATGGCAACGTAGAACATGACGTAGGTGCGGACTGAACCCAGGGAGAAGCCGCTCTCAATTCCGTAAAGAGGCTCTACCGACAAAATTCCGCCGGCCCGGATAAAAAGATAGACCAGAACGGCGAGCCATAGGGCGGCAGCAGCGTATTTAATGTAGTCCGCCCTGCCCCCGGCCAGCCGGCGGTCGTTAGCGGGAAACAAAATTTCCTGTACGGCGCCTCCGGGACATATCCAGCCGCAGAAGACTCTGCCGGCAAAAAATGCGATAATTGCCGACAGGAATACGAAAATAAGACTGGAAGTCACAATCCCCCCCGCGGCTCCCTGCAGCGTCAGAAGAGGGGAGAGGTAGAGCATGGTGACGGGAAGGGAGAGCACCGCAAGGACCATTAAGGCTTTTCTCCAGTTTTGACGTTTCACTTTCACTCCTCCTTTTTCTTTATTTTAGCACGGATACCTGGGGGAGGTATAGTCAGCCGGATTGATTTTAACTGTTTCCGTTAAACTTTAAGCGGTTTATCGTTTTGCTGAATGACCTTTTACCCGATTTGGCGTAAAATAGTATGGTCTTTTTCATACAAGAAGAGGGGAGGATATCTCTCTATGGATCATGTCTCCGCAATAATAACCCGATTTATCCGCCAGAACATGGAGGAACGGGGCCTGGCGCTCTATTTTACCGACGACGACAAACTTCTGGCCATGGACGAAGAGTTTGAGACCCACTTCAAATTCGATCTTGTTTTCTCGGACAACGACTTCAGCTGTCTTATTCTGTCAAGGGGTCCCAAGGGCCTGGAAGTCCGCCAGAGGTTTAACATCTCCTGGACCAGCGCCAAAAACATAAGGGCCTTCATGGAATATGTCAGGGAGCTGTAGGAAGGCATTCATGAAAGCCCTGATATTTCTGTTGGCGCTATCTCTGCTTGGGATGCCCCGGGCATGTTCCGCCTCCCTGGAAAGAGTGGAGAAGTCCGAGGAGGAGTGGAAGGCCCTGCTGACTCCTCTCCAGTTTGAAGTGGCCCGCAGGAAGGGGACGGAACCTCCCTTCAGCGGCGCCTACTGGAATTTCAGTGGAGAGGGCGTCTACGAGTGCGTCTGCTGCGGCGCGGAGCTCTTCTCCTCCCGGGACAAGTTCAACTCCGGAACGGGGTGGCCCAGCTTCTCCGCTCCCCTTGAAAACGCCCCCCTGAGAGAGGAACGGGACGCATCCTTCGGCATGATCAGGACCGAAGTTCTGTGCGCCCGGTGCGACGCCCATCTGGGGCACGTCTTTGACGACGGGCCTCCTCCCTCCGGGATGCGGTATTGCATAAATTCCGCCTCCCTCAGTTTTGTCCCCGCCGACTGAGTCCGGGAAGGTTTTCTTCTGACCCCAGTTGTTCGTTCAGGCTGCCCATCCGGTAGCCCGCCAGGTCCAGGGTTGTCCACGCAAATCCCAGCGACCTGAGGGCGGCGGCAATATCGCCTGCCTTTCCGGGGGCGGACAGTAGAGGCATGACCTCCGGTTCCGCCTCAATTCTCGCTATGGCGCCGTGATCCCTCACCCTGAACTGAGCGTTGGGCGGGCAGAAGGCGGCCACTATCTCCTCGGCCTTCTCCACCCGGGCCAGGTTTTCCGCCGTAAGGGGAGTTCCGTAGGGTATCCTGCTCGCCAGGCAGGCCGCCGCTGGTTTCTGCCAGGTAGGCAGCGCCCAGTGT
Organism: uncultured Synergistaceae bacterium; assembly: GCA_964642285.1. Taxonomy (GTDB): domain Bacteria; phylum Synergistota; class Synergistia; order Synergistales; family Aminobacteriaceae; genus Aminivibrio. The sequence goes on from CAZXOD010000047.1 coordinate 2,198, forward strand.
CGGGAAAGATCCCGGATCTCCGCCTTGGAAAAGCCCGCCTCAAGAAGGGGGCTCCTTACCTCCTTCAGCTCCGCCACCGCCCTCATTCCCGGCCTGTAATCATCCAGGTCGTCCGTGTTAGAGCCCTCGACAACCCAGGGAATTCCCCTCTCCTCCGCCCATTGGCAGAGCCGTTCGAAGCGGAATTTTTTGCAGTGGTAGCACCGTTCGCCGTCGTTTTTCACAAACTCCGGGCACTCCAGCTCGGAGAGAGGAAGATAAACGTGGCTGATGCCCAGCGCGGCCGCCAGTTCTGCGGCCTCATCCCTCTCCCTGGCCGAAAGAGTGGGCGATTCCACGGTGACCGCGCAGGCCTCCCCGCCCAGGGCTTTCACGGCCGCGGCGGCCAGGAGCGTGCTGTCCACGCCCCCGGAAAAAGCCACGACCGCTTTTTTTAAATCCCGCAGGATCGCGAGAAGATCTTCTGTCTTTTTATTTATAGTAGACGACACTTATTTACCTCCTGCTTGTAGGCTTTATCATTTTTTCCTATACTACACGACAAAAGAACCGGAACAAACCCATTTTCTGCGGAGGAAATTTATGAAAATTTACCCTTCAACCCCCAATCCTTTTAAGTTCCCGCCCTCCGGGAGCAGGAGAGCGGTAGTGCTCATGAGCGGCGGCGTGGACAGCACTGTCGCCGCATGGCTTTTAAAGCGGGAAGGGTGGTTGGCGGCGGGCCTTACCATGACAATTCCGGGACAGGGAGGGCCGGACGGGGCGGCCGTCCGAAGTGCCGCGGCAGCGGCGGCGGCCCTTTCCATACCTCACTATATTGCCGACCTTGAAGATGAGTTCCGGGAGCTCGTCATAGATCCTTTTGAGGCGGAGTACCTGGCCGGGAGGACTCCCAATCCCTGCGCGGGGTGCAACGCAAGGCTTAAGTTCGGCCGTCTGTGGGACGCCGCCGAGGAGGCCTTCGGCTCCCTTGCGCTGGCCACGGGACACTATGCCCGAATTCTTTGCCGGGACGGCGCGTCGGCCCTTGCCCGGGGGATCGATCCTGACAAGGACCAGAGCTACTTTTTGTACGGAATCAAAAGGGAGCGGCTGCGGAGGCTTCTCCTTCCCCTGGGCGAGTTTGATAAAGAGTCGGTCAGGGCCATGGCCAGGGAGGCAGGGCTGGAGGCGGCGGAAAAAAAAGACAGCATGGAGATCTGCTTCGCGGCCGAGGGAGGGTACAGGCAGCTTCTGGAGGGCCGCTCCACAGGACCCGGGGACATAGTGGATCCGGAAGGCAGGGTCCTCGGCCGCCACGACGGGGTGTCCGGCTTCACCGTGGGACAGAAAAAAGGCCTGGGCATCTCCTCCCGGGACGGGCTCTACGTCCTCGAAATCGACGGCGAGAAAAGACGGATCACGGCAGGCCCCAGGGAAATGGCCTTCAGCCGCTTCGTTGAGGCGGAGGAGGCAAATATCCTGCTGCCCGATGTACTGGTCGAAGGGGCGGAACTATTCGGCAAGACCCGGTCTAGGGGCGAACCGTCCCCTTTAAAAATCACGGGCCTTCAGGGCGACAGAATACAGGTCTGTTTTGATAAACCCCAGTTCGCCCCGGCGCCGGGACAGTGCCTCGTAGTGTACGATCAGCGGGGCATGGTGGCGGGGGGAGGAGTGATCAAGACCAGCCGGGGGTGAGGGCTTCGCCGCTCTTTTGCCCTTCCGGCGGAGCAAGTTGCGTCCGGGGCCTTGAAAAGAGAAAAAAAAGGGGTACAATACTTAGGTCAGCAATAGTCAAATTACAAGAAGGCAGGTGGGGATCATGGCCGTCTCTTACAAGGATTATTACGAAATACTAGGCGTCGCCAGGACGGCTTCCCAGGATGAGATAAGGAAGACCTACAGAAAACTGGCGAAGAAATATCATCCGGACGTCAACAAGGACCCGGTCGCCGGAGAAAAATACAGGGAGATCAACGAGGCCTACGAGGTGCTGAAAGACCCTGAAAAAAGGGAAAAATACGACACCCTAGGCCCCGGATGGAGCCAGGGGCAGGATTTCACCCCTCCCCCTGGATGGGGGGGCGGGACGCGGGTGGACTTCGGCGGAGAGGGCGCCGGTTTCAGCGACTTTTTCCAGACCCTCTTCGGAGGTTTTGCCGGCGGCGGCAGGTCCGTCTCCATGGAGGATATGTTCTTCGGCGGCGGAGGCCGGGGGAGAGACCAGGAGATGGTGCTGGAGCTCACCCTGGAGGATGTACTGAAGGGCGGGGCAAAGACCATCTCCTTCGAGACCAGCGAGCCCGGCCCCGACGGGCGTTTGAGGCGGGCCTCCAAAACGGTTAACGTCAATTTGCCTACCGGGGTCACCGACGGCTCCAGAATCCGTCTGAAGGGCAAGGGCGCCGGCGGCGGCGATCTCTTCCTGATTCTTAGAATTGCCCCCGATCCCAGGTATGCGGTAGAGGGCTACGATCTTGTCTCCACCCTCAGGGTGTCTCCCTGGGAGGCCGCCCTGGGCTCAAGCATAGGAGTGGAAACTCCCGACGGGGCCGTGACCATGAAGCTCCCCGGAGGTACTCAGGGGGGGAGAAGGCTTCGCCTGAAGGAAAAGGGGCTGCCCAGGAGAAAGGGCGCCCAGAGGGGCGATCTTATCGTAAAGGTGGAGATAGCCATCCCGAAGAAATTGACGGACAGAGAGAGGGAGCTGCTGGAGGCCCTGTCGAAGGAGTCGGGGTTCAATCCCCGGGCGTGAGGATAAGAGGAGGCGGGCCGGGGCTGTGCTCCGGCTCTTTTTCTATGGCCTCAACCACTACCCATGACGAGGCCGTCCTGCCCCTGGAATCCACCAGGGAGATGGTGTGCCGCCCCTTTTGCAGGGGGCGGAAAAGGGGATCCCTTCCCTCCTGCTTTCCGGCGAAGGCGCCCCCGATAAACCAGTAGACCGGCGGGACCGCTCCTTCGGCCTTGAGGGCCGTCCTCTGCTCTCCCCCGAAGGGCGTCAAGAAATACCGGGAGCCGGGCAGGGGAGAGACGATGGAGATTTCTCCTCCTGTCTCCACTTCCAGGGACCGGCGGCGGGCGAACTCCTCAAGTTCAGCGGGCCAGCGGACCGTCTTCTCTCCGTCCCTAACGACGTGCATGGAGCAGGGCGCTGAAGAGGAAGCTCCCTCAATCCAGTAATCCTTCCTGGTGGAAAGGCACGCCGGAGAGGGGGGAGCGCCGGAGAGGGTGCAGACCTCTCTGGTCTCCACATCGGCAGGCTGGTCATACCATCCGCCCGCCGGAAGGGCCCGTAGAATTTCCACCACGGCGGGAGCGGCGGCCGATAATCCCACAAGCTCAGGATGGGGGCTGCCCACCGGGTCGCCCATCCAGACGACTACCGTATACCGGGGGTTGTAGGCCGCTGTCCAGGCGTCCCGGTACCCGTAGGATGTGCCTGTTTTAAAGGCGAACCAGTCCTTTTTCCCCTCTATCCTTGCCCTGTGTATGGGAAGCAGTCTGCCCGTATCCTTAAGTATGTCCGCCACAAGGAAGGGGGCGCCCTCAGGAACAACCCGCCGGGCCGGGGGAGCTTCCGACGCCAGGAACCAGGGAACGCGCCTTACACCCAGCCCGGCCAGCATGCCGTACCCCTCCGCCATTTGAAGAAGCGTCACTTCACACCCGCCCAGGATCAGGGAATCGCCGTAGTGGCCTGTGGCCCTCGTGAGAGAGCTGAAGCCGCAGTTTCGAAGCAGGTCGAGAACGTACTCCTGTCCCGCGGCCCTCAGCACCCTCACCGCCGGGACGTTCAGAGAATCAGCCAGGGCTGTCCGGGCGGTCACCGGCCCCCGGTAGGTCAGGTCGAAATTGCGTGGCGCCTTTCCCAGAAAGGCCAGAGGGGTGTCCGCCAGAAGGCTCGCCGGGGTGATGATGCCTCTCTCGAAGGCCGCCAGGTAGGCGAAGGGCTTCAGCGCCGAACCCGGGGACCGGAGGCTTTTTCCGCAGTCGACCCAGCTCCCGGGAAGGCCGCTGCCCAGGCGGGCGTTGCCTGAGTAGGCCAGGATCTCGCCCGTGGAGCTGTCCATCACCACGCCGGAGGCGGTTATCTCCTTCTGCAGGGGCGCCAGGGAGGAGGCAAGGCTTCTCTCAAGGAGAGCCTGTATCCCGGGGTCCAGGGTGGTGCGAATTTCGCCCCCCTCTTTCCTGTCCCCCAGGGCAGTCAGTGCGAAGTGCCATGCCCTGGCGGGCAGTTCGCCTCTGGCGGCGGGCAGTTTTTCGGTCAGGGCTAGTTGGAGCTGCTCTTCCGTGATCACGCCCCTGGCGGCCAGGTCGGCCAGTATGGCGTTCCTGCGGCCCAGGGCTCTCCCGGGGTTTCTGTCGGGCCTGTAGACCGACGGCCCCCTGAGCATTCCCACGAGCAGGGCCGCCTCGGCCAGGGACACCTCCGCCGCGGACTTGGAAAAATAGATCCTGGCCGCGGCCTCCACCCCCCGGATGTTGCCGCCGAAGGGCGCTCTGTTCAGATAGAGTTCCAGGATTTTATCCTTTGAAAAGTACCTTTCCGTTTTTATGGCGGCGGCAAACTCCAACAGTTTGGTCTTTACCGTTCTGGCCCTAGGGTTGGAGAGCCGGACAAGCTGGCTTGTGATGGTGGATGCTCCAGATACCACCCGGCCCGCCGTCGCGTTCTGAATTGCCGCCCTCAGAATTGCCGCCCAGTCCACCCCTCCGTGATCCCGGAATCGGCGATCCTCCACCTCCATCGCCGTAAGGGGAAGCCATTTCCCCATGCGGGAGAGGGGAACGGGGATGCACCACTCCGAATTTTCCGATAAAAAGACAGCAAAGACCCCGCCCTTTCTGTCGAGCAGAACGGGCGAGGTCGGCCAGTGGTCGATGGTCTCGGGGGAGTAGGGGAGGAAGGCTGAAAAGATAAATACCCCCGCCGCCGACAAAACCGCTGCGGCGACAGCCGCAGTGAGAAGGCGGCGGAGGATTTTCATGAGCTTATCTTATTTCCGCTGCGCCGGCGCCGGTCACGGCTCCGGTGTCCGGTTCGTACATGCCTTCAGCGGCCAGGGGCGGGACTGTGAAAGTTCCTCTGCTCACAGCCCTCAGCAGGTACTTGTACTCCATGGGCTTTTCAAGGTAGTCGATGAACAGCAGCAGCCGGTCGTCCCTCATCTCAGCCCTGACGCCATAGGTGCGGTTGGGGGAGGGGGGAAGATCCGCTCCTCCCGCCAGGCGTTCGTTCTCGATCTCCATTCCGCCGGGTATCATATCCGTTACAATGAGGTCTCTCAGCGGCGCCGACGGGGTAATGGTCAGGGTAACTTCTATCCTGTCGCCCCTGTCCATAACGGCGGCCTTTGTTATGTCCCTGCCGTTCCTGTCCTTCCAGGTCCGCTCCACCGAAACTCCCTTTGATGCCGGGGCCGGAGCTTCTTCAGGCACTCCCGCAGCCGTCCATGCGTAGTATGCGGAGCCTTTTCCCGAAACTTCCAGGGTCAGGTCGCCCTCCCTGATATCCTTCAGGTCCAGGGAGACTCTGCCGCCGTCGGAGAAGGATGCGATCTCTTTCCCTCCGGAGTCAGTAAGAACCGCGCTGAAGGGTTTGCGGGCTTCCCTGGTTTTTTCAGTCCATCGTCCCAGGGCCAGAACTCCCATGGCGTTGCTCTGGGTGGTGCTCCACGCGTTCTTCCTTGCCTCGGCAATGAGTTTGCCCGCAAGCTCCGCCGCAGGGGCGGAGAGGGGGTCCGTATCTGTCCACATGAGCAGCTTAAGGGCGTCGGTTCTTGATGCGGATTCCATGGTAGTCTCGTCCCTTTCCCTCAGGGTGGGGGAAAGAGTTCCCAGGTCCTTAAGCGGGCCGGAGGTCTTCGACGAAAGGGCGTAGGCCCCCGCCAGAAAGACCGCCCCGGAGCCTCTCAGATGAGCGCTGTTTTCCTTAATGTGAGCCATCCAGCCCAGAGGCGGCTCTCCCGCCAGGGCCAGAACGTAGGATGCGTAAGCCTTCAGAGTCATGTTCTCCCTCATCTTCCAGTCGCTGTTGTCGTCGGGCATCTGCGGAAGAAGGGAGCGAACGTAGGAGAGGGCCCCTGCCAGGAGATCGGCAGGCACCTGGACGCCGCCCTTTTTGGCCTCCGTCAGGAAGTGGGCGGCATAGACGGAACCCCAGGGGTATGGCGCTGAAAGTCCGGGCCAGGGGGCAAAGGCGCCCTGATAGAGCTGCATGGCCCCTATCTGCCTGATCTTGCGGTCAAGAGCCGACTTTACCTGCTCCCTGTCCGCCAGTGCGGGGTCGATGTCCGCGGCCAGGTCCGGCAGCACCAGGAGAGGCCAGGCGCTGGACACGGTCTGCTCAAGGCATCCGTAAGGGTAGGTTACCAGGAAGGACGCAGCTCCGAGCAGGTCCAGAGCGGGGAAGTCGGATAGGACCAGCCGTCCCTCCTCTGTCCCCGGGAACCAGGATCTTGGTATGGGTATGGCCGCGCTCTCGCCGCCTTTGGCCACTCCGGACCCCGACAGGGCGATCCTGGGGTTGGCGGGCCTGACGGGCAGGTCCAGCTCCTGGACGATGGTCTCTCCGTCGTATTCGGCGGTCATGGACAGGTAGCTCATGCCGGCCCCGGGCCCCGCCGTCAGACGGACATTAAACAGGGCTTCATCGCTCTTCTCGCCCAGGTCGGCGATGAACTCCCGCTTTCCCTTTATGGAGAGGGGGCCGTCGGCTGTAATTTTTACCGTTACCCTTTTCCCTTTCGACGCCGTGGAGAAGAGCTTAAGAGGGGCAAAAAACTCGTCTCCCGGTGAAACTGCCCTGGGAAGGGAGAGTTCGACGGTAATATCCCGGGCCATGACTATGTTGGCCTCCGCATTTCCGAAGGCGTCGCCGGAGGCCGCTACCGCCATAAGCCGTCCCTTGCCGCTGAACTCGGGCAGGGTCAGCTCCGTCTCGAAGGCGCCCTGGTCGTCGGTGGGGAAGTTGCCCGCGAAGATGGACAGCATAAGGAACGACCTGGCCGAGACGGGAGACAGACCCGCCCTGAGGGCGGCCATTTCAGCCCCCGCGCCGCCGCCCGGCCTTAGCAGGGGCGTCTCCCGGGATTCAAGGGGCATCAGCATGTCGTACATGTCATATACGGATAGGCCCAGGGCCCTCTTCGCCATGAAGTGCTCCCAGGGGTCCGGGGTTTTAAACGCGGTGAGGGAGAGAATCCCCTCGTCCACGAAGAAGAGGGATACTTCGCCCTTCCTCGGCATGCCCGCGCCGTCTTTAATGACTCCTCCCACCTTTACCGTCTCACCGGGAAGGACCCTTTCCGGAACCTCCAGGGACAGGGAGAGCCTCTTCTCCTCCCGCTCCACCATTATGGGCAGAGTTCCCAGGGCTCTGTGGCTTCCCCAGGTTTCCCCTTCCTTTACGGGCCGGATGACCCACGCGGTGATGTAGGCGTTGGGCATCATCTCGTCGGACAGGGGGATGGAGAGGGTTGCCTCTCCCTTGTCCAGGGTCAGAATCTGCCTGTAGAGCTCCCTGTCTGTGTCCACCGTTACCAGCATATTGCCCGCGAAGGGGCTCCGGAAGGAGACGGAGGCCGTCTCTCCGGGGGCGTACTTCTCCTTGTCCGCCTTGATTACAATTCTGTCCATCAGGGACGAGCCCGTTTCGTCGCCGGAGCCGAAGGGCGCCCATGCGTACATCTCGGCCGAGGTGCTGCTTCCGCTGGTCTCGTCGCTGAACCGGATTACATATTCGCCCCAGCTCTTGGGGGTAAAGGCGAAAGTTCCCACTCCGTCCTTGAGGGCTACCCTGTCCTCCTCCTGGGGAATCAGCTCTTTCTGCACCTGCATCCTGGTCTGGTTGTCCATCCTCACCAGGTTGTAGTGGCGCTTTACCAGGAACAGCTCAGCGGTAAGCGCCCCCGGGGCAGCCGCCTCTCCTTCGGGGGTCACCGCCGCCACCCGAACGGAGGTTTCCTTTCCGCGGACGGCGTCGCCCGAAGGTTTCTCAATGCCTAAATAGTAGGGGAAGGGATGGAAGGGCATACTGAGGGAAGACGGTACCCATCTTCCGCTCTCCTCCATGACCTTTACCAAAAACTGGAGGCTGACGGAGGCGGGAGGATCCCACCCCTGGGGGGCCTCAAAGGAGACGAGCCCTTTCCCCTCCTCGTCCAGGACGCCGTTTTCAAGAAACTCGGAGACCGGATCGAAAGTTTTTTCCATGTCCCCGAAGGTGAAGGCCCTCCAGCCTTCGGGCCTGAAGGGAGCGTTGACCGCCCGGTACTCCACTTCGAAAGGCAGCCCTGAAGCGGGAGCTCCGAAGAGGTAGGAGGAGGCTACGGTGATCTCCGCCGTCTCTCCCGGGGAAAGGTTCTCTTTTTCTGAGGATGCTTTTACCTCAAGCCTCGGGGCGACAAAATCCTCCACCAGGAAGGTGGTTCTACCGAGGGGCTTACTCTCCTCCCCAGGAAGGAAGACCTCGGCGGTGTATCTGCCTGTGGCCGACGCAGGCGCAAGATCCGTCCCAAAGGAAGTCATTCCCTGTTCCGACAGCATGGCGGTTCCCCTGGCCACTTCCCGGCCCAGGGACGAGCGCACCACGTAGGCCACGGGGAAGGGCTCCGGCGGAAGCCTGTTGTCGTCCCTTACGATGGAGCTGAAGTCCACCCGCTCGCCGGGGCGGAATACCCCCCTGGGAGTAAAGACGAGGGCGTCGTAGCCGTCGCTCCAGGGCCTGCCCCCCGTATCGAAGCTGTCGTCCGCAAGAAGGCTTCCGTCCAGCTTAAGATAGGAAAGGTCGTCATCCTTTTCAACGGTGACTATGGCAGGGGTTAGCTGGGGATCCCAGGGCTTCTCTCCACTCCAGGCCCAGAGCCCGGCGGCGTCGGTCCCGCCGGAGGCAATCAGCTGGTTGCTTCTGGAGTAGACCTTTACCGACGCCCCTTCCACGGGCTTCATCCCCAGAATGGTGTTAACCCAGACGGTTATTCCGGCGGGCGCCACCCTGGCGGCAATTCCAATATCGGTGACGGCCACAACCTGTTCGGCCTCGCCCCAGTACTCCCCGGCAGCGTCGGAGGCGGTCAGAAGGAAAACTCCCCTGGCGTCTCCCGCTAGCTCTCTGAGATCAATGGCCCTGCGCACCGGAGTGTTGAGGGCGCCCTCGGGGCGGGCGTTTACGGAGGTAATCCGCCTTGCAAGCTCTCTGGGCACGGAGTATCTGTCCGCGGTCATGGCGACGGGGATATTGTTCTCGTACATCCTCCAGAGCCTGAGGGTGACCTCCTCGATATTTACAGTCTCAATGGGAATTTTAAGATCCCCGGCGGGGGACAGGAATGTACCCGCGGCGGGAAGAAGAATGGTGGGGTATATGTCGGGGAAGATGACAGCCAGCCTGAAATCTGCCTCAAGCCTGCTGCCGTCCCTGGCGGGCAGTCCTTTTTTCAGCGTAACCTCCACCCTGTCCCTGGGCTTGAAGCCGCCGGTGATGGTAAAGCCTCCGCCGTAGCCCGGCTCAATGCCGAAGGGAATTTTAGGCGAGAGCTCCACAAAGCCGGCCGCCTTGGCCAAATCGGTGTTAAGAGAGGTGGAAACGGATATGGAGCTTTTGTCGGGGTAGTCGTTGGAAGCGTAGACGCCCCTGATCTCCATTTTTTTGGTGATATTCACCGAATGACGGACTGCCTTGGCGATCCCCAGGGGCCCGGCGTCGCTAGTAAGGCCTTCCGCGATGGTAACGAAAATCTTGGGATCCGTCACGGACGACGTGTAGATCTGTATCCTGGACGAGGGAGCGGTTCCCATCAGGTTGTAGGCGTAGGACGTCTTGTCCGACGCCAGAGATAAGAATCCCCTGAGCCTGAAGGGGGACACGGGAAGGTTGAAGGTTAGCTCCAGCACAGTGTTGCTGCTCCCGGACGAGTCCACCTGCTGAACCTTGATCAGCCGCAGGGCCTCGGTGGCGAACTCCCACGACTGTTTGCCCGCAAGTCTGACGCCGTTAAGGTCCCTCAGGTCGTCCCTCGCTTCGGCCCTGTAGAGGGTAGCGGAGGCCAGGTTGGCCAGGGGAGTGAATAAGAAAGTCCTGGAGTCCGTCCATTTCCCCTCCCCTTTTATGGCGGGTGAGAAGAAAATGGGGTGCTTGTCCGCCGGAAGGTCTTTGCCTATAACCTCCTTAGGTACGGCCGCCTCAGAGAAGGCGACCCTCACCGGAGGCCTCCCCTTGACCTGCCCCGACGGCGAGAAAGAGAGGACCGAGAACTCCTTTGCCGGGGCCCCCTCGGAAAGCCCTGCGCCGCCCAGGAAGAGACTCAGCGCCAATAGTGCGAAAATTGCTCTTTTCATTCTTATCCTCCTTCTTCAAGCCCCGCAGGGTCCTGAGTGATTTTTTAACGAGATAATGAATCACTGTTATTATACCTTCTTTCTATCATTCCATCCTCACCCCCGGGGGTGGTTTAAGGGTGGGAAGGCGCGCGAAAGGCTTTTTCAGCAGAGGTCGTCCCGCTTCAAACAATGTTGAAACTCCCTCTTGCGCCAGAGAAAAAGTTCGATATAATCATATTGGTTAACAATGGTCAATAGATCGGAGGCATGGCAATGGACATGAACAAACTTACAAAAAAATCACAGGAAGCGCTGTCCGACGCCCAGAACAGGGCCATCTCTTACGGACACCAGGAGACGGACGGCGAGCACCTTCTCCTTGCCCTTCTGGAGCAGCCGGAAGGACTGGTTCCCCGGATAGTCTCCCGGATGGGGGGAGACCCGTCTTCTCTTGCGAAAAAAGTTGAAAATGAATTGGCGGGAAGAGTAAAAGTCTCAGGCCCGGGAGTGGAGCCGGGAAAGATCACGATCTCCCGGCGGCTGTCCAGGCTTCTTCTGAAGGCGGGGGAGCGGGCCGACATGCTGAAGGACGAATATATCTCTGTGGAGCACCTCTTCGCCGCCTTTTTCGACGAGGGGCGGACCACGGCGGCAGGCCGGGTACTGGCCGAGGCCGGGATTACGGAGGACGCCTTTCTGGCCGCTCTCAGCGATGTCAGGGGAAGGACCAGGGTGTCCAGCGACAACCCCGAGGCCACTTACGAGGCCCTGGAGAAGTACGGCCGGGACCTGGTGGAGGCCGCCAGGGCAGGTAAGCTTGATCCGGTCATAGGAAGGGACGAAGAGGTCCGCAGAGTCATCAGGATCCTGAGTAGAAAAACCAAAAATAACCCCGTCCTCATCGGCGACCCGGGCGTGGGCAAGACCGCCATAGTGGAGGGGCTTGCCGGCCGGATTGTCAAGGGCGACGTCCCCGAGGGACTGAAGGACAGAGCCATCTTCGCCCTGGACATGGGTTCCCTGGTGGCGGGGGCGAAGTACAGGGGCGAATTTGAGGAACGGCTGAAGGCTGTGCTTAACGAGGTTAAGGGGAGCGAGGGAAGGATAATCCTCTTCATCGACGAGCTCCATACCATAGTAGGCGCGGGGGCCGCCGAGGGCGCCATAGACGCGGGCAACATGTTAAAGCCCATGCTGGCCCGGGGCGAGCTCTACTGTATCGGTGCCACCACCGTGGACGTTATTGCAGACCTTGCCGGGTAGTAGGGTGTT
>CAZXOD010000048.1:0-13033 GCA_964642285.1 uncultured Synergistaceae bacterium
TCGCTTATGCAGAGCAAAGCAGGCGACACAGGCGTCGATCGCTTAGGCGGCATGCCCCCGGCCGCCTTCCAAGAACCAGATCCCTCCGGCCTCCGGCCTTCGGCCGTTCGGGATGACATATTTACTTCGCTCCGTTCAGGACGGAAACACCCCCCGGATCATTAGGAATGACAAACCTTCATATCTACGTTACGAGTGCCTACTTTCCGATTTTCCCTCAATCCTCAATGATCCTTACCTCGCCCGCCCAGAAGTAGCCCCATCTTGCGGCATGACTTATCAGCATGGGGGTAGAGCTGTTCTCCCACCTGACGCCGCTCTTGTGAATTAGCCTGGTCAGTGAGTACAGGTGATATTTCAGGGTCTCCTTGACGTTTTCGGGCCTGTCCGGGTTAAGGGCCGTCATCTGGAACCATCTCCGGCCGGTCCAGGCAAAAATTACTTTTGGATTGTCGCCTTTCCAGGCCAGAGGAGCGCGGGGGGTTTCCAGCATTGCCATTCTGTCAACAAGATTATTCCAGAGAGAGACCTCTTTAAAGGCTGCATCAAGGGCCCAGCGGGGCATATAGGTCGGCGAGGCAATCCCGGTCTGCGATGGGACAAAAGGGCCTTCCGGAAAGGGAATGGATCCACTTTGGGCAGTCTCAGGAGCGGAAGCTACGAAAGCGGAGCCGCTGTTATGGACGCTGTAGGGGACTATGGGCAGAAGGGCGGGGTTGGCGGAACCGACAGTATAATTGGTCTGCGCCGGGACGGAGCCGTTCATGGTACCGTAGACCCATATTCCTGTCGAAGTTCTCGCCACCGCGTATCCGTCAAAAGTAACGAACCAGCCCTCAGGAAGGCCGGCGGGCCGGTAGACGTAAAAACTCATCCCCGCGGCGGGAGGCTGGGTTACCAGAAGGGGTTCCACTACATAGACCGATGCCTCTGCCGGCAAGAGTGCGGGAGAGGCCAGCAGCAAAAACAGAATAAAAAATTTCCGCGCCATGGTTATCACTGCTCCTTTTTATCGGCGTCATTTTTCACGGCGCCAGGGGGATTCGGAGGTATGTAGACGGGACTGTTCAGATTTTCAGACGCGGGGATGGGCGCCGGTCCGTCCGTTCCTTCTTCCTTAGGTTTTGCGGCCATTTTCCCGTCTTCAGGTTTTATAATCCGTACCGGCACGAAAGGCCTGAGCTTGGCGCTGTTTTTTGATGAAGCGGCTTGATTTGCCTGTGGCGTATGCCGGGCGCTCAATGCATCATTTCCCGGCTGATCAATTTCGGGGGCAGCTGTTTGTGGCTGACTTATTTCCAGAGCCTGAAGCTGCCCAGGCTCTCCAGTAATCACCGGTATGTCCTCAATCCTGGAGGGTCTTTTAGGATCCCATAAAGGGATCCGTCCGTCCCTGGAGGAGTCGTCCAATACTCGGGAGAGGGCCGCGTAATCAGGGGCAATTTCCAGGACATTCCTGTAGGCGGCCTGGGCTTTCATAAACAGCCCCTTTTCACGGCAAGTCTGTCCCAGGGCGTACCATGCGTCGGCGCTGCCTGGCTCCTCAACGACGGCCTGTTCAAGCAGAGCCAGAGCCCGGGTGAAAAAACGCTGCTCAAGGAGCCTGAGCCCCTCCTCCAGGGCTGTATTTCCCCTGGGAGCTGCTTCCTGTTTCACCGACCCCTTAGGGGAAGCCTGCGCAGGAGCGGCCTTTTTTACGGCGGGAGCTTTTTTCTTAGGCGCAGGTTTCTTCCCCTCGGGCTCAGTGACGATAACGCCATTGGCGTCCGCCCGGGATAAGGTTCCTGTGAGGGCGTTCCAGAGGGGGTGCAGGAAAAAGAGCAGAAAAGCTGCTGCTAGCATTTTTTTTCTCATTTTAGCGGCGCCGCCTTTTTTGTCCCGATTCGCGATGTCTTCACCAGATCATTAAGCTGTACGGGGTCTTTTGATTTTTCGTTGACCAGTACGACAACCGATTCATTTTGCATCACTTTTGTAACCTTCACGTTTCCTATTACCCTGGGCAGGATAACCACGGGGTTTTCAGGGTCAACGGTTATATAGGAATCCCCTCTTACTACCTGGAGGACGTCTCCCGGAGCGAGAGAGTCCCTGCTTCCCAGCGTTATTATATACTCTCTTCTTTTCAGGGTGGAATCTGCGGTGGGCGCTATTATGCGGCCTATTACCGCAAAGTCCTCGTCATTAATGCTGGAAATTCCGGCGGCCGCGTTGTTTATGGCGTTTTTAAAGGCCTGCCAGTGGGAGGTTGAAGAAAACTGCTTCCACGTGAGCCTGCTCATCTTCTGACCCTTATCGGGGGGCGTGAGCCGGAGGAGGTCAAGCCCGTCCGCGTGTATTTCTCCAAGAATGTTTTTTTGGAAAATCTGGAATATGGGGTATTCCCGGGCGTTCAGGAAAAAGAGCCTGTCGTCTCCGGGGTTAAATGTATAGCGACTGTCCTTTCCTGAGACGATTCGTGAGTCCTGCCTTTGGCCGCTGCCTCCGTCATATATATGCACTCTCAGAGAGATGTCGGATCTTTCATAGGTCCCGAGCGCCTCCCGTTCCTTGGTCATGACTGAAGAGAGCTCCATTTGAACGGCAAAGTCCCCCGGCCGCCTTTCCCCGGCGAACCATCGTTCAGCCCTGGCCTCGTCCAGTGTTTTTACATCGGCAAAAGGGTCCTGCCTCAGAAGCGTCGCAAGGTAGTCGCTCATCTTTTGTTCGAGCACGCTTACGGGGTAGAACTTGCTGTCCCAAACCTCAAATTCCGTGTAGTTCAAAGTGGGGAGCACCACCAGGCTTCTCCTGGAGGCCTCCCCCGGGAGTCCTCCGCAAAAGGAAATAAGTGAAAACAAGATGGCGGCGGCTTGCATCTTACGAAGCGTGGTCATTTTATCTGCCTCCAGGCCTTTATCGGATATACTATACCAATTATGTTTCGGCGGACCAGGGCGGTAAATCAAGGCGGAGGATTTGACGCCTGGAGTTTTTCAGGGCAGCAAAAAGACCAAATTAATGCTATAATGAACGACGTTACAAATAAGAGAGAAAAATATTTCAAGGAGGATCAAGATGAAAAGACTTGACGTGTTTAAATGCAACCTGTGCGGCAATGTGGTGGAGCTTCTTCACGTAGGCGGGGGAGAGCTGGTTTGCTGCGGTGAGCCGATGAAGCTTCTTATTGAGCAGACTGCGGATTCTGCCACAGAAAAGCATGTTCCCGTGGTAGAGGGCAAGAAAGTCAAGGTCGGAAGCGTTCCGCACCCCATGACCAATGAGCACTATATCGAGTTCATAGAGATTATGGACGAAGGGAAAGTCTGCAGAGTCTTCCTTAATCCCGGGGACGCCCCGGAGGCAGTTTTCGAGAACTTTACGCCCACGATGAGCAGGGAGTACTGCAATATTCACGGACTATGGAAGGTGGAGCTGTAATTGATAAGCAAGAAAGTCGAAGATGCGTTTAACGATCAGATAAACGCAGAACTTTACTCCGCCTACATCTACATGGCCATGTCGGCCTACCTCGAGTCAGTCGATCTGAGCGGCATGGCTCACTGGATGGACATCCAGGCCGAGGAGGAAGTAAGCCACGCCAAGAAATTTGCCGATCATATTGTGGAGCGGGGCGGCCGGGTAAGGTACAAGGCCATTGACTGCCCCCAGGAGGAGTGGAAGTCCGCGCTGGACGTTTTCAAGGGCGCCTACGACCACGAGAGATACGTCACCGGCAGAATAAACAGCCTCATGGATATGGCCATGGAGGAGAAGGATTACGCCAGCCAGGTATTCCTTCACTGGTTTATCGAGGAGCAGGTGGAAGAAGAGGCCTCCGCCGACGCCATAGTTAAAAAACTGGAGTTGATCGGAGAGGGAGGCCGGGGCATTTACATGCTCGACAAGGACCTCGGCAAGAGAGAGGCCGACTAGTTTCAGGCTGGCCTTCACCAACTGATGATATCTGTTGTATGATTGAGCGGGAACGGAAGTTCCCGCTCAATCATTTTTTTTGGAGGAGACCCTTATGGACACGCTTATTGATCCAAGAGCTCTTTTTACCCTGAACTACGGGGTGTACATCCTGACTACGGAACACGAGGGAAGGAAGAACGGTCAGATCATAAACGCGCTGATGCAGCTCACCGCCGAACCGATCTGCATGGCGGCCTGTCTCCACAAGGACAACTTCACTACGGAACTTGTTGAGCGGAGCGGCCGGTTTTCTGTCTCAGTCCTGGAGGATTCCGTACCACTTCAGTTTATCGGTCAGTTCGGCTTCCGCTGCGGCCGGGATTTTGACAAGTTCGGCGCCTGTATCTATGAAGTGGGCGAGGGGGGCCTTCCCATCGTCACAGAGTACGCCCTGGCCTGTATGGAGCTGGAGGTTATATCCATGCAGGATGTATTTACCCACAAACTCTTTGTAGGCCAGGTTAATTCAGCAAGAGTGC
The DNA here is from genome assembly GCA_964642285.1 of uncultured Synergistaceae bacterium. Taxonomy (GTDB): domain Bacteria; phylum Synergistota; class Synergistia; order Synergistales; family Aminobacteriaceae; genus Aminivibrio. Next base: position 4,437 of record CAZXOD010000048.1, read on the forward strand.
TAAAAGAGGGAATCCCTCTGACCTACGCGAACTACCACTCGGTCAAAAAGGGCAAGTCGCCGGCAAACGCTCCTACGTCGGTGTTCAATAAGATAAAATGAAAACGGCGTATCCTTCAGAGGGAGACCCGCGGTCATGAAGCATCCCGCGGAGACATCCTTTTCCCGGGAAACCAGTCTTCTGGCAGGCTACCTTCCCCGGTTTGAGGAGGCCTACCAAAGGCTCAACCGCAGGGAATACGTCTCCCCCGACCCTCTGGAAAAACTTTATCTTTATGCCGGCGCCCCGGACAGAGAAGCGGTCGGGCTGGCGGTCTCCTCCATCGCTTACGGCAGAGTGGCCCAGATACTGAAAAATGCGGACAAAATTCTTGCCGTCCTGGGGCCGGCTCCAAAAACCTTTCTCGAGGAAACTCCCCCGGAGGACCTCTCCGGCCTTTTTAAGGGGTTTACCCACAGGTTTACAACGGGCTCCGAGATGGGGGCATTCCTGGCGGGGATCGGGACCGTGCTGAGGGAGTTCGGGAGCCTCGAGGCTTTTTTCGGCGATTGCCTTGAAAGGGCTGGGAATTTCGTGGACGCCGCCTCCCTCTTCTCTGAGGGAATAAGGTCCAGGGCCGGGCTCGGCAAAAACTTTCTGCTGCCATCTCCCCGGGAGGGAAGCGCCTGCAAAAGGCTTTTCCTCTACCTGAAATGGATGATCCGCAGCGACGACGTTGACCCTGGCTGCTGGAAAGCGGCCCTGCCGAGAGACCTTATCCTTCCACTGGACGTGCACATGTTCCGGATGTGCTCCTCCCTTGGACTTACGAAGAGAAAGAGCGCCGATCTAAGGTCCGCCCTGGAGCTTACTTCTGTCTTCAGGCAGCTTATTCCTGAGGATCCTGTTAAATACGACTTTGTTCTCACCAGATTCGGCATCAGAAGGGAGATGGACGCCGGGGCGTTCGTCAATATATGCCTGGAAGGTGATGAAGCATGACAGGAAAGAGTTTTATCAAAATTTCTGCGGCGTCTCTTATCATGATCCTTTGGGCGGCGACTACGGTTTCTGGCGCGGTCTGCCCGAACGAGGCCGGCCTCGACAGGGCTTTGCGAAATGTAACGGCTTCGCCTAACGACGGCATCGCCCACGGGGAGCTGGCCAGGGCCTACAACCTTAACGGCGAGCCGGGCAAGGCGGCGGCGGAGGCAAAAACGGCCCTCGCCCTGATTCCAGGCTATCCGCCGGCAGTACTGGAACTGGCCCATGCCCGCAGGGCGGAGGGGAGGCACAGGGAGGCGTCGGAACTGTACGAAACCTATCTTTCATCGAATCCCCGTTCTGTGGAGGGGCTGACCGGGGTAAGCGAGAGCCTGGCGCGGCTTGAAAGATGGGACGAATCCTTCGCCTCGGCCATGGCGGCAATTAAGGAGGCTCCCCAGGACGGCCGGGGCTACGGCGCTCTTGGGAGGGCCTACAGAATTGCCGGGCGGTTTGAGGAGGCCGTGGAGGTCCTTGGCCAGGGCCTGACGTTCAGCCGCGACCCGGCGCCTATCCTGTTCGATATGGGGATGTGCTTCGTGGAGCTGGGAGACCGTCCTTCCGCCCTCGCCAGGTATGAAAAACTGCTGGAGATCGACAGGGACCTGGCGGCTTTTCTCTTTCAGGAGATCTATCCCTGAGGGAGAGAAGCTGAAATTTCGTCGCAAAAATTCTCGTGAAGCAGCCCTTCAAGACAGTTTGTCCCGCAGACCGGAAGAGTGATCATCAGCTTGGCGATGATCGCCTCCCTGGTCATGTCCTTTCCCGAAATCGCCCCAAGGGACAGAGTTCTTTTGCCTACCTCGTAAACGCTTAAGTCCACTCCTCCGTACACGCACTGGGTGGTAATAATTACGGGAATCTCTTTCTCCCTGAATCTGGCTATGGGGTTCAGCAGGTTTTCCCCGAGATAGGGCACCCCTCCCAGGCCGAGGGCCTCAAGGACTATGGCCTTGGGCTCCGCGTCGGCCAGATGTTCAAGGAAACGGGCCCTGAAGCCGGGAAACAGGGTGACCAGAAAGATGGAAGTCTCCACCGAAAAAGAGGAGACATCTACAGGGTAGATGGGTGCAAGGAAGGGTTCGTCCCCCAGGACGGCCTTGCCTTCCCTGATGAACCCCAGTTCGGGATAATTTATGCTTGAGAAAGCGGTGCTATCGTGGCTCAAGATCTTTTGCGACCTGGGCCCGTGGATCAGACGGCCGTGGAAAGCTATTGAAACTCCCCGGCGCCCATCCCGGGAAAGGGCCGCCAGAAAAGCGAAGGCCTCCCGGACATTGCTCTCGGCGTCGGAGCCCGGTTCGCCCATGGGAAACATGGACCCCGTAAGTACTACCGGCTTTGAAAAGCCCGGAAGAAAGAAGGAGAGCGCCGAAGCGGAGTAGGCCATGGTGTCGGTGCCGTGGAGAATTATAAAGCCGTCGTACGCCATTTCTTCAGCCTTCAGACAGGCGGCCATCATCTTCCAGTCTTCAGGGGACATGTTTGAGCTGTCCTTGGAAAAGAGGTCCAGAATAGTGACGGTCCCGTGCCGCTCAAGCCCGTCCAGGGAAGAAAGAAGCTCCTCTCCCGGCATGGAAGGGGTCAGCCCCAGGCTTCCCGGCCTCGACGCGATGGTTCCTCCCGTAGAAATCACAAGAAAGTCGGCCATGATCTCACCTCTGAAGTTTTGAGAATTTTTTCCTTAAGCTCTGCCCGTTAATCTTTTACTTTTTTAAGAATAAAAATGCCCAGGATAAAAGTGTAGGAAAGAACTGCTATGGCCAGTCGGCTTGAGCCTGCGGCCTGGGTGATCAGGCCGAAGACGGCGGGGCCCAGTATCCCGGAAAATTTGCTTGAAATATCGTAGAAGCCGAAGAATTCGGCGGTTCTGCCCGAGGGTATCATGGAAGCGAAAAAACTTCTGCTGATGGCCTGGGTCCCTCCCTGCACCATGCCCACCGCAATGGCCAGCGCCCAGAAGTGCCACACTTCCCTTACGAAAATAGCGGCGAAGGTGATGCCGAGATAAAAATAGAGCCCGGCCAGGATAGCCCGTTTACTTCCGATTGTTTGAGCCAAAGAGGCGAAGGCCAGGGAGAAGGGAATCCCCACGAATTGGGTCACCAGGAGCGCCCCCACCAAGTGCCCCATGGAAATTCCCAGATTGGCGCCGTAGATGGCCGCCATCCTTATTATGGTCCCGATGCCGTCGTTGTAAAGCCAGAAGGCCAGCAGAAAGACAAAGAGATTTTTATGGATCCTGATCTCTCTGAAGGTGGTCCTGAGCCTCCCGAGTCCCTCCTGAAAAAGAGCTACGCCGGACAGGTGCTCTCCTCCCGGCGCGGCAGGGGGTTCGTCCACGAAAAGAAGAATCGGCACGGAAAAAACCCCCCACCAGAGGGCGACGGACAGAAAAGAAAGGCGGGCTCCCATCGTGCCGGGAAGGATTTGAATAAAGAGCAGGTTTACCGCCAGAAGAGCCCCGCCTCCCAGGTAACCCAGGGCATACCCCTGGGCGGATACGGCGTCTATCCTGTTTGACGGAACGAGGGAGGGCAGAAGGGCGTCGTAAAAGATCATGGAGGCCGAAAAGCCTATCGATCCGCCCACCATGAGGATAAGGGCGGCCATCCAGTCTCCCGGCCCCACAAAGGCCATCCCGCCGGAGGAGAGAACGCCCAGGATCGTAAATATGAGGAGCATCTTTTTTTTGGAGCCCTTGACATCTGCCGCCGCGCCTAGGATGGGGGCGAAAAACGCGCTTGCCAGAAGGGAAAACGCCGAGGCGTATGCCCAGTAGGCGGTTGAAATGTTGGGGGGAAGATCCAGCGCGGCAACCTCTTTAAAATATACCGGAAAGACGGCGGCCATAATAGTGGTGGCAAAGGCCGAATTCCCCACATCATAGGAGCACCACGAAAGAACTTTGCGGTCAACGTTGCGAAAAAAGAGCATAGCGTCCCCTTATTGGCCGGTAAAAAATCCGGATGATAAAATCCCGTGTATCATACCATTTTATCCGCCGTCCCTGAGCCTGCGGGAAAACGGTATGGAGAATGAGCTATTAGGGGTGCTATAATCAAAATAAGCCAAAAATGCACGGAGGATTGCCTATGAGCGGAGAGCGTCCCGGGTGGGACTCGTATTTCATGATGATTGCCGGCGTGGCGGCATCCAGAAGCACCTGCCTCCGCAGAAAAGTGGGGGCGGTAATAGTCAGGGACAACCATATTATCAGCACCGGCTACAACGGCGCTCCCAAAGGGCTTCCCCACTGCGGCGAGGTGGGGTGTCTCAGGGCCCGGCTGGGGATACCTTCCGGCGAGCGGCATGAAATCTGCCGGGGCTCCCACGCTGAAATGAACGCCATTGCCCAGGCCGCCGCTGTGGGCACAAGTACCGCTGGGGCGACCATATACTGCACCCACGAGCCCTGTTCTTTCTGCACAAAAGCCATGATAAACGCGGGGATAAAAAAACTGGTATACGTCCATCCCTATCCGGACGACCTTGCTGCCGTCATGAAAAAGGATGCCTCCATGACGGTGGACAGACTGTCCGCGGACGTATTTTCAGAGGTCTGCCGCCTGCTGGAGGGGCTTTTTTCTCCATGCGGACAATAATTTTCGAGGAGGAAGCATGATGGAAGTAACCAGGGAAGAAGCGCTGGCACTGCTTCGGAAACACAATAAGGATGAGAGCAATATAAAACATGCCCTGGCCGTGGAGGCCGCCATGGGCTATTTTGCCGTGAAAATGGGCGGCGACGCGGAGCAATGGAAGCTCGCCGGGCTGCTTCACGACATAGACTGGGAGACAACCCAGGAGACCCCCGAGAAGCACACCCACGAAGGGGCAAGGTGGCTCAGGGAGGCCGGATACCCTGAATACCTCAGCAGGGCCGTCCTCGCCCACGGATGGGGTCTCTGCTCCGATACCGAGCCCGAAAGCGACCTGGAAAAAGTGCTCTTCACTGTGGACGAACTCACGGGCCTTGTGATTACCGCCGCTCTGGTACGGCCCAGCAGGTCCGTATCAGACCTCGAAGTAAAGTCGGTGAAGAAAAAATGGAAGGACAAGTCCTTCGCCAGGGGAGTGGATCGGGACATAATTGTTAAAGGCGCCGAGATGATACCCATGCCTCTGGATACGGTTATAGAGTGGGTTATTCTCGCCCTCAGGGAAGTCGAGCCGGAAATCGGCCTTGGAAATTAAGCCTCGCGGCGCCGGGGAGAAGGAGATGAAAAAAGATGGCCGTAAGAGTTGTACTTGCTGACGACCACCCCCTCACCAGGGCGGGCATTTCTGCCTACCTGGCCCGGGAGAGCGCGGTCGAACTTGTGGGCGAGGCGGAGGACGGGCTTGAGGCCTGGAAGCTGATTGAAGAACTGACCCCCGACGTGGCCCTTCTGGACATCCGCATGCCCGGCGAGGACGGCGTCTCCGTCGCCCGGCGGGTTAAGGAGGCCGGCCTTCCGGTATCAGTGGTGATGCTCACGTCCTACGATGCCCAGCAGTATGTCATGGCGTCCCTCCGGGCGGGGGCCAGGGGGTTCATTCTCAAGACCGCCACTCCCGAGGAGATATCCAGGGCCATCGCCACCGTGGCGAAGGGCGGATTTTACCTCGACTCGGAAGTAGCGGCGGCGGTGGGCGACAGAGAGTTTGCCCCTGAGGCCCTTTCCGCCAGGGAGAGAGAAGTGCTTATCCTGGCCTCGAAAGGCCTTTCCAGCAAGGAAGTGGCCGCCCGGCTCTTCATAAGCGAACGGACCGTTCAGACTCATCTGGCGTCCATCTACGACAAGCTGGGGGCAAAAAACAAGACCGAGGCGCTCCTGCTGGCCCTAAAATACGGCGTGGTCACCCTGGAGGAACTGCTTGAATGAGGCGGCACCTTCTCCTGATAATCACCTTCGCCATACTGCTGCCGGCTCTTGCCGTCCTGCTTGTTTCAGGCTTTGGCCTGGTTCAGCATGAGTGGGCCATGGAGTCCGTGGCCCGGTCCTACGTTCAGGACATGGCGGAAAACGTGGCGTCAAGGCTGTCGCTGGGTGATTCCAGGAGATGGAGTTCCGACCTTACGGCAGTTGAAATACGAAGGATAAGGATCTTTACCTGGGGACCGTCTCTTCCGGGCTGGGTTGCGGTGGTGGGCTCCGACGGCCGAATCCTCTTCACCTCCCCGGGAGCGGGGGATCTCCAGGCTATCTGGCGGCTCAACATCCCCATAGGCAGGGCGGTGGAGATCAAGGATGAGGAGGGCAATCTGTACACCGTGGCGGTCAACCCCGTAAGCGGGGGGGATCGTTTCGTAATAGCCGCGGTGGCCTGGGATCAGCTGCTGGGACCTCTGGTGCGGGTGGGGCGGCTGTGGCCGATTCTCATACTGCTGATGGGGGTAGGGATCCTGCTCGCGCTGTGGGCCATGTGGAGGTGGCTTATTCTGCCCCTCAAAGACCTGGTGGGGGAGATAGAAACCCTGCGTTGGGGGAAGGACCTTCCCGCTCTGGCCGATCCGGTGGCGGTAAGCGAGATAGGCAGCCTGAGGGAAGTGCTGCACAAGCTGGCCAATGCCGCCGTGGAGAGAACTCTGCTGAGAAACAGGTACGTCAACGATATCGTCCGGGTTCAGGAGGGGGAAAAATCCCGCATTGCCATGGAGCTTCACGACGGCCCCATCCAGAATATAACGGCCATGATACAGCAGATCCGCCTGTCGGGAATGGCTAAGGACGACGACGGCATGAGGGAGCATCTGGCCGTGGCGGAGGAGACCGCCCAGGTGGTGGTCAGGGAGCTTCGGGAGATGTGCGATGAACTTTCCCCGCCCTGGATAGACCTGGGGCTGGAGCAGATGATGGCCGAACTGGCCAACCGTCTGGCCCGCCATTACAATATCTCCATCTCCATGGACGTAGACGAAAGGGCGGAGCTGGGCCGGGAGAAGCTGCTCTCCCTTTTCAGGATTTTTCAGGAGGGAGTTTCAAACGCCGTCCGCCACGGCGGAGCCACTGAAATGCGGGCGGAAATTTTCCGGGAGGACGACTCGGTAATATTTGAATTCCAGGATAACGGAACAGGCTTTGAACCGGACCTGAACTTTGAAACGCTCCGCGTGGAGGGGCACAGGGGGCTTGCCAACATGGTGGAGCGTATGATGCTTGTCGGTGGAAGGCTTGAAATTAAATCCCGGCCGGGAACGGGAGCGCTGGTAAGGTGCGTGCTCCCCGACGGCGCGGAGGCCGCGGCTGTTTAAGTCCCCCGCCGCAGGAGAGCTTCCGCTTTAGGAGGAGTTGTCATGCATCTTAAAGTCTTTGGCGCCGCCGGTGAGGTCACCGGATCGTGCTACTTTATCGAATGCGGATCAAGCAGGGTGCTGGTGGACTGCGGAATGTTCCAGGGCAGGGATGAGACCAAAAACAGAGAGCCTTTCCCGTTCCCGCCCGCCGACGTTGACGCCGTGTTCCTGACCCATGCCCACATGGATCATTCCGGAAGAATTCCCCTCCTGGTGAAGGAGGGCTTTAAAGGAAAAGTCTTCGCCACGCTGCCGACCCTGGAGCTGGTAAAAGTGCTGTGGTACGACTCCGCCAACCTCATGAGGGAGGAAGCGGAGTGGAGGACGAAAAAGAACTCCAGAAAGGGGCTCGACCCCGTGGAGCCCCTCTACGGGACGGCCCATGTGGACCAGGCGATCCCCCGGCTCGAAGCCGTCAATTACGATGAAAAGATAGAAGCGGCTCCCGGTGTGTCCGTTCGCTTCCGGGATGCCGGGCACATACTGGGAAGCGCCATCCTGGAAGTATGGCTCACCGAGGATGAAAAGGAAGTGAAGATCGTCTTCAGTGGCGATCTGGGCCCCCAGGACACTGTAATGGAACGAAGTCCGGCGATAATCTCCTCCGCCGACTATGTAGTCATTGAGTCCACCTACGGCGACAGGCTTCACCGCAGCAACGCGGAAAGCCGGGAGGAGTTCCGGGAGGTAATTGAGCGGGCCCTCAAAGACAAGGGCAAGGTGTTTATCCCAAGCTTCGTGGTGGACAGGGCCCAGAGGGTGCTCTACGAACTTGCCCTCCTCCGGGAGGATGGGATAATCGGCGAAAGCATACCGATTTTCTTCGACTCGCCCATGGGGGTCAAGGCGACCGAGATTTATAAAAAACACATGAACCTTCTCTCGTCGGAGATCCAGCAGTTTATCAACCTGGGCAAAGATCCCTTCTCCCCGGGAAAACTTAAATATGTAACTTCGGTGGAGGATTCCAGGGCTGTAAACCAGGTAGAACACGGACTGGTCGTCGCAGGAAGCGGCATGGTAAACGGGGGACGGATCATTCACCACCTTAAGCACGGCATATGGAACCCCAAAAACCACCTGGTCTTTGTCGGATATCAGGCCCGGGGGACTATGGGGCGCAGGATTGTGGACGGCGAGAAGCATATCCGCATCGCCGGGGAAGACGTTACGGTAAAGGCGTCCATTCATACTATCAACGGCTTCTCAGCCCACGGCGACAGGGACGACCTCCTGGCCTGGGCGTCCAACTTCACAACGAACCCCCTTTTCCTGGTTACTCACGGAGAGCCCG
>CAZXOD010000049.1:0-12873 GCA_964642285.1 uncultured Synergistaceae bacterium
ATGCCGTAGGGGCGGCCCGCCAGGGAGAAGGCGGCCGTCATGAAGGCTGATGAAATGGCAATCTGGCTCCAGCTTGCCTCGGCCAGCAGCAGCACTATTACGTATAGGGGGACCTGGAACATTACGAAAGCCGCCGTGTCGCCCAGAATCATCTTCCAGGGGCTTGTTCCGTCAATCCCCAGGGCGGCGAAAAGTTTGTCCCGGAACCAGCCGTAGGGGCGACCCGTGATGAGGTTGACGGGAATTGCGGCGATCCGGGCGGTGACGGACTGGAAAAAGGTCAGTCTGGCGATAAAGATTTCTATGAACATGCACATGGCGGTGGAGAAGATGATCATTGCGCCGATGTCGGCTACAAGGAAGCAGATTCTCTCCCTTCTCTCCGACCCCGGGCCGCTGTCGGTTTTCATGGCTCCCACCCTTTCCGGATCTTTTTTGCAGGGATTTTATTTCCCATCCCTGTACTGAAGCGAGACCGCCCCTCCCAGGGAGAAGGACATGCGAAGGCCCCGGGGGGTGAGGTCCAGGGTCTCCAGTTCAAGGGAGTGCACCTCTCCTTCCATGTGGAGCTCCTCCGAGAGGCGGCGTCCCTCAAGGGCTCCGCCCAGGGAGGTCATGGCGCTGTCTCTCAGGCCGCCCAGGGGAAAGACAAGGCTCTCCTCTACGGCCCTTGCCACCATGGGCCTGGCAATCCACGAGGCCGCCTTCATCATCCCTCTGGTGGAGTCTTCGTCAAAGTCCACGTCCCGAACCCGCAGCTCCTGGCTTTCCCGGGAGTATTCCGGTTTTCCCGCCAGGTAGACTTTCCCCTTCAGGGACGCGCCCAGGGGGCCGGCTCCCGAGATGTCCGCCGCCGCTACCAGTTTGTCGCCGCTTCCGAACAGGGAGATTTTTTCCACATCCACCCTGCCTCCACCGGGTATATTCAGTGAGGCGCCGGATTTTGCTCCCAAAAATTCCTCCAGGGCCTTATAGGAGATAAAGCTGTCCACATTGATGAGCACTCCCGGGTCGGTTCCCGGGGGAAGGGGCATCAGCTCCGGCAGAGGATGGGCGGGGCCGGCTTCCTCTTGTTCCGACGTGACGGCAAGAAGGCACCGAAGGGCCAAATGGGCGGTCAGCGCGCCATTTTTCGCGATGAAGGGGGGGATGGATACGGCCAGGGGCCTTACTGAAAGGGCAAGTCTGGGCGAAGTTGTCAGCAGGATGGGAGCGGCAAGCCTCTCCCAGTGCTCCCGGGCTTTCTCCTTTAGCCTGGCGGACCGGTTGAGCTCTTCCTCCGCCCTCAGAAGAAGGTCTGAGGATCGCTCTTCAAGAAGGGACGCGAGAAAACGGCCAATGCCTATTTTCTGCCCCAGTACGGTAATGGCGGGGTTTTCCTGCCACTCCACGGAGAGGGAGCCCTGGAGCCGTATTTTCCAGTCCCTGTCTATTTTGGGGGTTACCTGAAGGCGGAGTTTCCCGCCGCCGGCAATCTCCTGGGTGGTGCTGGAGGATATGCCTAAAATTTTCCCCTTCCACCGCACCCGGCTCTCGAATCTGAAAGGAAGGGAGATCTCCCCCCTGTCGTCTTCAAAAGTCACGGCGACAGGGCCTGTTTTTTCAACCAGGATGTTCGCCATGGACTCCCCGTAGCTATCGTCCAGTTTCTGCCCCTTTACGTCGTAGAGGGGGTTTTCCAGGGCGCCGGCAAGAAGCCGCTCCGCTTCACCGGCGGTGATGGCTACAGGAATGGACAGGAAGGATTCCGCGGGGACAAGGGGAGATGGTTCTTCTCCGATGGCGGGGGGCGGTTCCGCAGCAAGTATGGAAAGGCTCTCCCCTCTGGGGGCAGAGCTGAAAAAGTAGGCTGCCGAACCAAGGGCCAGCGTCAGAAATATGACTGCCGCCGCCAGTGTTTTTTTCATGATTAGCCTCCGCCGGTCAGGTGATTTCAGTATTATACCCCACTTCCGCATCGGTCAGGCATTGAGGCGGGGGTCGTTGACAAAGGGGCGGCGGCGGCTACAATGAAATCCGCAATTTGAGATTTATAAAACGAAGGAGAGATAGATTTATGGCGCAGCTATTCGAGGGGTTTTTTGCGATTACCGCGAGGCAGGCGGTGATGATGGGGGTGGGGGCTATTCTGCTCTACCTTGCCATAGTGAAAGAGTACGAGCCGTCCCTCCTTCTTCCCATGGGTTTCGGAACTCTGCTGGTAAATATTCCCTTTACCTCCGCCCTTACCCATATGATCGGGGGACAGGTGCAGCACGGGGCGCTCAGCATTCTGTTCGACGCCGGAATCGCAAACGAGATGTTCCCTCTGCTTATCTTCATCGCCATAGGCGCCATGATCGATTTTTCGCCCCTCTTTCAAAATCCCGTGACTTTTATCTTCGGACTTACGGCCCAGGCGGGAATTTTCCTCACCATGGGTCTCGCCCTCCTGGTGGGGTTTGATATTAAAGAGGCGGCCTCCATCGGAATTATCGGCGCCGCTGACGGCCCCACGTCCATCTATGTCTCCGCGAGGTTCGCCCCCCACCTGCTGGGCCCCATTTCGATGGCGGCATACTCATATATGGCCCTGGTGCCGGTGATACAGCCGCCGGTGATCAAGCTTCTCACCACTCCCGAGGAGCGGAGGATACCCATGCCCTACCGGGAGAAGCCCGTCTCCAAAAAGTTGAAGATCCTGTTTCCCATCGGGGTTACTCTTGTGGCGGGCATGTTCGCCCCTCCCTCGGCGTCGCTGATCGGCTTTCTCATGTTTGGCAACTTGCTGAGGGAGAGCGGGGTAGTGGACCGTCTTGCTCAGGGGGCCCAGAACGAGCTTGCCAACATTGTCACCATTCTGCTTGGCCTGGCCATATCCGCCACCATGACGGGAGAGCGTTTTATTCAGCCCCAGACGGCGCTCATTCTCTCCATGGGCATCGTGGCCTTCGTGCTGGATACGGCGGGAGGAGTGCTGTCGGCAAAGGCCATCAACCTTTTCAGAAAGCAGAAGCTGAACCCCATGATAGGGGCCTCGGGCATATCGGCCTTCCCCATGTCCGCCAGGGTTGTGCAGAAGCTGGCGTCGGCGGAGGACAAGTATAATTTCATTCTTATGCACGCCGTGGGGGCAAATGTGTCCGGGCAGATAGGCTCGGTGCTGGCCGGAGGGCTGCTCCTCTCCTTCCTCGGGGGTTAGGCTCTCTTCAGCGGCCCAGCATTTCGAGCATTTTAAGCAGGAATCCCTTCGAGAAGTCTATGGCGTCCGCCGGGCAGACCTCCTGGCAGCAGTAGCACCTTATGCATTTTTCGTAGTCTATTTGAACAAAGTTATTCTCTTTCATGGTCATGGCCTCCGCCGGGCATACTTCCACGCACTTCCCGCAGCCAATGCAGGCCGCGGGCAGCTGGACGGGCCGGGAGGAGAGGTGTCGCCTGGCAAAGCTTTCGGGCACAAAGGAGAGCAGGTGGAGGGAGTCCAGCCTGGGGATGTCCACTCCCTCGAATACAAAGCCGGGAGGGAAGTCTCCCGCCATTTCCGCCGGTTCTTCCCGGAGGAGCCCCCGCCTTGCCGCGGCACGGTAGAGGGGGAAGGACCGAAGGTCCGCTCCCAGCATTTCGCAAAGGCGCATATCCAGGGCAAGGGGATCATCGGAGGCGGCCAGCAGGCCGAAGAACCTGGGACGGCCGTTGCCGGGGCCCCTGCCCTCCATCCCCATGACCCCGTCCATGATGGTGAGGCCGGGCGCCAGGCTTCTGGCTATATCGATGTGGAGGTCGGCGAAGACGTCCCTGTCCAGCCCTGCGGTGTAGTGCCACGAGGCCTTCTTCTGCCGCACCACCGTGCCGAAGAGGTTTTTGACCGCCAGGGTCAGCAGCATCTGGGCATGGGTCTTCAGCTTGGGCAGGTTGATTATTTTGTCCGCCGCAAGGGCTTTTTTAGAGACCTCCACCCTGCGGAAGACGGAGCCCTCCGCCATGGGCAGTGGAACAGGTTCGTCGAGCTCTATGCAGGGTATGTCCAGCTCCCGGGCTACCTTCGTCATTCCTGTCTTTGCGGCGACGCCGCTGAAGCCGTCCAGGCCGGGGCTGTCCCCGATGAAGGGCCTGCCTCCCGCCTCCAGCACCTTCAGGGCCGTCGCCCGAACCAGCTCCGGGTGGGTAGTGACGCATCGCTCCGGAGCGGAGGCCGAGAGAAGGTTGGGCTTTAGAAGCACCCTGTCCCCCGGAGCAACAAATTTTCCCATTCCGCCCAAAGATTCGAGAAGGACGCCAAGGCGCTCCTCCAGCTCCTCTCTGTCGTACGAACCGCACCTGAAAACCGCCCTTCCGGCCGCTGCCGCCATGATCAGTCCTCCCGCGAAGAGTTTTGTATTATAATACACTACCATCCGGGAGCTGGATTGCGTCCGGAGGGTTAAGGGCCGCGAAGGGAAAGGCGGCCACGGAAACGGGAAAGGATCGGTGAGATCATGCCTAATGCATCCCAGCAATTTTTTCTCCAGAAGCGGGAAGTGGGCCTGATTGTTCCTGTCCTCTGCACTATGAGGCTTCTGGGCGAAGACGACATTGAGGACGCGCTGGAATTTCACAAGCGGATTACCGACCAGATTGGTGACCCGGGCATTTTTGCCGAGGAGAACACTATTGTCGAAAGCATAAGGGGAGAGGGCGCGGTAACGGGCATCTACGCGGCGGGGAACCTTATCGCCGTGCGGGCCTTTTCCTATGTGAAGGAGTACGTAGACGACGCCATGGAGGATCTGGGCCTCGACGAGTCCGAGGCCGACAGTACGGCGGTAATGGACTTCTGCGTTACCGACCCGTCCTTCAGGGGGAATAACATACAGTTTTTTACATACCTGTTCATGGAAAATATTCTCTATCCTACCAGGTACCACCTTCATACCACCGTCTCCCCCCATAACAGCTTCAGCCTGATAAATGTGCTGAAATGCGGCTTTCACGCGGTGGACTTCAAGATTAAGTACGGGGGCCACCCCAGATTCGTGCTCTATAAAAACCTGCGCAAACCTGTGGCGGTCAAGACCAGGGGACACAAGGAGATCCTGCTGCGAAACCACGACTATCACCCTAAGGTATTTGCCGAAGGATTTGTGGGCTATAAGGTGAAGCGGAAGGCCAACGGCCTGGCCCTTCTTTATGGAAAACCCCTGCTGGCGGAACCGGCGCCCGGGAAGGAATGAAGGACTTGCTGAAGGGCGCCATGGCGATAGTCCGCCGCCTTGAAGAAGAGGGGCGGGAGGCGGTGCTGGCGGGAGGCGCCGTAAGGGACATGCTGTGCGGCTTCCCATCCTCCGACTGGGATATAGCCACGGACGCCCCCCTTCCAGGCATTATTCCCCTCTTTCCGGAGGGCAGGCTGATCGGCCCCTCCGGAAAGCAGGTTCTCCTCCTTCCTCTGGAAGGAGGGCACTGCGAGGTGTCTTCCTACTCGGGCGGGTCGCTGGAGGACGATCTCTCCAGGAGGGATTTCACCGTCAACGCCCTTGCCCTCCGGCGGACGGGAGAAATTATCGGAAGCAGGAGGGCTAAGGCCGACGCGGCGGCCCGGGTGCTGCGGTTCAACGGCCTTCCGGAGGAGAGACTGGGGGAAGACCCACTGCGGGCGCTGAGGCTGGCCAGGCTTGCCGCGACTCTGCCCGGCTTTGCCGTCGATCCGGCGGCCGCTTCAAGCTGCAGGGAGCTTCGCCCATCCCTTGGCGGCTGCGCCTCCGAGAGAGTGGGGAGGGAGATCCGGCTGGGCCTGGAGGGCAGGGCCGATGTTTTTTTAAAAATATTAAAAAAATGCGGCCTGCTGGGGGAGCTGTTTCCTGGTATGCTCACCAGAGAGTATGAGTTTTCAAGGCTGTGTGCGGTAGAAGAGGGGCTGGTCGGGGAGGGCGCGCCCCTGGCGGTCCGGGCCGCGGCCCTATTTTCATCCATGCGGATGATGGCCTCCGGCGACGATGAGCCCATCAGAGCGGAAGCCGCGCTGACAGACTGGAATTGGCCGGGCCGTACGGCAGACGAGGCGGCGGAGCTGGTGCGCAACAGGCGGATGCCCCTGGAGGCCCCCGATCCGGATAAGCTGGCGACTCTTTTCGAGGCCAGAGGAGACTCTTTCATGGACAGCCTCTTTCTCCTTGCCCGTTACTTCTGTTCCAATGAGTCCCACCGGAGAAGGTGGGGGGAGAACAGGGCAATTTATGTCTCCATGGCGGTAAGGGCTCTTAGGGACGAAGTTCTTCCCTCCGGGGAGGATATTATGGAAAAATTTTCCCTTCAGCCGGGGCCGGCCGTCGGTGAACTGGCCGACGCTTTAAAGATCAGGCGAATTAAAGAGGGGTTCGACTCAAAAGAAGAAGCCCTCTATTTCCTAGAAAAACTTATCAAGCGCTTTCGGGATTAGCTTTCCGCAAAACTGGAACCGCCGCTACGCTCTCCGGGGGACCGGAAGTCCGGTAATTTTAAAAATTACCCCTGCCATGCATGTTTTTTTGCCTGAAAACCCGTTATTTAAATAACCGGTAGGGGGTAATCAAACCACGTTCATGGTAAAATTGTATTCATCAAAAAGAGCATATACAACAGCACTAAAGGAGGGGTTCTTGTGGGACTCCTGAACGTGGACAGCCTGAAGCCCGGAATGATTCTCGACAAAAACCTGATGGCTTTCAACGGACGATTTCTGCTTCCGGGCGGAACCGTACTCACAATGGGTCATATACAGACTATGAAGGTATGGGGCGTGGTAGAGGCCGATATCAGAGGTGAAGAGGGCCGCGAAACAGGAAAAATGCTGGACGCGGAAATACCGAAGGAAATTTTAAAACAGGCCGAGGCGGATGTAAAAGCCCTCTTCCCCAAGCCTGCCATAAGGTCTCCAATGAAGGAAATATATGCCCTCGCCCTGGAGCGGAGGGCGGTAGCCCTAAAATCAGGAAAGGACGAGGCTCCCGTCATGAAGAGCCCTCCGACTTTTTCCAGAGACAGGAAGGCCGGGGGAGGCAGGGTAAAGGGCGGAATAACCCCCGCGGATCTGGTCTCCCAGGAGCTCAGGCTCGCGTCTTTGCCCGACGTGTACTACCGTATTATGGAAGTTATCAACTCGGCCAGAAGTTCGGCATCCCATATCGCCGAGGCGGTAAATAAAGACACAAGTCTGGTTGCCCGCCTGCTTAAGCTGGTCAACAGCGCATTTTATGGTTTCCCGTCAAAAATAGACACAGTCCCCAGAGCTGTGGCTATAATCGGCACCAAGGAGCTGTCAACCCTGGCTCTGGGCATCACCGCCGTACAGTATTTCAATCATATACCCCCTGAATTTGTCGATATGAAGGGCTTTTGGACCCACTCCGTGGCCTGCGGGGTTTATGCCCGGCTGCTGGCCTCGGAGAAAGTGGGCGTCTCTGAGGAGAGGCTTTTCGTGGCGGGTCTCCTTCACGACCTAGGAAAACTTGTCATCTTCAGGCAGGTACCTTTCTCCGCCAGAGAGGCGCTGGAGATGTCCGAGGCAAAAAAGATTCCCGTGTGGCAGGCGGAGAGGGAGGTTATGGGCTTCGACCACGCTCAGGTAGGAGCCCTTCTTCTGAGGGAGTGGAGAATCCCCGCCCATCTGGAGGCGGCGGTGCGCTTTCATCATGCGCCCCTCCCTTCATCCTACACCTTGGAGTCCTCCATTCTGAACGTGGCGGATTCGCTGGCCATTGCCATGGGCATAGGAAGGGGCGGCTCCGCCATAGTGCCTGAGATCGACGACGAGACCTGGGCGGCCGCCGGACTGTCCGGAGGAGTGTTTCAGCCGGTGGTACGGCAGGGAGACCGGCAGATAGGAGATATCGCCGCAACCTTCCTGGGAGACGGAGGGATTTAGGATGGCCGCCCAGGAGGACCGCATCGCCTATCTTGAAGAAAGGATCCGGATGCTCGAAGAGAGCAACGCTTTCTTCTGGAAAGAAAAAAACAGGGCGATGGAGGCCCTGGAGTCGGCCATCAGGCTGGGAAGCTTTGATACAAGCCTAAACCGACTCGACGACCCTATGCCCATTCTTGAGGAAATCCTGACGAGGGCCCGGAGCCTTATGCCCTTCCGGTCTGCGGCGCTCTATCTTGTGAATGACGACTCTTCTTTCCGGCAGGCTCTGTGCATGCCCCGGGAAGGGGCCCTGGAGATTGAAAACCTCATATCCCGCAGGATTGAGGACCGCACCTTCTCGTGGGCCCTGAGGCGGAAGAAGTCAGTTCTTACGGGCATAGCGACTACCGAACCTCTTCATATTCTTCACGCCCTTACCACCATCTCACGAACCAGAGGCATGTTTGCCGGGATTATCGAAGGGGAGCTGCGCCAGGTATCCGATTACTCCCTGTCCCTGCTGTCGGTGCTCCTATCGTCCGCAGCCGAGGCCCTGGAGAGCTTTGAGCTCTATCACAATGTGCGCATACTCAACCAGGACCTTTCCGAACGGATGAACCAGCTTGAAGACTCCCGCAGGGAGCTTCAGGAGCACAGAAAATTTCTGGAGTTCCAGGTGGAAAAGCGCACCAGGGAGCTTTCCATGGCCAATGAAGAGATGAAGATGGAGATCGCCGAGCGCATGAGGGCGGAGGAAGAGCTCCGGTCGAGCGAAGAGATGCTGCGGCTGGCGGTGGAGGGCATGGGCGAGGGGTTGTGGATCTGGGACCATGCCACGGGAAGAACGGCTCTGTCCCCCCTTTCGATAGAAATTCTCTGCGATGAAGAGGGAAGAACCGGCTGCGACAGACAGGATTTCGAGTCCTCCGATGCGTGGGACAAGCTTGTTTTCGAGGAAGACCGGGAGAAGCTAGAAAGGAAGCGAAGCCGCTGTTATGATGGAAAATCCCCGTCATACAGCGCCGAATACCGCATTCAGGGCAAGGACGAACGCCTTCGCTGGATTCTTGAACGGGGCAGGGTGGTCAGAAAGGACGCCTCGGGCCGGCCTCTTACCATTGCCGGCACCCATTCGGATATTACGGGAAGAAAAGAACTGGAGGAGCATATCCTGTTTCAGGCGACCCACGATTTTCTTACGGGCCTTCCCAACCGGTTTCTCTTTGAGGACAGACTGTCCCAGGCACTGGCCAGGGCAAAGAGGCTGGGGGAAAAGGCCGCCCTGTTCTTCCTGGATCTTAACGATTTTAAAATGATAAACGACCGCTACGGCCACGCGGCGGGCGACCGGGTTCTGGGGGAGGCGGCGTCCCTGCTGACCTCAAGCGTCAGGGAGATGGACACGGTGTGCAGGCTGGGCGGGGATGAATTTACCGTAATACTTCCCAGCGTGAGAGGCGCCGCGGATGCGGAATCTGTAGCCAACCGGATTCTGGGGGCCTTTAGCAATCCCATTCAATCCGTGACGGGAGGCGTTCGTCTTAGCCTCTCAATCGGAATAGCTATCTTCCCCGACGACGGGAGCAATGTGGGGGAACTTCTGAAAAGCGCTGACGAGGCCATGTACAGGGCAAAGGAGCTGGGCAGCGGAGCCCCTTCATTTTAATCGAAGCGTCACGAGGCCGAATTCTCCGGCCTTTTTTCATATTTCCGATAATATCATACAAAAAAAGGAGTGACGATCATGCGGGTATCAATTCCCTACGGCAGAGGACATCTGTCCCTGGACGTGCCGGAAGAGAGGCTTAAGGCCGTCCTCACGTCGAAACTTCACGAGCTGAAGGCAGAAGCCCCGGAGAGAGAGATTGTAAGAAAATCCCTGGAGAACCCCATCGGAACCCCAAGGCTGAGAGAGCTGGCCAGAGGGAAGAAGAACGTGGTCATCATCTCAAGCGACCACACGCGGCCTGTGCCCAGCAAGATAATCATGCCCCTGCTCCTTGAGGAAGTACGGGCCGGAAACCCTGAAGCCGACATAACCATCCTGGTAGCCACGGGAGGGCACAGGGCTACTGCCAGCGAAGAGCTGCTCGAACGGTACGGACCGGATATTGTGAAGAATGAGCGCATTGTAGTCCACGACAGCCACGACGAGGCTAGCCTCGTACATGTGGGCACGCTGCCGTCAGGGGGCGACTTTATCCTCAACCGCCTGGTGGTGGACGCCGACCTCGTGGCGGCAGAGGGCTTCATCGAGCCCCACTTCTTCGCCGGCTATTCGGGAAGCCGTAAGTCCGTCCTTCCCGGCGTAGCCAGCTACAAGACGGTGATGGCCAACCACTGCGCTGAATTTATCGCCCACGACAGGGCGAGAACGGGCATAATCAAGGACAACCCCATCCATACGGATATGGTCTACGGCGCCCGTAAAGGAGGCCTGGCCTTTATCTGCAACGTGGTCATCGACTCCGAAAAGAAAGTAGTGGCGGCCTTCAGCGGAGAAATGGAGGAAGCCCACGAAGCGGGATGCGAGTTTATGGGCAGGTACGGCAAGGTCAAGGCCGCGCCGGCGGATATCGTCATTACCAGCAACGGCGGCTATCCCCTGGATCAGAACCTCTATCAGGCGGTTAAGAGCATGACCGCCGGGGAGGCCAGCTGCAAAAAAGGCGGAGTTATCATCGTGGCCTCGGAGTGCAGCGACGGCCACGGAGGAGAAGCCTTCTACCACACCTTCGATACCATTACTACCCCCCAGGGCATCATGGACATGATTATGGCCCGGGGCAGGGACCAGACGGAGCCCGACCAGTGGCAGATACAGATTTTCGTCCGTGTGCTGATAGATTACACTGTGATCATGGTGACCTCGGCGCCGAAGGAGATGGTGGAGCGCCTCAACATGAGGTGGGCGCCGTCCCTGGAGGAGGCCCTGGCCATGGCGGACGGCATTCTGGGCAGGGACGACGGATCCATAACGGTAATTCCCGACGGCGTGTCTGTAATAGTGGAGCAGTAGGGAGGTCGAAAACGGGATGAAGAGAAGCGCTCTTTTAACCCACGACAGCGACAGCGTGGCCACCGCTCTGGAGGATCTTGCGGCAGGGCAGGAGGCGACGTTTGAGCGGGCGGGATCGGTCCGGAAGGTAGTCGTCGGGGAGGATATTCCCTTCGGCCACAAGTTTGCCCTGGCGGACATTAAGGCCGGCGATGAGGTGTTGAAGTACGGCGAGGTAATAGGCCGCGCCACCTCTTTTATCGGCCAGGGAATGCACGTCCATGTCCACAACCTGGAAAGTCTAAGGGGCAGGGGCGACCTGGAAAAGCGGGAAGGAGGGGCAAAGGAATGAAGTTCATGGGGTTTGTCCGGCCTGACGGCAGAGTCGGAATCAGAAACCACATTGCCATTATCCCCGCCTCGGTATGCGCCTCCACTGTGGCGGCCAGAATCGCCGACCAGGTGGAGGGGGCCGTAGCCCTTCCCAACCAGCACGGCTGCGCCCAGATAGGCCCCGACCTGGAGGTTACTTTCAGGACCCTGGCGGGCCTGGGGGCAAACCCAAACGTGGCGGCGGTTCTCGTCATAGGGCTTGGGTGCGAGAGTGTGCAGGCGGACGAGCTGGCCCGGGAGATAGGCAAAACCGGAAAGCGGACTGAGTTCCTGATTATCCAGAAGTGCGGCGGAACCCTGAAGGCTCAGGAGCAGGGGCTCCGGCTGGCCCGGGAGATGAGCCAGGAAGTATCCCGGATAAGCCGCACTGAGGCGGATTTTTCGCAGCTGGTCCTGGCCCTTGAGTGCGGAGGCTCCGACACTACCTCCGGTCTGGCGGCCAACCCGGTTCACGGCTATGTCTCCGACAGGCTAGTGGAGATGGGAGGTACCTCCATACTCTCGGAGACCACAGAACTTATCGGAGCGGAGCACATCCTTGCCCGGAGGGCGGAAACTAAGGAGATCGGAGACAGGCTCATAGAGATGGTGCGGGCCTGCGAGGCCAAGGCCAATGCCATGGGAGTGGATATGAGGGGAAGCCAGCCCACCCCCGGCAATATCCAGGGCGGCCTTACCACCATTGAGGAGAAATCTCTGGGCTGCATCTACAAGGGAGGCTCTAGTACCCTGCGGGGCGTGCTGGAGTACGGCGAAGTCCCCGGGGGGAAGGGCTTCTACTTTATGGACACCCCAGGCCAGGATATCGAGTCCATAACGGGCATGGTGGCCGGAGGCGCCCAGATCGTCATCTTCACCACGGGCAGAGGGACCCCCACGGGCTTCCCCCTGGCCCCTGTGATCAAGATAACGGGCAACCCCATTACCTACAGGCTTATGGAGGAAAATATCGATATCAATGCCGGAACTATAATCGAGGGGACCGAGTCCATCCCCGGGGTGGGGGAGCGGGTCCTGGAGGAGATCAGGGAGGTCTGCGACGGTAAGCTGACCAAGGCGGAGGCCCTGAAGCACATGGAGTTCGGGATCTATAAGCTGACGTCCACGTTCTAGAAAAACCAAATCTTTCGAAGGAAGGTGTATGTAATGTCCGGAAAAGTACCCATTCTCAAGACTATCCAGAAAGTGCCGGGCGGCCTTATGGTCGTATTTCTGCTTCTCGGCGCCATTGTAAACACCTTTGCCCCGGAGTCGCTCCAGATCGGCAGCTTCACTACCGCCCTTTTCAAAAACGGCGCCCTGCCCCTCATCGCCGTGCTGCTTTTCTGCAGCGGCGCCCAGATTACCATTAAAACCGCGGGAGTGGCCCTTTGGAAGGGCGTTGTCCTCAACACCGTAAAAGTGGTCCTGGGCATCTCTCTCGGTCTCATAGTCGGCAAGCTTCTTGGCCCTGAGGGCAGCCTTTTCGGCCTCACGCCCCTTGCTCTGATTGGCGCCATGGCTAACTCCAACGGAGGCCTTTACACGGCTCTCGCCCAGAAGTACGGCGACGAATCCGACATAGGCGCGGTGGCCATCATCTCCACCAACGACGGCCCCTTCTTCACCATGGTGGCCATGGGCATGACGGGGCTTGCCAATA
>CAZXOD010000050.1:0-12539 GCA_964642285.1 uncultured Synergistaceae bacterium
CCACGTCCTCGGCAGTGAATTCCGTGCCGTCGTGGAACTTGACGCCCTTCTTCAGGTAGAACTTGTAGGTCTGGGGGTCTACTATCTCCCACTTTTCCGCCAGGACGGGGACAAGCTCCTTCGTCCTGCCGTCCACTGTCACCAGAGGTTCGTTGATGTGTTTGGTGACGATAAAGGAAATGGTGTCCACCGCCTGCTGGGGGTCCAGGGTTTTGGCGTCTCCGGGAAGGCCAAGGGTGAAGTGGTTCATTTCCGCGGCGAAAGCGGCCGGTAGAAAAGTAAGGACTAAAATCGCGCACAAAACAAAGATAAGTTTTCTCACTGTCTGCAGCTCCTCCTAAAAAGTTTTCAGGACAGGAGCCCCTCCTGATTCAGAGAACCAGGGAGAGGCTCCTGCGGTGCTGTAATTTTTGTTTATTCGTTTATGGTAAGGTCGCCCAGGTAGTTCTGGCGGCCGTCTCCCAGTTCCACAAGCCCCATGAGACCCTTCCGCGCCCCGTAGAGCTCGCTGGGGATGGAACGGGCCACGTCGGGGTGCACTTCGTCGATTCTCTCCCAGGCGGCCTGCAGAATGATGTCCCTGGCAACGGGATCCATGCAAGCATTGGCTTCTTCGATGAGCTTATCCAGCTGGGGATCGCTCAACTGGGCCCAGTTGTACCCTCCCACGCTTGTGGAGTGGAGCATGGAGTTCCAGTAGTCTCCGGCGTCGCGGGCTGTCTGCATTCCCACCGTCCGAATGGCCATGTCGTAGCCGGGATCTTTTCCGAGGCCGTCAAAGACGCCGGACTCATAAACGGTGACGTTCACCTTGATGCCCACCTCGGCAAGCATGGACTGAAGCACGGTGGCGCCGCTCACTCTGTCGGCAAAGTTGGCGATCCACAGCTCCGCCGTGAATCCATCGGGGTACCCGGCCTCTTTCAGCAGTTCCTTAGCCTTGGCGGGGTCGTAGGGGTAGGGCTTTTCATCCGCGGGGAAGAAGCTGCTCACCGGGAGAATGGGACCCACCGGGACTGAGAACCGTCCCTGATAAACTACATGGCCGTAGGCCTCTTTGTTTACCGCGTACTCGATGGCCTTGCGCACCAGGGGATTATCCATGGGCTTCTTCCTGGTGTTAAGGAAGAGGTGGTGAAGGATAAGACCCTGGGACTCCACCACCTTGGTGTTTTCGGAGGCGTTAAGGCGCTCCACGTCGTTGCCCGGCACCTCGTAGATCAGGTCCACATTGCCCGTCTCCAGGGCGATGACCCGGCTGCTCGCGTCGGGGATTATCAGGAAGGTGATGTTCTTGAAATTGCCCTTCTTGCCATGGTAATCGTCAAACCGCTCAAGCTCGATCTTCTCGCCCTTCAGCCAGCTCTTGAACTTGTAGGGTCCCGTTCCCACGGGGTTGCGGAAGTACTCGTCACCGGCCTCTTCCACGGCGCGCTTGGAGAGGATGTTGGCATAGGGGTGTCTCATGCCGCTGAGCCATATGGGCAGGGGGCCGTTGGTCTTGATTATCACTGTGTACTTGTCGATAACCTGGAATCCGTCCGCATCGAGGTATTTTCCTCTGGATTTGGTGTAGAAGGACTTGGGGTCGCTCATCATCCGCTTGAAGGAGAAGACCACGTCGTCGGCGGTCAGCTCGTCGCCGTTGTGGAACTTAACGCCCTGCTTCAGATAGAACTTGTAGGTCGTATCGTCGAGGATCTCCCACTTCTCCGCAAGGATGGGGACAAGCTCCTTCGTCCTGCCGTCCATGGTGACCAGGGGCTGGTTGATGTGCTTGAGCACCGCAAAAGAATAGTTGTCCACCGACTGATGGGGGTCGATGGCTTTGGCGTCCGCCGGCATTCCGACGGTAAGCTCCGTCACTTCCGCGACGGCCGGGGCTACGGGCGCCATAAGCATTACGGCGGCCATAACTGCCAGAAGCATTAGTCTTTTCATATATATCTCTCCCTTTTGTTGTCTGTGATCCCGGAGCGGGCGCGGAGCCCGCTCCGGTTTTTTCTTTATTCCTTAATGGTCAGGTTGCCGAGATAGTTCTGGCGGCCGTCAGGAAGCTCTTCCACGCCCATGAGGTCTCTCCTGGCGCCGTGAAGCTCGTGGGGAATGGCCAGTGTGATGTCCGGGTGCAGTTCGTCAAGACGGTCCCAGATAGCGTTGAGGGTCGCGGCCCTCTTTTCAGGGTTCATCTCCATGTTGGCGGAGTCGATGAGCCTGTCCACCTCGGGGTCGTTCAGCTGGCACCAGTTGTAGCCGCCGATGCTGGAGGAATGGAACATCATGTGCCAGTACATCCCCGCGTCCCGGCTGGTCTGCATTCCCACGGTGCGGATGGCCATGTCGTAGTCCTTGGACTTTCCAAGGCTGTCAAACACGCCCGCCTCGTAGACGGTGACGTTGACCTTGATGCCCACCTCGGCAAGCATGGACTGGAGCACGGTGGCGCCGCTCAGTCTGTCGGGGAAGTTGGCGATCCACAGTTCAGCGGTGAATCCGTCGGGATAGCCGGCTTCCTTGAGAAGCTCTCTGGCCTTGGCGGGGTCGTAGGGGTAGGCCTTGGCCTTCTCGGGGACAAAGGTGCTCGCGGGCATGATGGGTCCTATGGCAGGGGCGCATCTTCCCTCGTAGACTACCTGGGCGTAGGCATCTTTGTTGACCGCGTACTCAACAGCCCAGCGAACCTTGGGATCGTCAAAGGGCTTCTTCTGGGTGTTTACGAAGAGGTGCATGAGGATGAGTCCCGGCGCCTCCACAGCCCTGACCTTGTCGGAGGAGTTAAGCCGCTCCATGTCGTTGGCGGGCACTCCGTAAACCATGTCGACCTTGCCCGTCTCAAGAGCTATGACTCTGCTGCTGTCGTCGGGGAGAACCACAAACGTAAGTTCTTTGAAGTTGGCCTTGTCGCCGTAGTAGTCGTCAAAGCGCTCAAGTTCGATGGTCTCGCCCTTCACCCAGGTCTTGAACTTGAAGGGCCCCGTGCCTATGGGGTTGCGGAAATACTCTTCCCCGGCCTCTTCGCAGGCGCGCTTGCTGAGGATGTAGGCGTAGGGGTGCTTCATGGACTCAAGGAATCCGGCGAAGGGGGCCTTCGTCCTTACTATGACCGTGTAGTCGTCTATGATCTCATAGCCGTCCTGGTCGATGTAGGCGCCCCTGGATTTGGAGTACATGGAGCCGGGCTCCATGAGCCTCTTGAAAGAGTAGACTACGTCCTCGGCGGTCATTTCGTCGCCGTTGTGGAACTTGACGCCCTTCTTCAGGTAGAACTTGTAGGTTTTGTCGTCAAGGATTTCATACTTTTCGGCCAGAACCGGCACGAGCTCTCTTGTCTTGCCGTCCACGGTGACCAGGGCCTCGTAGAAGTGCTTAATCACCGAGAAGGACATGTTGTCCACCGACTGGTGGGGGTCAAGGGATTTCGCGTCGCCCGGAAGTCCCACGTTAAGGCTTTCCAGGGCAAATCCGGCTGAAGCCGCCCCTAAAAGAAACACCGCGCACAACAAACTCAAAAACACCGGTCTTTTCAAATCCTTTACCTCTCTTTCCTAATTTCTGAAGCGGTCCGCGCCCTGAGGCCGGCCGCGCCTGCCGCGTTAACCGTTCCGCAGCACCATGAGCTCTTTGGGGTAGAGGTTGATTACCTCCGTCCCCGAGGCGGTTAGCATCAACAGATTTTCGATGCGCACGCCAAACTTGCCGCTGAGATATATGCCCGGCTCAATGCTGAAGCAGTTGCCCTCCACCAGAGGGGCTCTGTTGGCCTGGGATATGAAGGGCGCTTCATGGCCGTCCATGCCGATCCCGTGGCCGAGTCGGTGGTTGAAGGCCTCGCCGTATCCTTCCGCCTCAATGATGTCCCTGGCGATTTTGTCCAGCTCCGCCGGGATGGAGCCGATTTTCGCAGCCGTCTCCGCGGCGGTCTGGGCCCGGAGGACTATGTCGTAAACCCTGCGCTGCTCCTCCGTGGGCTCTCCTATGAAGAACATCCTGGTCATATCGTGGCTGTAGTCGTCGTACCAGCCTCCGCAGTCCACCATTACTATGTCCCGGTCCTCCAAGGCGCGGTCGTTGTCCCCTCCGTAGTGGGGAGAGGCGCTGTTGACTCCCGTGGCCACGCCGGGGACTCTGGGCCTGCCGCCGTGGGACTCGTGAAAGTTCATGACGAAGGCGCGGATGTCCCTCTCCGTCAGGCCAGGCCTGAGATAATCCGCCAGAGCCTCCATCATCTGGTCGTTCATGGCGGAGGCCTTTCTCATCAGGGCCAGTTCTTCCACGCTCTTGACGGACCTCATGGGAGAGAGGAAGAAGAGGCCGTTTGCGCACTCTATGTCCAGCCCCGCGGTGACATCGATCATGTCGCCCGCCTCCACGCCCCGGGTGAAGGCGATCTTTATCCGCCCCTCAAGGCCCGTCTGCCGCAGTCCCTCCCGGAAGGCTTCCTGGTATCCGTCCTCGTCCTTCCATTCGATTTCAGGAATGTCTCCCCCCAGGGAGGCCACGTCCGGAAGGTAGAGGGAGGGGCACAAAAAGAAGGATTTCCCGTTTTTTGCGACCAGGGCGCCTTTAAGCCGGGAGCACTGCTTCAGTCCCAGCCCCGTTACGTACTTCAGGTCGGAGGACGGGGCGATGAACACCCCGTCGAGATTATTTTCGTTCAGAAGGGCAACCAGGCCGTCAAAACGTCCGCGGTTTACCATAGGTCCCCTACTGTCCCTTGGTGAGGCCGCCGAGGGAGTTGATCTGCCCGTCGGCAAGGTCCTCAATGCCGCCCACGTTCTTCCTGGCGCCGTAGAGCTCGCTGGGCACCACCAGGGGCGCCACGGGATTGAGGACGTGAAGGCGGTCCCAGATCTGCTGCAGGATTTCGTTTCTTACGTCGGAGTCCAGCTCGGCCTGGGCCTTGTTCACTAGTTCGTCGAGTTCGGCGTCGTTGACCCTGGTCCAGTTGGAGGCGGGGATGCTTCCGGAGTAGAAGAGGCTGTACCAGTACTCTCCGGCGCTTCTTGTGGTCTGCATTCCCCACTGGGCGATGAAGAAGTCGTACTCACCGTCGCCGCTGGTTATTTTGGAGAGCATGGCGCCCGGCTCGAAGACCTGCACGTTAAGGGTGATTCCAATCTGGGCCAGCATGGACTGAAGCACGGTGGCGCCGTTGACGTGATCCTGAAGGTTGCCCGTCCACAGTTCGGCGGCGAAGCCGTCGGGATAGCCCGCCTCCTTAAGAAGCTCCTTCGCCTTTGCGGGGTCGAAGGGGTACATGTTCGGGTTTTTCGGAGTGAAGGAGCTGGCCGGTACAAGGGGACCCTGAGGAGCCTGGGAGTTGCCCTGGTAGACCACCTGGCCGTAGGCTTCCTTGTTTATGGCGTGCTGAATTGCAAGGCGCACCCTGGGATCGTCCAGGGGTTTTTTAGTTGTGTTCATGCCGAAGTAGATCATTCTGAGGCCGGGGCCGGAGACCACTTTGGTGTCTTTGCCGCTGTCAAGGCGGTCCACATCGCTGGGGGGCACGGCGTACATCATGTCGAGCTTACCCGTCTCCAGGGCGATGGTCCGGCTGCTGTCGTCGGGGATTACTAGGAAGTTGAGGTTTTTGAAGTTGGCCTTTTCGCCGTGGTAGTCGTCAAAGCGCTCAAGCTCCACCTTTTCTCCCTTGACCCAGCTCTTGAACTTGTAGGGGCCTGTTCCCACGGGGTTGCGGAAGTACTCCTCGCCCCCGTCTTCCACGGCCTTCTTGTTGAAGATGCTTGCGAAGGGGTGCTTCATGGATTCGAGGAAGCCTCCAAGGACTCCGTTGGTCCTGACTATTACGGTATAGGGATCGATGATTTCGAACCCATCGGGGTTGATCTGCCTTCCCTTGTTGCCCGAGTGGACCGACTCTTTCTGGGTGACCCTGGTCAGAGAGAAGACGATATCCCCGGCGGTCATTTCTTCGCCGTTATGGAATTTGACTCCCTTTTTAAGGTAAATCTTGTAGGTCTGGGGGTCGATAATTTCGTATTTTTCAGCCAGCACAGGGACAAGCTCCCTGGTCTTGCCGTCCACGGTAAAAAGAGGCTCTTGAATCTGCTTCAGCACCGTGAAGGACATGGTGTCCGTAGCCTTGTGGGGGTCGAGGTTCCTTGCGTCGGCGCCAAGCCCCATGTTGAAGGTATCGTTGGCCGCCATGGCCCCGGGAGCGCTGATAAATGCCAGCAGCGCCGCAGTTAAAACAACTTTGCTCCACATGCTCTTTCTCACTGAATCTCCTCCTGTATGGTATTTGCCCTTTATCAAGGGCGGTTGCCCGTTCTTTTAAACATTGTCCGCGCTCCATGCCCCGAGGGCGTCTAGGGCGGCGGCCGCCATTACCTCCATCCCGATGGGGATGGCGCGGTCGTCAACGTAAAAATTTACTGAATGGGTAGGACAGTGAGGTCCTCCCGGCGTCCGGACGCCCAGCCTGAACAGGGCTCCCGGCGCTTTTTCAAGGAAGTAGGCAAAGTCCTCTCCTCCCATGGCGGGGGAGGGCAGCTCCACCACTCTGTCCACGGAGCTGATCTGTCCGCAGACCCGCCTTACCCGGTCCACCCATTTTCTATCAACTTTGGTGGGGATCATCTGGGGAGTTATCTCCACCGTTACAGTAGCCTTAAGCCCTCCTCCCACGTTTTCGGCTACCTCTCTCACCCTGCGGTGGAAGTGCTGCTGGGTGGATTCCCTGAGGTAGCGGATGCACCCCTCCAGCGCCACGGGGCCGCCGATGTAGGAGTTGGAGATTCCCCCCTCGATGCGGCCGAAGGTCACCAGGGCGCAGTCTGTGGGGGCCAGCTCTCTGGAGCCCAGGCTCTGGAGGGCCGTCACTATGGAGGAGGCTGCCAGGATCGTGTCCACCCCGTAGTGAGGGTAGCCGCCGTGAGCCTGCTTGCCCTCCACGGTGATTTTAAGGAGGTCCACCCCCGCGGTCATGAAGTCGTCCCTGACGCCTATCTCGCCGACCAGAATATCGGGCAGGGCGTGAAGGGCCAAAACTCCGTCTACGGTGGGGTTTTCCATGACTCCCGCCTCCATGAACTCTGCCCCGCCTCCCAGCACTTCCTCGGCGTGCTGAAAGAAGAACTTGACGCAGCCGGCAAACTTGTCCCTGAGATCGCTCAGCAGCCAGGCGACTCCAAGAAGCACCGCGGCATGGGAATCGTGGCCGCAGCCGTGAAAGATGCCGTCTCTTTTTGACGCGTAGGGAACTCCCGACTGCTCCTGGATGGGCAGGGCGTCGATATCGGCCCTGATTCCAATGCAGATGTCAGGCCCCTTTCCCGTGCCCCGGAGCTCTGCGAACACTCCGGTGCCGCTTTTGCCTATGCGCTTTATTGAATCAATTCCGAAGGAGCGGAGCTTCTCTTCGATGAGCTTTGAAGTTTCAAACTCTTCGTTGCTGAGCTCCGGGTATTCGTGAATCTGCCGCCGCCACCGGATCACGTCGGAGGCTTTTTCGGCCGTCTTTTTTTTAAGCAGTTCTTTCATTCTTTTTCTCCTGACTTTAAATCCTTGCCTTTTCCGCCGGGAACCATGCTGTTTATGAAGCTCAGGGCCTCGTCGAAAACGGCTTCGTCGGGGCAGTAGATTCTCATGGCCGTACCTCTGCCCCGCCTGAGGAGGATCGTCCTGATGTCGGCCATGGGGACCACTTTCCCGACCTCCTCCCACTTAACGGACTTGATAACCGACCGGAAGGGAGGCGTAGGGGGACTTATGGTAAAGGGCAGACAGTGAAGGCTCTCGCCCGGGGACGAGGGGGCTTTTTTAATGGTCTCGCACCATGCCTTTTCGTCGTCCAGACGGTAGAGGACCCCGTACCTGTTCTGAAAAAGTACCGCCGCAATAAAAAGAAAGGCCGCCGCGGCAAAGAGGACCAGGTAGGTAGCGAAGGCCGCAGCCCCCTGGACATGGCTCCCCTCAAGGCCCCCGCCCACAAAAAGCTGAATCGCCGTTATAAAAAGCAGCGCGCCGCCCCACAGCAGGACGAGAAGCGAACCGATATCAATCAGGATAAGAGGGTTTGTCGCAATAGGGACTCCGGCGTACCACCGGAGCCCCGTTTTTTCGCTCATGCTGTTTTGTTTTCTTTGAGGTTGCCCGCAAAGTGACAGGCCACAAAATGGCCGTCGCTGTACTCGGAGAAGACCGGGTTCTCCCTGAGGCATATTTCCTGCCTGTATCTGCACCGGGGGGCGAAGCGGCAGCCCGGCGCCGGGTTGATGGGGCTTGGAACGTCTCCCTCAAGGATTATTCTTTCCTTGCGGTTGTCAAGGTCCACCGTAGGCACTGCCGAGAGAAGGGCCTGGGTGTAGGGATGGAGGGGAGTGGTGAAAAGCTCCCTGTTGTCCGCCTTTTCCACCACCTGACCCACGTACATGACGGCCACTTCGTCGGATACGTACCGCACTACGCTGAGGTTGTGGGAGATGAAGAGGTAGGTGTATCCCCGCTCTTCCTTAAGATCCGCCAGCAGGTTGAGCACCTGGGCCTGGATGCACACGTCCAGGGCTGACACGGGCTCGTCGAGGACTATGAACTCAGGATTAAGGGCCAGCGCCCGGGCCACGCCTATTCTCTGCCGCCGTCCGCCGTCGAGCTCGTGAGGGAAGGAAGTAATAAGGCGCTCCGCCAGCCCCACCGTGTCCATAAGTTCTTTTACCTTGTCGCTGACCTCAGTGTTCGACTTGTAGACTTTGTTTATCAGGAGGGGTTCGGCGATAAGCTGATAGACCGACATCCTGGGGTTCAGCGAGGAGAAGGGGTCCTGGAAGACGATCTGGGCGTGCCTGCGGAACTCACTCCGCTCCCTGGAGTTGAACTTCAGGGAGTCTTTGCCGTTAAAAAATACCTCGCCGGCGGTGGCCTCAATGAGGCCTATTACCACCCTGCCCAGGGTGGACTTTCCGCACCCCGACTCGCCCACAAGCCCCAGGGTTTTGCCCCTGGGAATGGCGAGGGAGACGTCGTCCACGGCGTGAAGCAGGCCGCCGCCAACGCTGAAGTGCTTTTTCAGCCCCCGGATCTCCAGGAGGTTATCCGTCGCAGTAACGTTATTCATGATTGCCTCCTCCGTTTATCCCGAGGGGAAAGTAGCAGTCCACAAAGTGATTCGGCTCGTACTCCACCATGCCGCAGGCCTTTTCGCGGCAGATATCCTTCGCGTAGGGGCACCGGGGCCAGAAGCTGCACCCCGTCGGAAGGTCCGTTGGGTCGGGCATGAGCCCCTGAATTACCGCCAGCCTTCCGCCCGGCTCGCTGTCCAGGTTTGGCACGGCGTTGAACAGCCCCTGAGTATAAGGGTGCATGGGCTTTTGATAGAGCTGCCGGATGTCAGAGTACTCCACGAGCCGTCCGGCGTACATGATGGCCACGTCGTCGCAGATCTCCGCCACAATGCCCAGGTCGTGGGTTATGAGCAGGAGCGACGTCTTGATAGTGGCCTGAAGGTTCTTTATAAGGTCGATCACCTGAGCCTGGATGGTTACGTCCAGGGCTGTTGTAGGCTCGTCGGCGATCAGGAGTTCGGGACGGCAGGCAAGGGCGATGGCAATGCCCACTCTCTGCCTCATGCCGCCGGAGAACTGGTGGGGAAATTCCTTGCCCCGTTCGGGCCTTATGCCCACAAGGCTGAGCATTTCATGGGCCCTTTTTAGGGCGCCGTCGCCTTTAAGATCGGAGTGCAGGGAGACCATCTCCATGATCTGATCTTCCACGGTCATAATCGGGTTCAGGGAGGTCATGGGGTCCTGGAAGATCATGGCGACCTTGCTGCCCCGCATATCCTGCCGCTCGGCCTCGGTCATCTTCAGAACATCATGTCCGTCGAAAAGAATCTCTCCGCTGGTGATCTCACCCGGAGGGCTCTGGATCAGGTGGAGCACCGCCAGCGCCGTGGTAGTCTTTCCGGCGCCCGTCTCGCCCACGAAGCCCAGGGCCTTTCCCTTCTGCAGGGAGAGGTTAAGGTTGTTTACAGCGTGCACAATGCCCGAGTCGGTATTAAACTGCACCGACAGGTTGCGTATGTCGAGCAGGGGGGTCGCGCTCTTGTCAGCCATGGTATCCACCGCCTTACCGTTTCTGCTTGGGGTCGAGGGCGTCTCTGAGCCCGTCCCCGAGGAAGTTCAGTGCGAGAATCGTAATCATTATGGCAAGCCCGGGAAACACGCTCATATAGGCGCTGTTCCGCAGATAGGGCCTGGCCGCCGACAGCATGCCGCCCCACTCCGGGTACGGGGGCTGGATGCCCAGGCCAAGAAAGCTCAGTGTGGCGGCGAAGAGTATAGCGTTGGCCACGCTGAGGGTGGACTGGACGATAAGAGGGGCCATGCAGTTGGGCAGGATGTACATCATGATTATTCTGAAGTTGCCCGCGCCCATGGCCCGGGCGGCCTCAATATATTCCATCCCCTTGATGGAGAGCACGGAGGCCCTCATGAGCCTTGCGAACCGGGGGATGGACGTTATGCCCACCGCCACCATGAGGTTGAAAAGTCCCGGCCCGAGGGCCGCGGAGATAACTATGGCCAGCAGGATGGTGGGGATCGCCAGCTGCACGTCCATTACCCTCATCAGAAAGTTGTCCAGCCGGCCACCGTAGAACCCCGACACCGCGCCGATGGCGCCGCCGGCAATGAGGGAGATGGATACGGCCACAAGCCCCACCTGAAGGGAGATCCTGGAGCCGTAAATGATCCTGGACAGAATATCCCGCCCGAACTCGTCGGTACCCAGAAGGTGTTCGGCGGAGGGAGCCTTGCGGATCATCATGTAGTCCTGATCAGCGTAGCCGAAGGGCGAGATCTGATCGGCGAATATGGCGGTGAAGATGAGTATCAGTAGGATTACGAAGCCGAAGATCGCCAGGTAGTTTCTCCTGAGCCTGATAAAAGTAAATTTCCAGAGAGAGTTGCTCTTGGCCATTGTTCCGTATCCTCCTACTTCACGTGAATCCTGGGGTCAACCAGGGCGTACAGGATATCCACCGCCAGGTTGATAAGGCTGAACGCTATGGAGATAAACAGCACGCCGCCCTGGATGATGGGATAGTCCCTCATATTTATTGCTTCCAGCATCAGCCGCCCCACCCCGGAGATGGAAAAGATCGCCTCGGTGATGATGGAGCCTCCCAGCAGCATGCCGAACTGCATGCCGATGATGGTCATGATGGGGATCATGGCGTTGGGAAGGGCGTGCCTGAAGATGACGATTCTCTCCTTCTGTCCCTTTGACCGGGCGGTTCTGATATAGTCGGAGTGGACTACCTCAAGCATGCTGGAACGGGTAATCCTGGCGATTATCGCGATGGAAGAGCCCGACAGGGTGAGTATGGGAAGCACCATCTCGCTTATCGTGCTGAAGCCCATGGAGGGGAGCCACCCGAGGTGGACGGAGAAGGCCAGTATCAGCAGCAGGCCGAACCAGAAGGTGGGCATGGAGACGCCCAAAAGCGTTATCAGGGTGACGAAGCTGTCAAGCAGGGAATATTGTCGTATGGCGCAGATCACCCCCATGGGAATGCCTATCAGGGTGCTGAAGACCACGGACCAGAAAGCCAGCTTGATGGTTGTGGGAATTCGCGTTGCTAGCTCGGATGATACGGAGCTCTTCATAACGTAGGAGTAGCCTAAATCCAGATGAAATACGGCCTTGTAGACGTACCGCCCGAGCTGAACGAGATAGGGGTCGTCAAGCCCCCTCTCCGCCCTGAACGCGTCGATGGCCTCCTGAGTTACCTCCTGTCCCAGTGCAATTCTTGCCGGGTCCCCCGGGGTGAAATACAGAATCGTAAAGATGATGACCATTACGCTCAGTATCACGGGGATCAGCTGCAAAATCCTGCGGAACACATACTTTAGCAAGGGCGACACCCTCCCTGAAAATGAAATTGTACTGCAAAGCCGCCCCGCCGGCCAGTAAATACGCATTGTCCCGCGAAGAGGCAAATGGTCGACCAAATTCTCCGTGATATTTTTAACATAGAGGCATGGGGTAGTCAAGGGGCAAGAGGGCAAAAAGCCCCCGGATTTACCGGGGGCGGATGTTATTTCTTAAAGTTTTCCCTTCAGTCTCTCCAGCATATCCTCCGTCATCCGGTCGAGGTCGTACCTGGGAGCGAACCCCCATTCCTCCCGGGCCGCCGCGCAGTCCAGGGAGTCGGGCCAGGATTCGGCGATCCCCTGGCGCAGGGGATCCACGTCGTAGTCTAGCCTGAAGCCGGGGATGAATTTTCGGATGGACGCGGCTATCTCCTCGGGCTCGAAGCTCATGGCGGAGATGTTGAAGGCGTTTCTGTGGACAAGCTTGCTTCCGTCGGCCTCCATGAGTTGCACCACCGCCTCCAGGGCGTCGGGCATGTACATCATGTCCATGTAGGTGCCGGGGGCGATGAAGCTTGTATAGGCACCCTTTTTCACCGCATCGTAATAGATGTGCACAGCGTAGTCGGTAGTGCCGCCTCCGGGGAGGGCCTCGTAGCTGATCAGTCCGGGAAACCTCAGCCCCCGGGTGTCCATGCCGAATTT
>CAZXOD010000051.1:0-12498 GCA_964642285.1 uncultured Synergistaceae bacterium
GTCCGGTATAAAGAGTAAGGAAACTGCAAAAAAAGACAGCCGCACTCAGGGCTGAGGAAATGGAGGCCAGACTGGAACTGCTGCTTAAAACAGCGGGGGCAAGCATATGGGAGTATTCCGCTGCCGCTGACTCCTTCTCGGGGGAGGACTTTGGCCCGATTTTTGGCAAAGAAGAAGGATGGCGGATTACAAGGCAGGAGTTCTTTGACGTCTACCTTGCTTCGGCGGAAAACGACTTCGCAAAAGAGGCCTGGGAAAAGCTGATGTCCGGGGAGGACTCTTCCATTAGTATCGAGTGCGCCGTCTCCCCCCCCGGAGGCGAAAGGCTGTGGACTGCCTTCAAGGGAGTAGCGGTAACAGACGGCCTGGGAAGATTGACCGGCGCTACGGGAATCACTGTGGACATCACGGAGCTCAAGAAGGCGGAGCTTGCGGCAGAAATTCGCAACAGACGGCTCGCGCTGATCAACTCCAGCTCCGCGGCCTTTTTGGAGGAACTGGACCCAAAAGCTTTGTTGGAAAGCATTGTAGTCAAAGCCTGCGAACTGGCCGGCACTAAGCACGGACTTCTGTCGGTCTACCGGGAGGAGGAAAAAGATTTTTTCAGGGTCTTTGGAACGGGCATGTATAAGCCCCTGGTCGGCGAAGGCCGCCCCGCCCACCTGGGTACCTTCGGGGAAATTCTGAGGAACCATAAGAGGGTGGTAATCAGGAACTACCAGGCCTACGAAGGGCGGCTTAAGGATCCCAGGCTGAAGGGTATAGGAGCTCTTATCGCCCTGCCTTTTTTCCATGGAAAGGTCTTCAGGGGCATACTGTCCATCACCTTTACGGAGGAAGATCCCCCGATAGACGATAATATGGCCGATTCCCTGGAGATATTGGCCGCCTCGGCCGCCATTGCCCTCAGGAACGCGGAGCTCTATGAGGAATCCTTAACTAAGCTTGCCGAAAGAAGAAAGGCTCAGGAGGACCTGCGGTTTCACGGGAAGCTCGCGAGGGCCGCCGCCGAGGGGGGAGGATTCCTCGTATCCCTGGACAATCAGGAACAGGCCCTGGGGTTTGCGCTGAGAAGTCTCGGCGAGGCCGCTGGCGCCTTTGGAGCGAGTCTGTACCGTTTTTCAGCCGACGGGGAGGGCTTTTATGCCGCAAATCTTCTTGCCCGCTACATCCGGCCCGGGTCGGGGCCGGAGCGCCCTTTTGAGCTGAAGCGCCTCCCCCGGGGCGGCCCTCTGACCGATGTCCTGACCGACCTTTCCGGAGGAAAAATTCATAAAGGACTCCTGGAGGAGATAGTGGCCATGACGGGAGTCTCTCTTCCGGAAGCTCCCCGCTTATGGTGCATAACGGCGCCTGTCTTTTATGAATCCGCCCTCTGGGGCTTTCTCGGCCTTTCCTTTGAAGAAGAGAGCCTGGCCGACAGAGCTATGGAAGAGGATGCCCTGAAGACGGCGGCACATAATATGGCGGCCTCGGTCATGAGATGGGAGGCGGAAAAAAAAGTTCTGGGCGCCTATGAAAAGCTGGCCGGAACCTTTGGCGACGCCATAAGAACCCTGGGCCAGATTGTAGGAAGGAAGGACCCCTACACCACCCGCCATCAGGAGCGGGTCTCCCTGCTGGCGCTGAAGACGGGAATTGCCATGGGTCTGACCGGCGATCGGCTGGAGGGCCTGCGGATCGCCGGGCTGGTCCACGATGTGGGCAAGGTGGAGATCCCGAGTGAAATCCTGAGCAAACCCGGCCGCCTGTCCCCCCTGGAGTTCGACCTTATAAAAACTCACGCAGAGTCCGGCTATCAGATATTAAAGGAGATAGACTTCCCCTGGCCCGTGGCGGAGATCACCCGTCAGCACCACGAGCGGCTGGACGGCTCCGGCTACCCCTGGGGCCTCAGGGGGGAGGAAATTATGGAGGAAGCCCGCATCCTCGCCGTGGTGGACGTGGCGGAGGCCATGGCGTCTCACAGACCCTACCGTCCTTCGCTGGGAATTGCCGCAGCCCTCGACGAAATAAAAAAATTCAGCGGCGTCCTCTACGACGCCAGGGCGGCAAGCGCCTGCGTCAGGGTTTTAGAGGATAACCCCGGTATTCTGGCCCCCTGGTAAACCCCCTCTCGGCCTACGCCCGCACCCACTTTTTCAAAAACATACTAAAAAAGTAGAGATTGCCTATTGACAAAGTCCGGGGCGAAAAGTAAGATATGACTAACATGAAGGCTTACGAGTCCTTCTTCATCGGGGGAGGTGATATTCGTGGCCGTTTCTTCGAGAATTGAAGACTACATGGAAGAGATTTTCGCCCTTGAAATTTCGGGCCGGGAGGCCACGGTAACCGACTTGGCCAACGCCCTCGGGGTGGCCAAGGCCACGGTGGTGGCCGCCGTAAGAAGGCTGGTGGCCGCGTCCATGGTCGACCACGAGCGGTACGGTGCTTTTCAGCTCACCGAGAAGGGCAGGGAGAGAGCCCTGCGCATTTACAGACGGCATGAACACCTAACATTCTTGTTTGAAGATGTTCTGGGTTTTGACAAGGAGCGGGCGGGAGCCATGGCGTGCGTCCTGGAACACGAGATGGACGAAGCAGCCGAGGCCAGGATAATGGGCTTCACTGACTACTTGGCCCAGGCGCGGAAAGAAGGCAGGGAGTGGGTTCAGGATCTTCTCACAGCAATGGGCGACGAGCGTAAGCTTCCCAGGCCCCTTACCATGATCCCCGGCGGGGAGAAGGGCGCGGTTACCCGGGTTACCGCGGACGAGCCCCTCAGGGGGAGGCTTTTTTCCCTCGGGCTCGCGCCGGGAGCAAAAATTGTCAGAAAAAAGACCCCTTCCGGGGAGGATGTAATTACGGTCGACGCAGAAGGTAAGGAAGTAACTCTTAAAAGGACGGAAGCTGCGTCCGTGTGGATTTGCGCGAGCCGGCAGAGCTGAGGCCCGACTGACGAGGAGGAATGTATTATGTGCCCGATTACAATCATGCCTGAAGGAAGCGAAGTTACCGTTGCCCGGGTTGCGGGCGGCTGCGAGTCATGCAGACGGCTTTCAGAGCTTGGGCTTGTGCCGGGAGCTCGGGTTAACGTAGTGCAGAACGGAGGAGGTCCCCTTCTTCTCAAAGTAGGCGAAGCCCGCTTTGCCCTTGGTCAGGGGATGGCGCTTAAGGTTTTTGTGGACGGTCCCTGCCGGTAGGCTTATAGGCGAGGCAGGATTTTTTTTCGTCCCTGTAAAAGTTAGATAGCTATAACAACGGAGAACGGAGGAAGTTAAATGGCTATGTTCGGAGGCTGTTCGGGTGGGGCGGAGAGGGCGTTGAGTTCCCTTGCCGTGGGCGAGGGAGGAGTCGTTTCCAGGATAGAGGGAGACGGGAGCCTCAAGAGGCGCATCCTTGAGATGGGCCTGGTGCCGGGTACCGAGGTCAGGGTTGAGAGAAAAGCCCCCCTTAACGACCCCGTGGCCATATGGTTCCGGGGTTACGAGCTGAGCCTGCGGGTTGACGAGGCGGACGCGGTCTTAATCATGCCCAGGGGCTGCGCCGGCTGCAGCGGGGGTTGTAAATGAGCGCCTTCACCGTAGCCCTGGCGGGAAATCCCAATACAGGCAAGACAAGTCTTTTCAACGCACTCACTGGTTCGAGCCAGCATGTGGGGAACTGGCCGGGGGTGACGGTGGAGCGCAAGGAGGGTTTTCTGCGCAAAGAAGGCCGGGAGGTTAAGCTGGTTGACCTCCCGGGTATTTACAGCCTCGGCGCCGCATCTCTGGACGAGGAGATAGCGGCTGATTTCCTGCTTCGTCAGAAGCCGGATATGGCCGTAGTGGTGGCGGACGCTTCGAACCTGGAGCGAAGCCTGTATCTGGTAGCCCAGATGCTTGAAACGGGCGTCCCGATTATGCTTGCCCTCAACATGATGGACACCGTCGCCGAAAAGGGGATCAGCATAGATATTGAAAGACTTTCTTCCCTCCTGGGCGTTCCAGTGGCCCCCACGGTGGCCCGTAAAAAAGAAGGCATAGAGGAGCTGAAGGAGGCCATCTTCCGGGAGCTGGAAGCCGGTGGAGGCAGGGAAAGAACCTTCTCCATCCCCTACGGCCCGCGGCTGTCGCCTCTTCTGGATGAGATGGAGGCCGTTCTTTCATCTAAACCCGATCTCATTCCCGGTCTTCCTGTACGAACCGCCGCGGTGAAGTACGCCGAGGGGGACGGGACGATTAAAGCCGCCGCGGAAGCCGCCGGAGTGCAAGAGGAGCTCGACGGCATCCTAAGCAAAACAGGAGCGGCGGTGGAGACCGCCCTGGGATATGATATTCAGACCGCAATAATAGAGCGCAGGTGGGGGTACGTCTCAGGGGTGACCGGTGAATCGACCACCAGGGATCTTTCATTGAAGGCGCGACTCTCTCTCTCGGACAGAATCGACCGGGTGGTTACGTCCAGAACCCTGGGGCTGCCCCTGTTCTTCCTGGTGACATGGGTCATCTTCAGGCTCACCTATGCCCTGGGCGACCCTCTGGAGGAGGCGCTTGAGGGCCTCTTTGAAGTTTTTGGCGAAAGGGCGGCCGATTTTCTCGCCGGGGCGGGGATTCCGGACATTCTGGTGTCCTTCATTGAGGACGGGCTGATAGGCGGCGTTGGGGCGGTTATAGTCTTCTTCCCCCACATCTTCATCCTCTTCGCCTTCATTGCCCTGCTGGAGGACTCGGGATACATGGCCAGGGGCGCTTTCGTCATGGACAGGCTCATGCACGTCATGGGCCTTCACGGAAAGAGCTTCATTCCCATGCTCATGGGCTTCGGCTGCACCGTGCCCTCCATGATGGCCACCAGGATTCTGGAGCGGCCCAGAGACAGGATGATCACTCTGCTCATCCTTCCCTTCATGAGCTGCTCCGCCAAGCTCCCGGTGTACGTCCTGTTCGCGGGTATTTTCTTCGGCGCAAACGCCGGTACTGCCGTCTTCTCCCTGTACATTCTGGGGATTGTGGTGGGCATTGCCGCGGCGAAGATACTGGGCAGCAGCATATTCAAGGGAGAGTCCTCCCACCTGGTGATGGAGCTGCCTCCTTACCACATTCCGTCAGCGGGGATGGTTCTGCGCCACGCATGGGAGCGGGGCCGGTCGTTCCTTCAGAAGGCGGGTACCTTCATCCTGCTGGCAGTTTTCATAGTCTGGGCGCTGGCCAGTCTCCCCTGGGGAGTGGAGTACGGCGCCTCCGACAGCATTGCGGGCAGGATCGGACACTTTATCGCCCCTATCTTTGCGCCGGCGGGCTTCGGCTTTTGGCAGGCGGCGGTGGCCCTCTTCTTTGGCTTCCTCGCTAAGGAAGTGGTGGTGGGTACCTTCGGCGCGCTGATGGGCGCAAACCTGGCCTCGGGCCTTACCTCCCTGTTCACGCCTCTTTCAGCCTATGCCTTCCTGGTGATGACCCTGCTCTACGTCCCCTGCGTGGCGGCGGTGGCAGCCTTTAAAAGGGAGACGGGCAGCTGGAAGTGGACCATGTTCATGATAGTCTACACCACCCTCATAGGCTACGGCGGCGCGGTCCTGGTCTACCAGGGCGGCAGGCTGCTAGGCCTCGGATAGCCCCGCCCGGATTATTAAAGCCCCTCCCTCTGCGGGGAGGGGCTTTTTCTTTTCCTCTTTCCGTCTGGTAAAATTAGCGGAATCAAGGAAAGGAAGACTGTTATTATGAACCTTCGCTTTGAACCCCTCTCCCTGGAAAAGGCCGAAGACTATCTGGAGCTCTACAGGGCCTGCCCCAGGCAATCATCCTACTACTCCTTCGGAAGCCTGTGGGCCTGGCGGAAGGTCTTTGGCCTTTCATGGGCCTTCGCCGAAGGGATGTGCTGGATAAGATCCGGGGGAGAAAACCTCTGGGCGCCGGTGGGCCCCTGGGAGGACGCCGACTGGAGAAGTATTCTTCCCGGGGTCTTCCCGGAGCCTGTAAAACTTCACTACGCCCCCGACGGACTGGTAAGGGTGCTGACGGACCTCCTGAGGGACAGGGTTGCCGCCCGGGAGGTGCGGTCCCAGTGGGAGTATCTCCACTCGGTGCAGGAGCTCATCGCCCTGAAGGGGAACCGCTTCTCAAATAAACGGAGCCATATACGGCAGTTCACCAAAAACCGCGACTATAAGTATCGGCCCCTGGGCCCCGACGACTGCAGAGCAGTGATGAATGCCCAGCGCCTGTGGCTGGCCGAACGGAATAAATCGGACGCGCTTCTCAGGGAGACGGAGGCCGTAAAGGAGATGGTCTCCCAGTGGCGCAACATTCCGGGCCTTTTGGGAGGAATGCTGGAGGTGAAGGGCGCCCCGGCGGCCTACACCATCGCCGAGGCCATCTCGGAGGATACGGTAATGATTCACTTTGAGAAGGCCCTCTCAATCTACAACGGGGCCTACCAGGCGATAAACCGGATGTTTCTGCAGAATACGGCCTCTGGTTTCACCACCGTCAACAGGGAGGAAGATCTTGGCGACGAGGGCATGAGAGTGGCCAAGATGTCCTATCACCCCGTGGGCTTCCTCAAAAAGTACACGCTCTCATGGTTCCCCGACTGACGCTTCCCTCAAGACCGGCGGGCAGGGCAGGCTTCACCCTGGCGGAGGTGCTGGTGGTCCTGGCCCTCTTCGGCCTGATCGCGACCCTTGCCTTTGCGCCTTCCGTGGTACTTGTGAGAACCCTGGGGGAGGTCAGGGAGGACCTGGCCGGGGAACAGGTCATGGACTATCTCCTGGGTCGCATCGCGGCGGAGATGACGGCGTCTCCACGGGATTTCCCGAACGGACCAGCGGTGGAAGTCATAAGAAAGGATCTGCTGGGAGGCGTTGCGGACGACCGGCTTGCCTTCTGGAGCGACAGGGGCGGG
The DNA here is from genome assembly GCA_964642285.1 of uncultured Synergistaceae bacterium. Classification (GTDB taxonomy): domain Bacteria; phylum Synergistota; class Synergistia; order Synergistales; family Aminobacteriaceae; genus Aminivibrio. The sequence continues at coordinate 6,865 of CAZXOD010000051.1, forward strand.
GAGGCCGGGGTTCGGGCCTGGAAAGTCTTTCGCCCGGGACCGGGCAGAGACGGAAAGGCGGGTATCTACCGCTGGGTGCTTCCGCTGGCAACCCCCGGCGAGGTGGACTGGGAAAACCTGGATAGGAGCGAAGGAAAGCTTATGGGAGCGGATTTCGACTCTCTGAGGTTTTCGGTACTGCCGCCCGATAGCGGGGAGTGGAGCGACGAATACTCCGGACCCCGGCCCGCGGGAATAAGGATCAGGGTCGGCGTTGCCGGAAAGGAGTACTTCCATGAAGACCGGCTGCCCTCCGATTAAAGCTTTTGGAACCAGGAGAAGAGGCCTGGTTCTTCTCTCGGTCCTGCTGGTATCCCTCTTCCTTCTTGCCGCCTCCACGGGGTTTGCCCTCTTTGCCAGACGGGCCGTCAGGACCTTTGGCGGCCGTAATAGGGCCTTTACCGCCGAAATGATCTGCGAGGCCCTGCTGCCCGCGGCCAAACTTCTGATAGCCTCCCACCCAGGAAAGGCTCACTCTCCCGGAGACGGGGTTTTCGCCCCCCGGACCATTCCCTTCCCCGACGAGGGGGCTTCGGCGGAGATGATCATTATCCCACTGAACGACCGACTGCCCCTGAACAGTCTCTTCCTTCCAGACGGCAAGACTTTAAGAGCGGAACTGACCGGCCCGTGGCGCAGGCTGTGGCGCCGGGCGGGTGCGGAGCAGCTTGCGGAACTTGTCCTTGATTTTATGGATGCCGACGGAGAACCCCGCCTGGGGGGAGGGGAGAGAGAGTGGTTTTTGAACAGACCCCTGCTGTCCCTGGACGAACTGCTTTTAGTCCCGGGTATGACGGCCTCCGTTCTTTACGGGACGGAGACCGTTTCCGGCGCCGCCTCGTCCCTCACTCTGTGGTCCGACGGAAAGATAAACGCGAATACGGCGGACGGCCCCGCGCTGGCCCTGCTGGACGATCTTGACGATAATGCGGCCGCGGATATAGTAAAGGCGCGGGAATCGCGGGTCCTAGCCTCCATGGCCGATCTCTCCGCCTTACCGTCCTTTCCGGCCAGGGCCAGGGCAAGGCTTATGAACGTCCTGGCCTTTACCAGCAGCCACTTCAGGGTGCGGTTTTCCGTGGAATTTGCCGATGGGCAAAAGTCGCTCATCGAGGTTATACTTGAAAAAAATGGTTCCGCTTTCAAAACCGTAAGATGGGAGGAGCTCTAGATCGCCAGAAAAAGGATAGGGCCGATATTTCTCAAAGAGGGCGAAAAATATCGTCTCCTCGACGGGAGCGGGGCGGGGGATATGCGTTCAGGCGTGGCGCTTCCTCTTAAAGACACCCTGGTCCTCGTCCCTTTCCGGACCCTCTCGGTTCACCCCTTTTCATACCCCTTTCGGGCCATGAAGGACGTCAGAAGCGCCCTCGCCCTAAAATTCAGGCCACTTCTGTCTGGGGAGGAGGCTGTGGAGATAATTCCATGGGTATCGTCCTCGTCGGGAGGGGCGTCGGGGGCGGCGTGGTGTCTGGCGGCATCCGAGGTTCCGGAGGATGGGGCAATAGGAGCGAGCAGCGTGGTCTGGCCCCTTCCCCTTGCCCTTGCCTCCTGCGTGGACGGGGAGGGGGCGGCCGTCTTCGGGGGTGAGGGAGTTCTGGTGTCGGCGGTGTTTTCTGAAGGCAGTCCTGTCTTCTGCCGCTGTTCCGTAACTGGCGGCGCTCCAACTGCCGCCGATATGGACCGGGAGGCGCGCCTCTGCGGAGAATACGCCGCTGCCACAGGTCTCGGAGGCGCCTCTTCCGTATGGAGAGGGACGTCCGCCGCCGAGCTTTTTTATGCGGCGGAAAAGACTGTTGCCGGATTCCCATCCTATCTGTCGGTGAACATACTCCGCAGCGCGCTGGAGGCCTCCCTGGCCAGGGAGAAGACCGCCAGGGCCCTGCGGAATTTTTCTGCCGCGACCGCCCTTCTTGGACTTTGTTTCTGCGGCGCGGAGCTTATGCTCTCCGCCCGGGTCCGTTCCTCCCTGGACTCCCTCGCCTCCCGGTCGAGGGAGCTCTATATGGAGATTGCCGCGCCCGGAGAGCGAATCGCCGATCCTCTCTCTCAGGCCAGAGGAAAACTGGCGGAGCTGAAGGGCAACGGCGGAGACGACCTTTCCCTCTCGTCCGTTCTCTCCCACCTCGGAGGAGCGTGGATGTCTGAAGAAGGGGAGAGGCGGACCGATTTTCCCGTCCTTGAGCTGCTTCGCTACTCCGGAGACGGTGTCGAGCTGACGGGTACGGCCCCCGCCATGGAGGCGGTCCAGGCCCTCAGGGCCGCAGCGGACAAGGAACCCTTCCGGGCCTCCCTGGGGGATGTCCAGCAGATACCGGGCGGAGGGCTCCGGTTTTCTCTCTCCCTCAGGAGGAAAGCCCCTTGAGAGGGGCCCTTGTCGCCGCCTTCCGTTTCCTGGCCGGGAAGGACGACGGGCCGGGGGCGGAGAGGCGCGCCCTTATCTTTTTGCTTCTGGCCCTGCTGACCTGGGGGGCGGCATTCTCCCTCTGGTCGGACGGCAGTGATCTCAGAGCCAGAAGAGAACTGCAAAAAAAACGCCTGGCCAGCCTGGCCGCAGTGGTTGGGGAGTACAGGGCGCTGGTTAAGTCGCCGGGCCGGGACCCTGTGCCTTCCCTCTCAGACCTTGAGGAGGACCTTCTGACCGGCGCGTCGAATGTGGCGGCGACCCTGGGGCTCCGGTCAAATCTGAAGAGCATCTCGGCCCAGTCGGGCCGGGGGGGCGAAGAGACTGTCTCGGCGACCCTGGAAGGCCTGTCGTCCGAACAGCTGGCCCGCTTCATCCAGGAGACGGAGCGCAGGGGAATCAAGTGCGGGGGGGCGGAGATCCGGGCCGTGAGAAACGCTCCCTCCGGCGACCTGCCCCCCCGGTCTCTTTCAGTCACCCTGATTTTGGGCAGGAACGGACGATGAAGGCCATACGGGCGGCGGCCGCTATTGTTTTTTCCGTCATGGTTTTTGTCCTGTCCTTCCTGGCGTTTTTCCCTTTCGGCCAGGGAGCTGAACTTCTCTGGCGGAAAGCTGTGAGAGCCGCCGGGGAAAGGGGTTTTGCGCTGGACTCGTCGGAGGTGTCCGCCCCCGGCTTCCTACCGTCGGCGGAGCTGACCAGTGTTCGCTTAAAATCGCCCCTCTTGTCAGGAGAGGCGGGGAGGATAACCGTCTCTTTCTCTTTGAAGGACAGCGTTGCGGCCCTGGCTCCGGTTTTTCGAGTCCGGCTTGAAAGAGTTTCAGCAAAGGCGCCTATGCCCGGGGAACCTCCAATTTACCTGGAGCTTGCCGAGGCAAAGATCGCCCTTCGTCGCGACAGCATGGAGGCCTTTGACATAAAAGTTGCCGGAGAGCTCCAGGCATCGGGAAGGGCCGTTTTTTCCCGTTCTTCCCTCTCCCTGATTGAGGCGGACGTCTCTCTTGGCGGCCAGCGGGCGGATCTGCTGGGCGCCTTAGGATCGGTTCTGCCCCTCCGCCGGAGCGAGGGAGGGACATGGGAGCTGAAAAAAGTCGGGAGGGGATCGGGTGGCAGTAATTGAAAGCTTTTTGAAGAGGTCTGCCCGTATTCTTCTTTATATGGCGGGGCTGGGGCTTATGTCGTGCCTGGCTGGCTACTGGGCGGCGGGGCTCATGGAGGAGCGGATTTTTACCGCGTGGATTGAGGAAGTCTCGAAGCCTGCTCCGAGGGGCGGCGTCCCGTACGATATGCCGGCCCCGGGAGGCAGGAGTTTTTCTTTGCTGGACTTTGCCGCGGCAGACCCCTTCGGCGCCCCCTCCTCCGCTCCGGCCGCTCCGAAGGAGCCGGAAAAAAAAGAAATAACCGCGGGAGAGCTTTACGAACTGGAAGGAATCCGCATTGCGGGCGCTATGCCGGGCATTGCGGCCTGGATCGAGGAAGGCGGAAAACAGGCAGTCTACCTGACGGGACAGAAGATCAAGGGCTTCGAGCTTCTGGAGGTGGGGGACGGAGGGGTGGTACTCCGGAAGGATGGCGCCGAGATAAGGGTGTCCCTTCGCTACGGCGGCCATACGTCCCCCGGCGGCACGGCCCCGGCAAGGGTCAATGCCCCGGCCCGCCCCCTCAGGGACGATAATATAGCGGCGGCCCGCCCGGGGCAGCAGGGCTACATCCCCAGGGAGACGGTGGACAATCTGCTGATGAACCCTCTGGACGAGATGAAAAAATTCCGCCTCCGGCCCGCCTTCGACGGGAATAACGCCCTGGGCGTGGAAGTCCAGTGGATGGACAGGGGCAGCTTCCTGGAGGCGGTGGGAGTGGAAAAAGGGGACGTAATCCAGTCCGTCAACGGCCTGGAGATCCGGAACATGGGGGACGTGGTAAACGTGGTAAACTCCCTCATGGGAGGGGATGCCTTCGACGTCCAGGTGCTCAGGAGCGGCCAGGCCGTCTCTCTTAAGTACAATATCCGATGAGGGGCGCCGTTGGCTTTAAAAAAAAGAAGGGCTTCACCCTCGTCGAAACTCTGGTGGCAGTCGCCATACTGGGCCTTGTGGCCGCGGGAAGCATGAGGCTGGCGTCTTTGTCCTCAAGAGCCCTGAGCGAGGTCCGCGCAGGGCGGGAGCATCTGTCCCTCCTCCGGAGTTTTCGGTTGAGAGCGCTCTCAGGCGGGCTGGAAAACCGGGGCAGGGAGGACGGCCTCTCCTGGGAGAAGACGTCCTTTTATTTCCCCGGGCAGGAAGGACTGCCCGAAGGTTACAGCTGCCAGAAAATCACTATTAACCTCGCCGCGGAAAGGGGCGGTGGGGTGCTGGTTTTGTACATACCGGACCGGGAGATTTGGGGGGAGTTGGAAAAATGATCCGAAAAGGGCTGGTTTTTATTCTGATTTTAATAATTTGCCTGGCCTCCGGGGCGCAGGGACAGACGGCTCATGACGACGAAGCGGCCCTGGTGGAGTCCGCCCGCATGATGAGGGCCTCGGGAAACGCCCAGTTCAACTTTCAGGACGTGGACATGGTTAAGTTCATCCGCTTCATGGCGGAGCTGCTGAACGAAAATATCGTCCTCACCCCCGGCGTAAAGGGCTCCATCTCGGTCATTTCCCCAAAGCCCTTCCCGCTGAAGGAGGCCCGGCAGGTGTTTATCTCGGTGCTGGAGATGAACGGGTATACCCTCCAGCCAGGGTCGGGCTTCAGCAAAGTAGTGCCCCTGCAGCCGGGAGCGTCGGCGGAGCCGGAGGTCCGGGCCGGACGGCTTGGGCCGGGGGAGGGGGAACAGACGGTCTCCCAGGTGGTGCCCCTCGACTATGTGAGCGCCGACTTTATCGCGGCGGCAGTGAGCCAGGCGTCGGGCCGGGCGGTGGCCGTGCTGCCCGTGGGCCGGGGCGAGGACATCCTGCTCACTGGAAGGGCTACGGACGTAAACAGGGCAGTGGACCTGATCCGAACCCTGGACAGGGCCGACAAGGTATTCAAGTCCAGGACCGTTAAAATAACAAAGGCCTCTCCCGAGATAATAGCCGCTCACCTGGCGAACCTGGCCAAGGTGCCCGGGAGCCCCGTCTTCGGCATGACTGTTCTGCCCGACGCCCCCGGAAACCAGATAGTCCTCGCCGGGGAGGAGCGGCACATAAACAGGGCGCTGAAGCT
>CAZXOD010000052.1:0-7435 GCA_964642285.1 uncultured Synergistaceae bacterium
GAGGTGTTCCGCACGGCCGCCGACTGCGGTGCCTCCACTCTCAACATTCCCGACACAGTGGGCTATGCCGTCCCCGAGGAGTTCGGCGCTTTCGTCAGGGCAATTATCGAGGCCACCAACAGGCCCGGCGTTACCTGGTCGGTCCACTGCCACGACGACCTTGGCATGGCGGTAGCCAACTCCCTGGCGGCGGTCAGGGCAGGGGCCAGGCAGGTGGAATGCACCGTTAACGGTCTCGGTGAACGGGCTGGCAACGCTTCTCTGGAGGAAGTGGTCATGAGCCTGAGGACCAGGAAGGACAGCTACAGATGTGAGACGGGACTTGACACGACCAGGCTCTGGGGGGTAAGCTCCCTTGTCTCCAGGATGACGGGCTTTCCCGTCCCTCCCAACAAGGCGGTGGTGGGGGCCAACGCCTTCGCCCACGAGGCGGGCATTCACCAGCACGGCGTTCTGTCCAACAGGGCCACCTATGAAATAATGAATCCTGAGGACGTAGGGGCCCAGGGCAGCAGGCTGGTGCTGGGGAAGCACTCCGGCAAGCACGCCTTCCGCCAGAGAGTGGAGGAGATGGGCTTTTCCCTGTCGGAGGAGAAACTCGCGGAGGCCATGGCCATCTTCAAGGAGCTGTGCGACCGCAAGGAGATCGTCACCTCCGACGATTTGGAGGCCATGATAAACAGCGAAATTCTTTCGGCAGCCGACAGCAGAAAGATTGCCCTCAGGAGTTTCCTCGTCCAGGTGGGAGAAGGGCACGGAACGGCCACCATAACTCTTGACGACGACGGACGGGTAACCACTGACGCCGCCGCCGGAAACGGGCCGGTGGACGCCGCCTACAGGGCCATCAGGCGCATAGTGGGCTTCGAGCCGGGACTTGAGGACTACTCCATCCGATCGGTGACCGAGGACACCGACGCAATCGGGGAGGCCAGGGTCGTCCTTGACATGGAGGGGATCCAGGTCACTGGCAGGGGCGCAAGCACCGACATCATAGAGGCAAGCATAAGGGCATATATAGATGGAATTAACCGCCTGATGAGAATGGCGGCACTGAAAGGAGTGCGTCTTTATGGGAAGAACGCTGGTTAGAGAGATTATCGCGGCCCACACATCCCAGGAAGCGGCGGAGGGTGAGATTTGCCAGGTAAAGGTGGATTTCGCCTTCGCCAACGATATCACGGGAGCGCCGGCCGCGGCGTCCTTCAGGGAGATGGGAGCAGAAAAGGTATTTGACGGGAAGAGGTGCGCCTTTCTGCCTGATCATTTCACCCCGAACAAGGACATTGCCTCCGCCGAGCAGACAAAGGCGGGCAGGGAGTTTGCCCTGGAGCAGGGGATGCTCTACTGGGAGGTAGGCAGGGTTGGCATCGAGCACGCCTTTCTCCCTGAGAAGGGGTACATCCTGCCCGGCGACATCGTCATTGGCGCGGACAGCCACACTTGCACCGGAGGAGCCCTGGGAGCCCTCTCCACCGGAGTGGGCAGCACCGACCTCGCCGCCGTATGGGCCCTGGGGGAGACGTGGATGAAGGTACCCCCCACCATAAGGGTGAACTTCATGGGGGAGCGCCCGGGATGGGTTACGGGCAAGGACATGATCCTGTCCCTGATAGGACGGATCGGCGTCCAGGGGGCCAGGTACATGGCCCTGGAGTTCGGCGGGGAAGGGATCGAGTCCCTGCCCATGGACGACCGTTTCACCATCGCGAACATGGCGGTGGAGGCCGGCGCCAAGACCGGACTCTTCATTCCTGACGAAAAAACCCTCTCCTACGCCAGAGAGAGGGCGGCCCGGGAGTTTACTCCCCTGTACCCCGGCGCGGGAGCGGCCTACTTTAAAACCGAAACCTTCGATCTGGACGCCATGACCCCCGTGGCGGCCATGCCCCACTCCCCTGATAATGTAAAGCCCGTGAGGGAGTGCGGAGCTCCGGAGATAGACCAGGTCTTCATCGGAGCCTGCACAAACGGCCGGTTCAGGGACATAGAGATCGCGGCAAAGCTCATGGAGGGGAAAAAAGTTGCGCCCAATGTGCGCTGCATCGTAATCCCCGCCTCCTACGAGGTTTACAACGCCGCCATGGACAAAGGGTACCTTAAGATCTTCACTGAGGCGGGAGCTGTGGTCTGCACTCCCACCTGCGGCCCCTGCCTTGGAGGCCATATGGGCATTCTTGCCGCGGGAGAGCGGTGCGTCTCCACCAGCAACCGAAACTTCGTGGGAAGAATGGGAAGCCCGAAGAGCGAGCTCATACTGGCAAGCCCCCTGACGGCGGCGGCCAGCGCAGTAACGGGAAGACTGACTGACCCCCGGGACGTCGCGTCCGATGATTTTTTCAAGAAGCTGGAGGATTGATGACCGTGTCAAAAGCCATTGAAGGAAAAGCTTGGAAGTTCGGCGATCACATCGACACCGACGTGATCATTCCTGCCCGATACCTGGTATCGAGCGACGAGAAAGTCCTTGGCGCCCACTGCATGGTTGACATCGACAAGGATTTCGTGAATAAAATCTCCCCGGGGGACATAATCGCGGCGGGAGAAAACTTCGGATGCGGCTCCTCCAGGGAGCACGCCCCCCTGGCCATCAAGGGGTCGGGGTGCAGCTGCGTCATCGCGGCGTCCTTCGCCAGGATATTTTACAGAAACGCAATAAACGTCGGGCTTCCTATCTTCGAATGTCCCGAGGCCGCGGCCTCCATCGACACCGGGGATGAAATATCCGTCGACCCCGCCGCCGGAACCATCGAAAACAGAACCAAGGGACAGGTCTTTCATGTGGCCCCCTTTGCCCCCTTCCTCCAGGACCTTATCGGCGGGGGCGGCCTGGTTCCCTACGTCAAAAAACGGCTGGCCGGGGGGACCGGCGCTCCATGAGCCTGAAAACTTACAGGGTGGCCCGGATTCCCGGCGACGGCATAGGGCCCGAGGTCATAGGAGAGGCCTCCCGAATTCTGGAGGCCGCGGGCGAAAAACACGGTTTTTCCATTGAGTGGGCCGACTACCCCTTTGGGGCCGACCACTATCTTAAGACCGGCGAAATCCTTCCCGATTCCGCCGTGAACGAGATGGCCGACGCTGACGCCCTCTTCCTGGGCGCGGTGGGAGACCCCAGAGTAAAGCCGGGCATACTGGAGCGGGGAATACTTCTGAATCTGAGGTTTCACTTCGACCAGTACGTAAACCTCCGGCCCGCCAGAAGCTACCCCAGGGTGCCCCTTCCCGTGGACCCGGGCCCCGGCGGACTGGATACGCTGGTGGTGAGGGAGAATACCGAGGACTTCTACATGGGCATAGGAGGCCGGACGGAAAAAGGGAAGGCCGACTTCAGCCTGGAGACCAAACGGGGACTCTACTCCCTGGAGGGCGGCCTTAAGGGGGCCTTCTCCGGCGGGACGGAGGGAGTCTTTCAGGTGGGAGTCGCCTCGGAACCCGCCGTCAGAAGGGTGATTGCCTACGGGTGCAGAGCGGCCGCCGCCAGGGGCGAGGACAGGATAACCCTGGCTTCAAAGTCTAATGTCCTGCCCCAGATATACGGCTTCTGGGAGGAGGTGGCCAGGGACGAGGCCGCCAGACAAAAGACAGGCCTCGACATAGTGAACGCCGACGCCATGTGCTACCACCTGGTGCGCACCCCCGGTCTCTACGGGGTGATAGTGGCCCCTAATTTGTTCGGAGACATAATAAGCGACCTCCTGGCGGGACTGACAGGAGGCCTCGGCGTTGCCGCGGGCGCCGACATCGGCGACGGACTTTCCATGTTCGAGCCCATCCACGGATCGGCGCCGGACATAGCCGGGACGGGGAAGGCCAATCCGGTGGCCGCCATTCTCACCGGAGCTCTGCTGTTGGAGCATATCGGGGAAAAAGAAGCGGCCCGGGCGGTTGAAAAGGGCCTGGAGGCCTTCCTTGCCAAAGCAGGCGCTAAAGACCTTCCCGCCGAGTTCGGCGGCGAGGGTACGGTCAAAACCGTCGGAGAGGCCATACTCAGACAAATATAAAGACATACCAGGACGGCGGCCCCTCCACAGGGGCCGCCGTCTAAACAGCTGCTTTTTAAAAGGCGGCTAAGCTTTTACGCCGTCTGCGATTTTCCGGCAGGTTTCCGCGAATACCAGAGTATCCATGCTGTAGGCTATATAGGTGAATCCCTGTTCGATCCGCGCCTTAGCCTCCTCCACCGAGCCCACATAGATGCCCGCGGGCTTTCCGCATGCTTTGGCCGCGGCCAGAGCCCTGTCCACCGCCTCTACCATGACGGGATGATAGATCTGTCCCGGTATGCCGAAGGACTGAGAGAGATCGTAGGGCCCCACGAAGATCACGTCTATCCCCTCAACAGAGGCAATCTCTTCAAGACATTCAAGCCCGGCTTTGTTCTCGCAGTGCACTATCACCAGGGTCTCCCGGTTGGCCTCATCGAAGTACTCCGCCACCCCCGGCACGAAGCCGTAGCGGGACGACCGGGTAAGACACGCCCCCCGCTCCCCCAGCGGAAAGTACTTTGCCGAGCGGACCAGCTCCTCCGCCGATTCGCGGGAATTGATCTGGGGAACCTCAATCCCGGCGGGCCCCACGTCCAGGGTCCTGAGGACGGTTATGGGCGCCGTATCGGGAATTCTGACGATGGGAGTCACTCCCCTGAGCTCCGCAGCCCTAAGCATGTGCTGGATGGACTCGGGGTTGCCAGGTCCGTGTTCAGTATCTATGATGCAGAAGTCAAATCCCGCCAGCCCCGTGATCTCGACCAGGTCCGGGCAGTTCATGGTCATGAACATGCCTAGGACGACCTCTCCTTTTTCAAGTTTGCGCTTTAGCTGATTGGTCACCTGTCATCCCTCCGATGGGAAATATTCCTTTATCAGTTCATTATACATCCGCCTGCGGTTAAGAGGATTCTTACTCCACTATCCGCCTTTTCCCTCTGTACTTCTCCTCAACGACAGCCGGGGGAAGATACTTTTCCTCCATCTCCCTAATTTCGTCCAGCCGTACGAGTTCGGCAAACTCCCTGAAATTGAAGAGCCGGTCTGAATACCCGCCGGATACTCCATCTTTGCGGATAGCGGACATCACGTCGTACATCCCTCTTGCCGCGGCGAAAAGGGCCGAGAGGGCCGGCACTATGACTTTAAAGCCCATGGCCTCCGCCTCCTTCACAGGTATCAGAGGCGTCTTTCCTCCCTCGATGAGGTTAAGCATGAGAGGAACTTTTATCTCCTCAATAGCCCGCTCCATCTGCTCCCGGGTCTCCAGGGCCTCGATGAAGACCATATCCACCCCGGCGTCCACGGCGGCCTTCGCCCTGTCGAGAGCATCCCCGAAACCGGTTACATGGATGGCGTCGGTCCGGTACATCACCACAAAGTCGGGATCAAGACCGTCTCTGGCGTCCATGGCGGCCCGCAGCTTTCCCATCATCTCCTCCCGGGAGATGACCTGCTTGCCCTCCATGTGGCCGCACCGCTTTGGGGACACCTGGTCTTCCATGAACAGGCCCGCGGCGCCGGCCCATATGTACTCCTGCACTGTCCTGTAAGCGTTGACCGCATTGCCGAAGCCATTGTCCGAATCAGCAAAGACGGGAATTCTTACGGCTCTGGCAATGGACTTCACCTGAGAGGCCATCTCGGAGAGGGTCAGCAGGCCGATGTCGGGCTGACCCAACCTGGACGCGGCAGTGCCGTAGCCGGAATGAAAGACCGCCTCGAAGCCGGTCATCTCGCAGATGCGGGCGCTCAGAGAGTCGTAAACTCCGGGGACCACCACTGCGCCGGGCCGGGCCAGGAGGCTTCTGAGCTGTTTTGACGAATTCATTGGGCAAATATCTCCTTCCCCAAAAAAGCCGGCGGGAAAGCAGGGCTTCCGCCGGCTTTAACATATTATTTCCTTAAAAAGAATAGTCTAATGCATTATGGACGGCAGCCAGGTGCTCATTCCTGGGAATAGTATTACGAGAACCAGGAAGACCAGCATGATCAACAGCATGGGAAATACTCCTGAAATAGTCTCGCCCATCCGGATGTCAGGCCTCAGGCTGCTGATAATGTACAAATTCATGCCCACGGGAGGAGTGATCAGGGCAAGGGTCATGTTTACCGTCACTACTATGCCGTACCAGATGGGATCTATGCCCAGAGCGTGAAGAATGGGAGTGACCAGGGGCATGGTGAGGAGCACTATGGAGACCGTCTCAAGGATGCATCCCAGGATTATCATCAGCACGTTCATGGCAATGATGAACATCATGACGGAGAAGTTATTGCTGATTACCAGCTCCGTCAGCTTCTGGGGGATCATCAGAAGGGTCATTACCCTGCCGAAGAGCACGGCGCCGGCGATGATTATGGCGATCATGCAGGAGGTGGTGACGGACTTGAGACAGATTGCGGGGAGTTCACTTAATCTAATTGTCCTGTAAACTACCAGAGTAATGAAAAGACTGTACACAAGCCCAACTGCCGCCGCCTCCGTGGGAGTGAAGGCGCCCGTGTAAATTCCGCCGATGATGATGAAGGGGAGAAGAATTCCCCAGAAATTCTTTTTTGTAACCTGCAGCCTCTCGCTCCAGGGAGCCTTTTCCATGGGAGTGAAGCCCCCTCTTTTACTCTTGTAGACCGCGTAGGCGATGAACATGGCCGTAAGAATGAGGCCTGGAACAACCCCTGCGATAAAGAGCTTGCCCACCGACTCCTCAGTTATGGAGCCGTAGAGGATCATGGGGATGCTGGGCGGAATCAGGATTCCCAGTGTTCCTCCCGCCGCCAGCAGGCCGAGGGTAAATTTCTTTTCATAGCCCCGCTCGATCATGGCAGGATAGGCCACCATGCCTATGGTAGCGGCGGTAGCTGCGCCGGAGCCGGTAATCGCCGCGAAAAAAGCGCAGGCCAGTATGGTGGCTATGGCAAGGCCGCCGGAAAGATGACGTACCCATGCGTTCATAACGTCAAAGAGGTCGTCCCCTATCCTGCCGTCCAGCAGAATCTGGCTCATCAGCACGAACAGGGGGATAGAAAGCACGGTAAAGCTGTCCAGGGACGAAAAAATTGTGGCGCCCACTATCTTCATGGGAAGCTCGAAAGCGGCGATCAGAAGAAGGGAGGTTCCTCCCAGCGAAAAGGCCACCGGGAGTCCCATAAAAAGCACGCAGATAAGAAGCAGGACTATCAGGGAAAAACTCAGCATGACCCGGCCTCCTCTCCGCCGCCGAAGACTGACTGGAAGCGGTCGATTATTATAATGGCAAACTGCAGCGTCAGAAGGCCAAAGCCAAGGAGGAGGGCCAGCTGGGGAATCCACATGGGAATCCGCAGCAGGGTGGCCGTAACCTTGCCGTAGCTGATGGAGGAAGCGATCATACCGTAGGCCTGCCAGGTTATTACGGCGCAGTAGATCATTCCCGCCACGCTGGTAAGCATCTCAAGGATCTACT
>CAZXOD010000052.1:7445-12384 GCA_964642285.1 uncultured Synergistaceae bacterium
TCTGCTGAGTGCGGACGGACAGGTGTTCAACAATAAGGTCTATCCTTACGTGCTTTCCTTTTTCAAGAGTATAGGCCGCTCCGGCCAGCATTGTCCACATAAACACATACACCGACATCTCCTGGGCCCATATGGTGGGCGACCGGAAGAAATAGCGGCACACTACCTCGTAAAAGAGCATGAGCCCCATGAGGAGAATGCCGAGTCCGCTTACATAGCCGAGGATCAGGTTTCCTTTTTCCACGGCGGTACGAAAAACCTTAAACATTAAGTCCGCCCCTTTGCTTGTGTTTTATAGGCGAAGCGGAAGGGATCCCCCTCCCGCTTCGCCGGATTTACCGGAACTTGTCCCGGGGAGACCGCCTACTTTGACGCCTCCAGGGCCATCTCGATAAGCTTTTTGCCAATCTCGCCCGTAACTTCAGCAAAGGACTGCCTTACAGGCTCGGTCACGCTGACAAAGGCCGCCCGGTCCTCATCGCTGAGGGCGTATATTTCCACACCGGAGTCGGCGATGACTTTTTCAGCCTCGGCCTCGGACTCGGCGATAACGCCTCTAATCCACGCCTCTGCGTCGGCTCCGGCTTTCATTACGATCTCCCTGTCTGCCTCCGACAGGCCGTTCCACCACTCAAGGCTCGACTGAACCACAAACTGGGCGGTGGTGTAGTTGGCCATGGTCATAAACTTCTGAACCTCGTTTACCTTGCGGGACACCGCGGCGGGCATGCCCGTGGTGGCGCCGTCGACAGTCCCCCTCTGAAGGGCCATGTACATCTCCGAGGAGCTCATTACAGTGGGAGCGGCGCCCAGGGCCTTAAGGGTCTCCGCGTCTCCGCTGCTGAAGGTCCTCATGGTAAGGCCCTTAAAATCCTCCGGGCTCTTAAGAGGGTGCTTGTTGTTGAAGAACTGGATGTAGCCGTAGTCAACCCAGAAAAGGGTCTTGACGCCCTTCTTCTGGAACTCCAGGTCTTTAAAGACGAAGGGCATCTCGAATACGTCGGCTGCGGGAATCATCCCCGACCACTTGTTTACCGGCACGAGCCCTGCCTCAATCAGCGAGTCCTGAAGGGCCTCCACGATCTCCGTATCCTTGAAGAGCTGGGCTGAGTCAAAAATCTTTACGGTCATCTTGCCCCCGGAATACTCCGAAACTTTCTCAGCAAACACTTCAAGTCCCTTTGAAACGTGGTGGGAAGCGGGGAACTGGTTTGAGAGCTTGAACTCGGTCGCGGCAAAGGCAGCCCCGCTGAAAAGTCCGAGAATAAGGGTAAAAACAGCCGCTGCAGTTGCAGTTTTTCTGAACATGAAATCACTCCTTAGCAAATTAGATACAGTCGACAACGAAGACAAAAACCACCGCAAAGGCATTCCGCTCCTTTTTCCTCACTCATCCCTCCCTTTCCCATATCCGCCGTACATATCGCCGCCTTCAATTGGGAAAAGTTCCTATAATTCAGGGCGGGGATCGCTGAAATGTGATTGTAGATTCCAATGTTGTTACCATATGGAAAGGCTTCCTGTCAAGGGACGGGGCGGGGAAAATACCGCGAATCAGCAACATTCCCCCATACTTCATTCCCCTGGCTAAATTTTTATTGAATTACGGTATAGTAAGAGGTAATTATAAATTTTAAGGAGGCTCATTTTATGAAAAGAATCATTTCCTTCACAGCTCTTCTTCTGCTGCTCCTTATCCCGGCGGCCGCCCCGGGAGCGGGGTACTTCATTGAGGATGCCGGAATAAAGTTTTTTATGCCCGACGCCTGGGAAACGGGCTCCTCAAATTTGGGCATTGTGTTTACATCCCCATCGGGAGACATGATACTCAGCGTGGGGGCCATGCCGGCGGGCCAGCTGGGAGATGCCCTTGCAATGGCCGGCGAACGGGTCGAACAGGTTATGACCGGCGTGGAATACGAAGAGGGAGAGAGGGAGCTTGAGATCAACGACTTCAGCGGCATGGCCTTCAGCGCATGGGGAAAAACCGAAAACGGGGATGCCTTCGCCAACTTTATTGTGCTGAGCGGCGAGAACGACCACCAGATACTTATTTTTTCCATGGGCGAAGCGGACGCCTGGGAAAATAACGAAGAGGACATCCAGATATTCTCCGAATCTTTGCTGCCCACAGATTAAGCTATTAAACCAGACTGAGGAGGCGAATGTTCCGACGCCGCAGTCTGCCTCTTCGCCTCCTTCGGCTTTTGAACGAACCCGCCATGGATCAACGGCGGGTTTTTTGCTTTTTGACATACGCAAAAAGTCCGCTAAAATGTAAACTATGACAAAACATGACTGGTTTCCTGACGATGAGTGGTTTTCAGGGGAAGACTCTTCCCCTAAGCGCCCGTTTCCTTCTTTTCCCTTCAAAATAAACAAGGGGATAATTATCGCGGCGGCCGCGGGGCTGTCTCTCTTTGTGCTTTTGCCGGCACTGGCGGAGTTTTACTCCGATCTGCTCTGGTACAATTCAGAGGGATACGGGTCGGTGTTCTGGACAAGACTGCTGGCCAGAATCCCCTTGTTCCTGGCCGGGTTCTTGATCTACACCGTTATTTTGTGGCTGAACTTCAACACTGCCAGGAAAAATCTTAAGGCCCACCTGCCCGCCCGGGAAGAAATTTTCGGCTCAAGGGCGGCTATTCTCGCCATTGGAGCGGCGGCCCTTTTCCTTGGCTTCAGCAACGGAGCATCCATGACCGGAGAATGGACCATGACGCTGAGGTTCTTCCACGGAGGCGCCTTCGGCGAGTCGGATCCCCTCTTCGGGCGGGATATAGGCTTTTACATTTTCAGCCTGCCTTTCTGGCGGTTCGTCCATGAAAAAGCCCTGGGACTGGTATTTTTGTGTCTGGTAACCGCTGGAGGAGCCTACGGACTCTTTCTGGCGCCAAAGCAGGGCTCCCTCGCCTCTCTTTCCATTCCCTCCAGAATGAGAAATCATCTGGTCGTCCTTGCGTCGGCGGGCGCCTTTCTCTGGTCGGCAGGCTACTTTCTGGACCGATACGACCTTCTCTTCTCTCCTACGGGAGTGGTCTACGGAGCGGGGTACGCCGACGTCCACGCCGAGCTGCTGGCCTTAAACGTCCTTGCGGTTCTCACCGCCGTTTTTGCCGCCTCCCTCCCCCTGGCTATGGCCAAAAGAGCCTGGAAAATACCCCTGGGCCTAGCGGGGCTTACCCTGATCTCGGGAATTCTCCTCCGGAACATCTACCCCGCCATAGTGCAGAAGTATTTCGTGGAGCCCAACGAGTTCGACCGGGAGAAGCGGTTCATTGATTACAACATAGCCGCCACCAACAGCGCCTACGGCCTGTCCGGCATCACCCTGAAGACCATAACCCCCGACGATGCTATCACCTGGACCGATGTGGAGCAGAACAGGGATACCATCGAAAACATCCGGCTGTGGGACCACGCCCCCCTGCTCAGGAGCTACAAACAGCTTCAGGAGATAAGGACATACTACGACTTCTCCAACATCGACATCGACCGCTACTCCTTTGATGACCAGTACAGACAGATAATGATTGCCCCCAGAGAGCTGGACCTGTCCGGAATGCAGAACCCCACCTGGATTAATACAAGGCTGGAGTTCACTCACGGCTACGGCATAGTCATGAACCCGGTGAACGAGATCGCGGGCTCCGGAATGCCCCGGCTGTGGATAAAGGATCTTCCTCCCACATCAGAAATTCCGGTAAAGGTGACAAGACCCCAGATCTACTTCAGCGAGAAACCCAGTTCCTACATCTTCGTGGGAACCACGGTCAAAGAGTTCGACTACCCCATGGGGGATTCCAACGTCCGCACCGCCTATGAGGGCAAGGGCGGCGTGCCCATGGGCACCCTCTTCAGGCGGATTCTCTACGCCCTTAATTTCGCCGATTTCAAGATCCTCTTTTCCGACGTCTTCACTGAAGACAGCCGGATAGTGTATCACCAGAACATCCGGGAGAGGCTTAGCCGGGTGGCGCCCTTCCTCTATTTCGACCAGGACCCCTATCTGGTGGTGTTCGAGGGACGGCTGGTCTGGATGCAGGACGCCTATACCGCCGCCGACCGGTACCCCTACTCCCAGCCCGTCTCCCTTGGCAGGGGCAGAAGCGTCAACTACATAAGAAACAGCGTCAAGGCCACTGTGGACGCCTACGACGGAACTATGAACTTCTACGCCTCCGATCCTGAGGATCCCGTCCTCCGGGCCTGGAGCGGCATCTTTCCTGGAGTCTTCCGCCCCCTGGACGAAATGCCCGCCGGGCTTCGCGCGCACCTGCGCTACCCCCAGGACCTCTTCAACATTCAGAGTGAGATCTACAGGATCTACCACATGACCGACGCCAATACCTTCTACAACAAGGAGGACGTCTGGGACCGCATCGGCGGCGACAGGAAGGGCTTCATGGAGGCCTACTACGTCAACATGCGCCTTGCGGGGGAGGATAAGTCCGAGTTCGTCCTCATCACTCCCTTCATGCCCGTAAACAGGGACAATATGATCGCCTGGATGGCGGGCCGATCCGACGGCGAGAATTACGGCGAACTGCTGGTCTACCAGTTCCCCAAGCAGAAGCTCATATACGGCCCCTCCCAGGTGGAGGCCTTAACCAACCAGAACTCGGAGATTGCCGCCCAGCTCTCCCTGTGGAGCCAGAGGGGATCGGCGGTAATCCGGGGCAACATGACCGTGGTGCCGGTAGGCGACGGCATACTCTACGTCCAGCCCCTCTACCTGAGGGCGGAAAACAGCGAGCTGCCCGAGCTCAGGCGAGTCATTACCTCTACGGGGGGCAAGGTCGTCTGGGGTGAAACTCTGGAAGAATCCCTGCTGCGACTGCTTGGCCCCTCCGACGGCGCCCACCTGCCCCCGATCCGGCTTGAAGAGACGCCGGCGCCCCGGGAACGACCTGAAACCGAGTCCGGCTCCGGCGGAGTG
>CAZXOD010000053.1:0-12131 GCA_964642285.1 uncultured Synergistaceae bacterium
TGCTGCCCATGTTTATAAATCTGGGAGGCGTGCTTAAATTAATGCCTCTTACGGGCATCCCCCTCCCCTTTATAAGCTACGGGGGCAGCTCTCTGCTCTTTATGTGGGCGCGTATCGGACTTTTGATGAGGGCGAGCAGGGAGGCGTTTGGCTCATGAAAAGGGTTTGCCTGGTGGCCGGCGGTACCGGAGGACACATATTTCCAGCCCTGAGCTTTGGCGAATGGCTGGAAGAACAGGTAAGAGACGTCTCCGTATCCTTTGTTTGCGGAAGCCGTCCTCTGGAGTCGGAGATTTACGCATCCAGAGGGGTCTCTCCGCTGAAACTTCCTCTATCCGGTTCTCCTTTCGGCGCGCGGGGTATTTCCATGCGGGCCCGGAGGTGGAGGGAGACCGTTTCTTCATTTTTTATCTTTCAGCAATATCTGAGAAGGGAGGAGTGGGACTGCTGCGTTCTTTTCGGGGGGTACGTTTCCTTCCCGCCTCTTCTTGCCTGTCACATCAGGGGAGTTCCGGCGGTCGTTCATGAACAGAACGCCGCCGCGGGCAGGGTGACCAGGATAGCCGCCCGGCTGGGGAAAAAGGTAGCCTCCGGCTGGGATGAGTGCATCCCGCTGTCGAAGGGCAGTTTTACCCCTACGGGCGTTCCCGTGAGGAGATTTAATCCCAGGGACCGGCGGGAGGCATGGGAAAATTTAGGTTCGGGGAGAAAGTTTCCCGAAAACATAATAATCGGGGTTCTGGGCGGTTCACTTATGAGCGAAGGACTGGTACAATTACTATATTCTGTATTCCGGGACGAAGCTTTGAAAAGCTTCACTTTCCTTTTGCTTGGAGCATCCGGAGAGATTCACTCCGGAAAAGTGCCGGAGAACGTTATTTTCATTGAAAAACAGTGGGACATGAACAGTTTTTATTCCGTAATTGACGGAGCTATAACTCGGGGGGGTGCATCCACTCTTTCCGAGCTGATGTTGTGGAGAATACCCGCCGTAGTTGCACCATGGAAGTTTGCGGCGGACAATCATCAGGAAAGAAACGCCCGGCGTTTTGTTGATCTGGCCTCCGGTGAAATCTGGAGAGAAGACGAATCCCCGGAGTTGCTGAAAGAAAAAATACTGCGCATTTTTATAAAGGCGCCAACCGCCAGAAATGAACTGTCAGCGGGGGATGAGTCTGAACGTTTATGGCGGCTGATCTCGTCCAGTACTGGAAGGGAGACTGCGGATTTTGGATAATTATATAACAAGCCTTAAAGGCATACGCCGGATTCATCTTATGGGTATCGGAGGCGCGGGGATGAGCGGTCTGGCCCTTCTTCTCGCGGAACTCGGCTATGAGGTGAGCGGCTGCGATATGAGCCACACCTCCTACGTGGACAAAGTACTTAAGGAAGAGATTGCGGTCGTTCTTGGGCATGGAAAGGCTCATATGGATAAATTTCTTCCGGAACTATTAGTATACAGCAGCGCTATTCCCGAGGGGAACTCAGAGATTGCGGAGGCCCGGAAAAGAGGCATCGCCGTAGCAAAAAGAGGAGAAGTCCTCAGCTGGATTTTCGATTCCCGCTTTGGCATAGGGGTGACGGGAACCCACGGAAAGACCACGACTTCCTCCATGATAGCGCTCATTCTGGAGCAGGCGGGATTGAATCCCACCCTGGCCATTGGGGGAGAGCTCTGCGATATTGGAGTCAACGCTAAGCTGGGAACAGGCCCCTATATGGTGGCCGAACTCGATGAGAGCGACGGCTCCTTCGAAAAATTCCACCCGAATATAGCTGTTTTGACCAACGCGGACTGGGATCATGTAAACCACTATCCCACCTTTGAAACAGTTCTCGAGGCCTTTACCCGGTTCACAACAAATCCAAAGGAAGACGGGCTCCTCGTTATGTGCGGGGAGGACGCCGGCCTGGGCAGAATCATGGCCGCGGGCCCCCTGCCCAGGGAGACCGTTACATACGGATGGGGCATGGGCTGGACGTGGGGCGCCTTCAACGTAAAACACCGGCTGGGAGGAGGAGCAACCTTCTCCATCTCCCACAACGGGGTTCACATCGAAAACCTGGACCTGTCAGTATCAGGGGACCACAATATATTAAACGCACTCGCCGCGTGCGCGGTGGCCAATAATCTTGGAATCCCCTTTTCCACCATTAAAAAGACGCTACGAGAATTCAAGGGGGCTAAGAGACGGCTTCAGCACCTGGGGCAGCGAAACGGCGTCGATGTTTTTGACGACTACGGCCATCACCCCAGGGAGATCGCGGCCACCCTTAACGCCCTTCGGAAGATGTTCCCCGAGAGGCGGATAACAACCGTATTTCAGCCCCACAGGTACACCAGGACCCGGGCCCTATACAGGGATTTTGCCGCGGTTCTTTCTTCTTCCGATTCAGTCTTTATTTTGCCGATATATCAGGCGGACGAGATGCCCATCGAAGGGGTCTCATCGGCTCTTATCGATGAAATACTTAATGAAAACGGAGTTTTAAAGAGCGCCCTGTGCAGCTCCCTGGAGGACGCCGCTTCTGAGCTTGACAGGCACTGTCGTCCAGGAGACGTGATTCTTACCATCGGCGCGGGGGACGTCTCCTGCGTGGGCGAAATATTCATGGAAAGAGCGGGAGCGGAGATAGTTCACGCCTGAGGACTATGAACCGCGTCCGCGGCTTGAGTTTGACCGCGGCCAGGAATTTCCGTGGAGAACAGGATTCATGAAGAAGCTGATTCGCCTGACTTTAGTTTGTTCGACGCTTTTGGGTGGCCTCCTTTCCTGGGAGGAATTTACGCAGTTTCTCAGCCTTGGAAGCCTGACCATACGCACCGAAGCGCCCGCGGCGGAGCTTCTGTTTTGGAAAAATCTGTCGCCGGAGGAATTAAGATACTGGCCTGTTTTTTTATTCCGTTCAGGCAGGCTGAAGGAAAAAGTGCAGTCGGAGCTGCCGGTTTCATTTCTGCTCCGGAGAAACGGAGCGGCAAACTTTTTGATCAATCTGGAGCCGCTAAAGCCTTCTTTCGTTGTGCAATGGAAAGAAAGGTCTTATTATCTTACAAGGGAGGGACGGATCTGGGACGTTCGCCATCCGTCGAACGAAGAGCTGTCCGTGGCCGACCGGCCGCAGGCGCCGCCCTTCGCTCTCTCTGAAGCGATGCCTCCCCCCGCGGAGTTGCCGGGCGACGCCTTCCTGGTGACCGACAGCGCCTTCCCCGCAGTCCTTCTTGCAGAATGGCTGGACGGGCTTGAATCAAACGGCTGGTTGGGGCATACTCGTCTGGTGGAAGTATCCAAAAGGGAGGGCAAGTACCTGCTAAAGCTTGATATGAACATGGCAAAAAAAGCGGTCAGCGTTCTCCTTTGGGGAGAGCGGTCCCGGTGGAAGGAGATTTCCTCCGCCGTTTCACAGATACTTAGCCAGTTACAATTATCCGGAGGAGACATTATAATAGACGCCACGTATACCGACAGGATTGTCGTCCGGAGCGGGCCCGTCGGCGGGCAGGAAGGGAGCGGGAAATAGTGTATAAAGAGCCGGAAATTCTCGTAGGGCTGGATCTCGGCACGAGTAAGATCGCCGTTGTCGTGGCGGAAAGAGATTCCCGCTTCCAGGAAGCTCAGATTATAGGAGTAGGGTACGCCCCCTCCCAGGGCATTCGAAAGGGTCAGATAATAAATCTGGAGCAGGCAGTCCGGTCTGTAAGGCAGGCCGTGAGGGACGCGGAGAATATGGTGGGCTTTGAAATTTATGAGGCCACGGTCTCATTCAGCGGAATCGAAGTAGCCTCCGTAACTTCCAGGGGCATGATTTCCCTGGGCAAAACCCCCAGACAGGTCTCCATATCCGACGTGGAAAGAGTAATTGAAGCGGCACAAAGTGAACTGGCGATCCAGGCCAATCGTCTTACCCTTCACACTATTCCGGTAAAATACTCCATCGACGGCAACTTCGGAATCGACGACCCTCTGGGCATGACGGGAATAAGGCTGGAGATGGAGCTTCAGTCGGTAATTATACCTACCACGGTCGTTCAAAATATTATAAACTGCGTGGAGAGCGCCGGCGTGGAAGTAAACGGACTTGTGGTAAAGTCCCTGGCAAGCGCCCTGGGCGCCCTTACGGACGAAGAGACGAGGGCGGGAGTGATCTCTATCTGCATAGGCGGAGGAACTACGGGGGTAGCCCTCTATACCGACGGGAGGCCCGTTAAGCTGGCAGTCATACCCATCGGAGGAGACCATATAACCAACGACCTCGCCTACGTTATGAAAATACCGATCAGCAAGGCCGAGGAAATTAAAAAGCTCATCTCTCTCTATCCTGATGAAGACGAAGACCAGGAGCTTGACGTGGACGTCAGGGGAAGGACAAGGACTTTCAACGCCGGAGAGGCTTCGGAAGTGATAAGCTGCAGACTGGAAGAGCTGTTTACGGAGCACGTCCGCAATCAGCTGACCGACTTCACGATGCACATGTTTCCGGCGGGAGTAGTCCTGTCGGGGGGGGTAGCCAAGACCCCCGGAATCGAACACTTTGCGTCGGAGCTTTTAAATCTTCCGGTGCGCATCGCTGAACCCCTTGATATGTACCAGATGCCTCCCGGAAGGAACGACTGTGAATATACTACCTCTGCGGGTATAGTCAGATATATGACCAGCAAGGAAAGAAATCCCTACCGTTTTATTGAAACGCCGGTATCCCAGCTAAGGTCCGGCTCCGGGGGCCTTCAGCCGGGCTTTTCAATCGCAAAGCCCCAGGGAAGGCCAAGCCTCTCCCGGGGAGAGGGATTCCGGGGTTTTGTGGACTTTCTGAAGCGGACCGTAAAAGAGCTTTTCTAGAGCAGCGATCGTCGCATGGGGAGGACAGGCTAATGGAGCATGTATTTCAGGTAAACGATACTCCGAGACCCCACCGGGAGGAAATCAAAGTCATTGGAGTCGGCGGCGGCGGAGGAAACGCCCTTAACCACATCGTAAACAGCGGAGTGTCAGGGGTACATTTTATTGCCGCCAACACCGACGTAGGATCTCTTCAGCTTTCCCAGGCAACAACAAAGATCACGCTTGGCGAAAAGCTGACCAAGGGCCTTGGGGCGGGATCCGACCCCGACGTGGGCATGAACAGCGCCAAAGAGTCGGTGGACAAGATCAGGGAAGTGGTAACCGGTGCGGACATGGTCTTTATCACGGCCGGAATGGGAGGGGGAACCGGCACGGGCGCATCCCCCATCATAGCTGAAGTGGCCAAGGAGACTGGCGCCCTTGTTGTGGCGGTAGTCACCTTCCCCTTCTCTTTCGAGATGAACCGCAGGAGAAAACAGGCGGCCGCAGGCATAGAGGTGCTTAAGGAAAAGGTGGATGCCCTCCTGGTCGTGGAAAACGACAGACTCCTGGAGCTTACCGACGAAAAGACCAAGCACTCCGACGCCTACAGGCTGGCCGACGAGGTTCTCCGCCAGGCGGTTCAGGGAGTTACCGACCTTATTTTAAAGCCCAGCCTTATCAACGTCGACTTCGCCGACGTAAGGACAGTAATGGCCAACGCCGGGTCGGCCATTATGGGAATTGGCTACGGTGAAGGGGAGAACAGAGCCGAAACCGCCGCGAAGGCGGCTATAAAATCTCCCCTGATGTCCATACCCATGAAGGGCGCGAAGGGAATTCTTTTTAACATCACGGGAGGCACCGACCTGGGCATTCATGAGATCAGAAAATCCGCCCAGATAATTACCGAGACGGCGGACGAGGATGCAATCGTCATCTGGGGCCACACCGTCTCCGACGATATGTCCGATAAAATCCAGATTACCGTCATAGCCACCGGCTTCTCTTCCGAGAGGGAAAAGAAAACCGTCGCCAACTTTCCTAAGACGACCCAGAAACCCAAAACAGCGGGAGTAGTGCTGGAGGAGACGGAAGTTCTGGCCATACAGGACGAAGACCTTTTTACGATGAGCGGAGTGCCTCATAACCACTATGACAAACCCTCCATTCTTCGTAAAAGCCAAAAAAACGAGAAATAAGGCGGCTAACGCAGGCCTCTGTAAGATTCCTACGGCCGCGCCTTTCTTTTATTAAATGCAGGGGCAGGAATCTTTTTTAAGGATTCCTGCCTTTTGTTCAGATCGTGCCCGGTTTTTCCATGATGAGCGGGCAAGGGAGGGAATTAAATGTCCACGAGGGAGAGCAGACGACTGAAGGAAAAACGTACCATGATTCCTTTCGGGGATATTATGCTTCCGGTTATAGGACTGGTAGCTGTAGGCCTTTTGATAGTGGGAGTGAAACTATTTTTTCTTACCGAACCTAAAGTTCCTAACTACAGGCCCATAACCGCGGAGCCGACGCCGGGCAAGGTTGAGGTCCAGACGGCCCCGCCGGCGCCGGCGGTAAAAGAACCCCGGCCCCCTGCCCGGGAAAATTCTGTACTGGCGGCGCCTGTGGGCGGCGGCGCTCAGGAGAGCAGGCCTGTGCAGGCGGCAACAAAGCCTTCCGCGCCTTCCCAGGCCAGGCCGGCCCCGGTTCAGGCGGCCCCCAAACCCAAACCATCCCAGCCTCAGCCTGCACCGGCGACTGCCGCAGGCAGCAGGTGGGGAGTCCAGATAGGGTCCTTCGGAGCTAAGGACGGGGCGGAGACGGTAAGGCAGCAGGCCGCCAAGGCCGGCTATTCTTCCGTGATCTCTTCGGCGGTAGTGGGAGGCAAGACCTTCTTCAGGGTTACCGTGCCCGCCGGAAACGACAGGGCCGGGGCGGAGAACCTGGCGGGAAGGCTTAAAAGCTCTGGTTTCCCGGTTCTGGTCGTGGGGATGAACTAACTTGCTCAAGCTGGGAGTGAAGCGGATTTGGCCGGTTTTGTAGAGACTCTGACGCCCAGGGAGAAAGCCCTGGAACACGTCGCGTCGGTCCTGGATTTCCCCTGGAAGTTCTCGGGGCGGGCCGCGGCGACCAATTCAATTTCCGGGAGGATCCTTGACCCTCTGACGGCTCGTGAAGATTTTCCGCCCTTTGCGAGGAGCACGAGGGACGGTTTTGCCGTCGCAAGCTCTGATTGCCTGGGAGCTTCCCCCGGCAGCCCCGCCTATCTCTCCCTGGCCGGAGAAATTCCCATGGGAGAGGCGCCGGGATTCACCATAGGACAGGGGCAGTGCGCCCTCATTCACACCGGGGGCATCCTGCCTGAAGGGGCGGACTCTGTGGTGATGATGGAGGATGCCGAGGCTGCGGGCAATTGGATAGAAATAAAAAACGCCGTTCAAAGGGCCGAAAATACCGTTCTTCACGGCGAGGAGTTTTCCAGGGGAGACGTCATACTGAAGGCGGGCAGGAGGATAAACTTCAAAACGGCGGGGCTGTTCGCCATGGCGGGAGTTGTCGAAACCGTCGTTTCCGGCCTGACGGTGGGAATTATAAGCACCGGGGACGAGATCTCACCCCCGGGGACAGGACTTCTGCCCGCAGGAAAAGTTCGGGATGTCAACGCCTTCCTGCTCCACTCCCTTCTTGCCGGAGAGGGGTATGAAACTAAGGATTACGGCATCGCCAGAGACGAAAAGCAGGCCCTGGCAAGCCTGCTGGAGAGGGCCATGGACGGGTGTGACGTGGTCGCTATCAGCGGCGGCTCGTCGGTAAGCATGAGGGATTACTGCTCTTCCATCCTTGAAGAGCTGCCTGATCCGGGGCTTCTCGTCAGAGGGATTCTGATGTCTCCGGGCAAGCCCACCCTGATCGCGGGAACGACGGAGAGAAAAAAGCTCGTCGTCGGCCTCCCCGGGCACCCCTATTCCTGCTTCGTTTCAGCCTTTACCGTCCTTCTTCCTCTTCTTAACGGCATGGTCTGGGGAGAGCTGAAGGGTCCCTGGAGAGCGCTTAAGGTTTCTGTGGAAGAGCCGATTTTCGGCTGCGCCGGGATAGAGGAGTTTATTCCCTGCGTTATAGAAAAGGGCAAAGCTGTTCCCCGGCCGGTAAAATCGTCTTTTTCCAGAGCTCTCGCGGAAGCGGACGGACTCTTTCACATTCCGGCCTCCATGGAGACGGTCAGGCCGGGAGAGGAGGCTGAGGTTTGGCTATGGTAGAAAAAAACCGGATGCACGTCGCCTTGAAGTGGGCGTGGGAAATTCTGCGGGAGAGCCGCGGGGCCCTTCCTTCAGAAGAAGTTGAGGTAGAAAAAGCGCTGGGCCGCACTCTTGCGGAGGATGTGATTTCCAAAAGAAACGTGCCTCATTACAATGCATCGGCCATGGACGGATACAGCCTTTCCTCCGCCGATACGGCGGGAGCAGCTCCCTCGTCGCCCGTTTCCCTTCCTCCCGGGGAGTACGAATGGGTAAATACGGGAGGGGACGTTAACCCCCGTTTCGACTCCGTGGCCATGGTGGAGGATACCTCCCTGGACAGAAGCTCGGGAGTGCTATCGGTGGTCTCCACTCTGGTGGCGGGGGAGAATATCCGGCCTCTGGGTGAAGACGTCTTTCTGGGCCAGATCATCGCCAGAGAGGGAGACCTGGTAACCCCTGCCCTGAACTCCCTTCTCGGCGCGGCGGGAGTCGGCGCCGTCAAGGCCCTTCCGCTTCCAAGGACTCTGTATATTCCGACCGGAGACGAAGTTATTCCTCTGGATGAGTGGATTAAGACTGAATCGCCGCCCGCAGGAAAGGTGGGAGACAGCAACTCCCTTCTGGTCAAGGGCTATTTTGACCTGTGGGGATTCCCCCTCGACAGGGCGTCCTGTCTGCCCGACGACCCTGACGTTCTCAAGGCCTTTCTTAAGGAAAACCGGGAAAAATACGATCTTATCCTTATCGGCGCCGGTTCCGCCAAGGGCGAGAGAGACTATACCTTTTCCGTGATGGAGGAACTGGGAAGCCCTCTATTCCGGTGGCTTCTGATGAAGCCGGGCAGGCCCGCCTCCGCGGCGGACCTGGGGCGGGCCCTGGCAGTCAACCTCCCCGGATTTCCCATGTCAAACGCGGTGATACTCTGGTCTTTAGTTTATCCTCTCCTGAGGATTCTGCAAAAAGGAGATTTCGACGAGGCCGGCATTCTCCCCGAGGCCATCGGCGCAAGGAGCGAAGAGGAGGTCTCCCTGCTCTCTTCCTACTCGTCCAGCTATGGCAGGGAGGAGTGGGTAAGGTTCAAGTGCGTGGAGATCGGCGGTGAAAAAAAAGCTTACCCCCTTCCCTCGGGGGCGTCGGCTCTGTGGTCCCTGTCCGAGACGGACGGCCTTGCGCTGCTTCCCCTGGAGACGGCTGAAAGGACTAAGGGCGCTCCCGTGAGGCTGTGGTTTCTGAGGGAGATTGAATGGAAGGACAGAATTCTCTTCCAGGGCTCCAACGATCCGGCCTTCGAGCGGATTGCCACCTTTGTTAAAAAAAGGGGGGCGGAGGTAGTCATGAGGTCGGTGGGCAGTTTGGGGGGGCTGGCGGCCCTTTCCAGGGGCGAGTGCCACGCCGCCGCGTGCCATCTTCTGGACCCTGAATCGGGAGGTTACAATACGCCCTATATTAAAAAAATGTTCGGCGATGAAGCGGAACAGATCGTCCGGCAGGTTGTGTTTTTCCGCAGACAGGGCATTATGGTCAGGAAGGACAACCCGAAGAATATCCTGTCGGTGGCCGACCTTGGCCGGGAGGACGTCTCCATTGTGAACCGTCAGCCTGGCGCGGGTACCAGAGTTCTGCTGGACTATCTTCTTCGCTCCGAGGGCATTGCCGCTGAAAAAGTCCGGGGATACGAGTTCTGCAGCGCCACCCATTTTGACGCCGGGAACATGGTCCTGAGAGGCCTTGCCGACGCGGCGGCGGGAATAAAATCCGTGGCGGACGCTCTCGGCCTGGACTTTATTCCCCTTGCCGAAGAGCCCTACGAGCTTGTCTATCACAAAAAGGACGAAGACCATCCGGGAATAAAGGCCCTTCTGGACGCGATGAAGGACCCGGGATGGAGGACCCTGGTGGATGAAATGGGGGGCTACCGGTGGGAGCGGTAATTGAGGACTCCTTCGGCAGGATACTGGATTACGTCCGTATTTCCGTCACTGACAGGTGCAACTTCCGGTGCGTATACTGCATGCCGGAAGAGGGCGTTGAGTGGATACCTCATGAGCGGATTCTCACTTATGAGGATATTCTCTTTTTGTGCGATGCTCTGGTCTCTATGGGCGTCAAAAGAATTCGCTTCACGGGAGGGGAGCCCTTTGTAAGGAAGGGGTTTGTATCCTTTCTTGAAGAAGCGCGCCGGGCTTTTCCTGAGCTCCGTCTCGCCGTTACCACCAACGGCTCCCTCCTGGCGGAGTGGGCTGAAAAAATCGCCCTCCTTGGCCTGGATAGCCTGAATGTCAGCCTGGACACGCTGGACGGGGACAAATTCCGCCGAACCACAAAGACGGACAAACTTTGTTCGGTGATAAAGGGCATAGACTCGACGTTGCTGGCGAAGGGACCGCCGCTAAAGATAAACGCGGTGATTATGAAAGGCTTTAACGACGACGAGATTCCCGCGCTCCTGCGCTTCGCCTCGGAGAGAGGGGCCCTTATGCGGCTGATAGAGTTCATGCCCCTGGACGGGGACGTCTGGTCCGCCGGCCAGTTTATCAGCGCGGGAGATATGCTGAATATGCTGCCGGACCGGCCCCTCTGGAGGTCCCTTCCCGGCAGGCCGGGGGATTCCTGCGGTCCCTCCCGGTATTATGAAAACGAAAAGACGGGCCAGAGGATAGGCATCATCTCGGCCGTATCGGATCATTTCTGCGGATACTGCAATCGTTTGCGGATATCCTCCGTTGGAGAAGTTCTGCCCTGTCTCTTCAGCTCCTCGGGATATTCTCTGAGGGAGGCTCTTAAAAACAGGGACAGAGACGGTACCCGGCATATCATCCTTAAGGCCGCGGCGTCAAAGCCCAGGGGGGGCGAAATCAGCCTTCCCGATACGGAGGGACGGACCGGGGAAGAGCGGCATATGTCCAGAATCGGAGGTTAGTTTATGGACGGTTCCTTTACGCACCTGGACGGGGCAGGAAGTCCCAGAATGGTGGATGTGACCGGCAAGGCGGAGACGCTCAGGACGGCTCTGGCGGAAGGATGGGTTCTTCTTGACGCCGCCATTGCCGAACGGCTCGCAGCCGGGGAGTCAAAAAAGGGCGACGTGCTGAAAATCGCCGAAACTGCGGGAATCATGGCGGTTAAAAAAACTCCCGACCTCATCCCGTTGTGCCACGGCATCAGAATTGAGAAGGTCTCTCTGAAATGCGACTTTTTGGCCGGGGAGAGAAAAATTCACATCACTTGTTCGGTTGCCGCCCGTGACGTCACGGGCGTAGAGATGGAAGCCCTCACAGGCGTGTCTGTGGCAGCCCTTACGGTGTATGATATGTGCAAGGGCATCTCCAAGGGCATGACCATCGAGGGGATCAGGCTCCTGAGCAAGACTGGCGGCAAGAGCGGAGACTATGCCGCCGGGAGGGAAGATAAAGAATGAGGGTAATTGGGATAGCGGAAAAAATGGGAGGCAGCCTGCTCAGACTCCGCCTCTGCTACGCCGGGGTCAACGCCGGTGGAAATACGTCGTTCAACGGCCTGGAGAAGGATATTTATATGCTGCCTCCGGGCGGGCTGCAATCCCTGCCGGAGAACTCGGCGGGACTGATCCTTTCGGGGGGAGAGCTTCCTGAGGATTCTTTTTTCGCCCTGGGCGAGAGCCTTTTCAGAACCTGTTCTTCCCCTGGCGTTCCCAAAAGGCTGAAAGTCGTCAGGGGCGGATTTATTGCCCTTTCAGAGCGGGGAAGCTTTCTGCGGCCCATCAGGGGGGCAGTTTTGACCGTCAGCGACAAAGGCGCCGCCGGAGAACGGACCGACACCTCGGGTCCGGCCCTGGAGGAGCGCCTCGCGATTACCGGCTGCGACGTCGAGGCGGCGGCCGTGGTCCCGGACGACCGTGATAAGATCGCCGAACGTTTAAAGGACTGGTGCGACCACCGCGACTTACACCTCATCCTGTGCACGGGGGGAACGGGCTTCTCTCAAAGGGATGTTACCCCCGAGGCTTTGGAGTCCGTTGCCGAAAGGCCAGTTCCCGGCATTGGCGAGGCCATGCGCGCAGCCTCCCTGAAAATTACGCCCCGGGCTATTTTAAGCAGGG
>CAZXOD010000054.1:0-298 GCA_964642285.1 uncultured Synergistaceae bacterium
GGAAAAATCTTGAAATTTTTTACTTAAATTTAGAAATCGCGTTCATTAAGGGCAGGGGAATCACCATTGCAACGGATCTCTGCATTAAAACCCATGATCCTGACCAGCGTAAAACAATCGCTACTCTACAAAATTGCCGTTGACATGTGACACAATTTTGGTAGGACAACTAGTTTATAATATCATCAAACTAACCTTTTTCAACGGCATAATTCCCGCTTCGTTCCCAATCTCGACCGCTGTATAATAAAATAGCCTGAACTATGCGGACAGTCGTCCCCGGACAATAATTCAAGGA
>CAZXOD010000054.1:308-12065 GCA_964642285.1 uncultured Synergistaceae bacterium
CTTAAATTTAGAAATCGCGTTCATTAAGGACAGGGGAACCACCATATCAGCGGATCTCTGCATTAAAGCCCATGTTTTTGTCTTGCGTAAAACAATCGCGACTCTACAAAATTGCCGTTGATATGCGACACAACTTTTATAGGACAACTAGTTTATAATACCATCAAATTAACCTTTTTCAACGGCTAATTTTCTCTTCGTCCCCAATCGCGGCCGCTGTATAATAAAATAGCCTGAACTGCGCGGACAGTCGTCCCCGGACAATAATTCAAGGAGGATACCCCCCATGATCACCCGTTCCCTGATAGAGCTAATCTTCTCCGCCTCCAGCATCGAGAGATGGAACGACCACCCCCACCCCGTCACCTTCACGGAGATGGGCAAGCAGGCACACAAGATGATCATTGCCTGGGTGACGGCCCGGTACGAGGGCGAGGCAAGGGGGACGGAGATAGACTGGACGGCCCTTATAGAGGGAGGAATTTTTGAGTTTCTTCACAGGGTGGTCCTGACGGATATCAAGCCCCCCGTCTTTCACAAGCTGATGCAGGATCCCCTCCAGAGGATCAGGCTGAACTCCTGGGTGGCCGACAGGCTGACGCCCGATCTTGAGAGGCTCTCTCCCGACTTCGCGGCCCGCTTCCGGGACTACTTCCTCCAGGAAGCCCCTCTCTCCCTGGAGAGGAAGTGCCTGAGGGCGGCCCACTACCTGGCCACCAAGTGGGAGTTCGATTTTGTCCTTCACTGGAGCGACACCAGATCCATGTTCGGGATTGAACAGACCAGGGACGAGATTTCAAGACAGATAAACGAGCACAGGGACCTCCGGGCAGTGGACGAGATGCTGGCGGCCCGGGAGCTTCCCGACCGGGAGATGGGCCTCTGGGGTTTCGTCTCCCTGGTGGGGCAGCTGGGCTTTCAGAAGAGGTGGGCTCAGACCCCCAGGATCCCCCAGACCTCCGTCCTGGGACACCTGCTCTTCGTGGCTATTCTTGCCTACTTCATCTCCATGGAGCTGGGCGCCAGCCCCCGCAGAAGGTACAACAACTTCTTCGGCGGACTCCTCCACGACCTGCCAGAGGTGCTTACCCGGGACATCGTGTCTCCGGTAAAAAACTCGGTGGAAGGCCTTGACGACCTGATCCGGGAGTACGAAAAGCAGGCCATGGAGGAGCGGATCCTGCCCCTCCTCCCCGAGGGATGGAGGGATGAGATCCGCTATTTCACCGAGAATGAGTTCAGAAATAAGATACGCCTCCGGGGCGTCCCCGTCCTGCTGGACAAGGACATGGACGAGGAATGCGACAGGGACGAGGCGGACCCCATGGACGGACGGATCATCGAGGCCTGCGATAAGCTGGCCGCCTATATTGAGGCGTCCCACTCCATACGCCTGGGGCTTGCCTCCCAGGCCCTGTCCGACGGCAAACGGAATATCTACGGCCGGTTCGGCCGGTCCGTCATCTGCGGCTACCCCATGGGGCAGCTCTTCGATTACTTCTGGTAGCCCTCCCGGAGAAAGGCCAGGGCGGCCTCCGCAAGGATATCGGCGCCCGCTGCCAGACACCTTTCGTCGGGGTCGAACCGGGGGCTGTGCAGGGGGGCGTCGTCCTGCCCCCGGCCGCAGCCAAGGAAGAAATAGCACCCCGGCATGGAGCGCAGAAACCAGGAGAAATCATCCACTCCCATGCTTGGCGCGGTCAGGACTGAGACGTTTTCCTCCCCCAGAACCTTCCCCGCCGCGCCTATGACCAGGTCCGCCATTCGAGGATCGTTGACCAGAGCCGGGTACCCTTCGGTAAATTCAATCTCCCCTGTGGCGCCAAGCACGTCTGGAATGTTCATCACAGTTCTGCGGATCTTCGCCCTGAGGGAGAGTCTGGTCTCTTCCGTTACGGTGCGGAATATGCCTGAGAACTCCGCCCGGTCGGGCAGCACGTTTCTGGCGGTTCCGCCGCTGAAGACGCCCACGGAGAGCACTGCGGGCTCCACCGGCGGCACTATTCTGGCCGTCAGTTCATGAAGGGCCGATATGGTCCGGCAGGCAATGGCGATTACATCGTCGCCCCTGTGAGGCTCGGCCCCGTGAGTACCTCTGCCCCTTACAACGCAGTCGAACATGTCGGCGGCGGCCCTTGCGGCCCCCCGGTGAATCCCCGCGGCGCCGCTCATGACAGAAGGATCGCAGTGCAGGGCGAAGGCGCCGTCGGGGGAGGCCATGTCAAAAAGGCCCTCCTCTATCATGGGAAGAGCGCCTCCGGACGTCTCCTCGGCGGGCTGAAAGACCAGCAGAACCCTTCCCGGAAAACTGTCCCTGTTCCCGGCAAGCTTTTTCGCCGCCCCCAGCAGGCAGGCCGTATGGACGTCGTGGCCGCAGGCGTGCATTCTTCCGGGAAACCTGGATTTCCACGGACGATCCGTCTCTTCTTCTATGGGCAGGGCGTCCATATCCGCCCTTAGAAGGACGGTCCTCCCCGGCCCGGTCCCCTCGATAAGGGCCCCGATGCCGGAACGGGCAAAAGTCCGCGGCGACAGTCCCAGGCCGATGAGATATTCCCTCACTATCCCCGCGGTCTCCTCAAGATCGAACCCCAGCTCTGGAACTGAGTGCAGCCGTCGTCTGAGGGCTGTAATTTCATCGTATTCCACTCCGCTCACTCCTTCCATAATAAGCAATTTTACCGAAATTTTGCCCGGAGGGGGAAATCTGCTATTTTTCCCTTGACCTTTTCACGAAGCAAACACTACAATACCAGTAAGATATCATCCGATGAAATACACCCAGGGGGGATAAGTTATGACTGTAAACAGACTTTTTTTGATCTTTGCCGCGCTGGCGGTGGTGCTTCTTTTTCCGTATTCGGGCTATGCCGCAGAAAACGGGAAGCTAAGGCTTATGGAGTTTATGTCCAACGGCTGACCGGGCTGCGTTGAGATGTCCAAAGTTTTGGACCAGTTTTCGTCAAAATATGGCCACGCCGTAGAGGTTATATCAGCCAATGTTCGGGAGTGCCCCGAAGAGGCCTCCATGTTCCAGGTAAGATACGTGCCTACTCTGGTGTTTCTCGACGAGACAGGAAAAATGCTGGACAAACGGGTAGGATACATGCCCCTGGACGCCCTGGTAAAGCATTGGTCCAGCCTGGGCTACGATTTTATGGCAAAGGAATAATCCGGCCATGGGAGGAATGCTGGACCTCTTGTACGGAATATTTCACGGCGACGGGGCGGCGGCTTACGCCGCCCTCTACGCGTGGGGCATACTGGGCGTAATTCTAAGCCCCTGCTGCATCGCCACCATACCGCTGGTAGTGGGCTACGTAAGCGATTCAGACAACCCCACCTTCTGGTCGGCCTTCAGAATTTCAGCGGTCTTCTCCCTGGGGGTCTTCGTAAACCTGGCGTTTCTGGGAGGACTCCTCACCTCGGCAGGACTGTTTCTGGGCGGTATCGACAAATATACCAACTATATCGTAGCCGCCGTATTTTTCATCTTCGGCCTTCACCTCATGGGCCTTGTCAACCTGCCCTGGTTCAGGGGCGGCTCCGGACCTTCCACAAAGCATACCGGCCTGAAGGGGGCCCTGGTCCTGGGGAGCCTGTCGGGCCTGGCCCTTGGGCCGTGCAGCTTCGCCTATTCCGCCCCCGTGATCTTCCTGGCCATGTCCACCGCCGCAACCAATATAACAAGAGCCCTTCTGCTTGTGGCGGTCTACGGCCTGGGACACTGTACGGTAATAATCGCTGCGGGCAGCGCCGCCGACGTCTTCTCACGGCTGTTCTCCGGCGGGGCCAAAAGGGGCGCATGGCTTGGGAAGGTAAGCGGACTTTTTCTTCTTGCGGCGGCGATCTATCTGATCTGGCACGCCCACGGCATCTGAGGCGCGGCCGTGGATTTCGTCGATCTTGTGCGGGCAAGACACAGCCTCAGGAAATACAGCGATTTCCCCGTAGCGGACGGGGTGCTGGACAAGTGTCTGGAAGCGGCAAGGCTGGCGCCGTCGGCCTGCAACTCTCAGCCGTGGAGCTTTATCGTGGCCAGAACCCCTGAGAGAGTAAAATCCCTTGCCAGAGCTGCTTTCAGCGGAATGTACTCCATGAATGAATTTGCCGAAAATGCCCCCGTACTTATAGCCGTCGTCACCGAACGGTCCAACTACGCGGCCTCTCTGGGCGGGCTGTTCAGGGGCGTTCAGTACAGCCTCATTGACGTGGGCATAGCCTGCGAGCATCTGGCCCTCCAGGCGGCGGAACTAGGCCTTGGGGCCTGTATGCTGGGCTGGCTCAACGAGAGGGCCGTGAAAAAGGAGCTGGATCTTCCCCGAAAGGCGAGGATAGACCTGATGATCTCCCTGGGTTACCCCGCGGACGAGAACTTTATCCCGCCCAAAAAGAGAAAATCCCTGGATGAGATCCGGAAGTTTATTTAAAAAAGCCCTTTCTGCAGATTGAGTCATTCAGTATACGCCTAAATCAAGAACCTTTAAAATATAAAACCCCTCCGGGCTGTTCAGAGAACAGCGTGAAGCTCGACTTAGTGCTTATCTTAGTGCTTATCTTAGTGCTCAAGCAGACAGAAAGCCTTACCCCTGCATTCGCGCCGAAATTTGTATTTTTATATAAAAATCTCTTGGTAAGCCGACAACAATTGTTTTACCTCCTGAAAAGCCGTTTGATAAGCAGCTTATCGACGACTTTTTA
Source organism: uncultured Synergistaceae bacterium (assembly GCA_964642285.1). Classification (GTDB taxonomy): domain Bacteria; phylum Synergistota; class Synergistia; order Synergistales; family Aminobacteriaceae; genus Aminivibrio. The sequence continues at coordinate 5,010 of CAZXOD010000054.1, forward strand.
AGGGGAAAATATAGTCTGCGAATTTGGACAGTGCATCATGACCGGCAAGCCTTTCAGTTAACCGCTCCTTTGGTGTAAAATAGCTGAAAGGTTTTTATTCCATTTAGTCCGGGAGGGGTATTGATATGGTAGTTCTGGTAGTACTTCTTGTTCTCATCGCCATCGCTGTTTTCTGGGGCGTAGCCATCTACAACAGGCTTGTCCGCATGAAGAACCTCAAAGACGAGGGCTGGAGCGGCATCGACGTCCAGCTTAAAAGGCGCTTCGACCTGGTGCCCAACCTTGTAGAGTCCGTCAAGGGCTATGCGGCTCACGAGAGCGGAGTCTTCGAGCGGGTCACCGAGGCTAGGGCGGCCATCGGCAGGTCCGGCAGCGTATCCGAGCGGGCAGAGTCGGAGAATATGCTCTCCGGCGCCCTGAAATCACTCTTTGCCGTGGCCGAGAACTATCCCGACCTGAAGGCCAACGCCAATTTCCTTCAGCTTCAGGAGCAGCTGGGCTCCCTGGAAAACGACATTCAGATGTCGCGCCGCTACTACAACGGCGCGGCCAGGGACTACAACATCGCCATCGCCACCTTCCCCGCCGTCCTCGTGGCCCAGAAGTTCGGCTATGAGAAGGCCGATTTCTTCGAGGCCGAGGAAGAAGCGAGAGAAACTCCGAAAGTAGCTTTCTGATCAGCCTTTAATTTGGCGGCCTCGCCTTCTGCGGGACAGATACGCCAGAGGCAAAAGGACAAGGAATCCGGAAACGGGCAGGGTTCCGGCCGAAGAGCATCCGCCGCCGCCCGTATCCTCCGTCTTCGTAAAGGCCTTCAGACATACGCTGGAATGTCTGTGGCCAGATATGCTGGTCAGGTCCGTCCATGCGGCCCCGTCAGCGCTTATGAAGCTCTGCCCCGGCAGGGCGTCCGCTTTATCGCTGAAGCCGGGGTGCCGGGACTCCACCGGAACGAGCTCTGCCAAGCCTGAAGCCGTGATACGAACAACCGCTGAGAACCTTTCGCCCCGGGAGAGCTCCGCATCCCGGGGCATTTTTATAGTGTGGTACCCCGCGGGCCCCAGAATATCCTCTTTAACCGAGACGAGCCTTCCGCTCCGAGGGTCGTCCGACCTCGCTCCGGCCCAAACTTCCACCCGAATGAAAGCGTCGGGAGCCTCTGTGTAAAACGAAACCGCCTTTAAAGTCTCATTTCCCCCGGCCTCGAAGATATTGGCGAACCAGGCGGTATCCCCGCCGCCCCCTCCGACGGCTATATTTCCAGTCCATCCCAGAGGATCATGCTGGTAGACTTTGTCAGTATTATTCACCTCAGCGCCGATAAAAACAGCCGGATAGCCCAGGCTTTTATCGACGTAGGAGAGATAGAAGCACCCCTCGTCCCCCCATTTCTCACCCCAGCTGTTTTTTACTATCCAGGCGCCGTCCCTTCCCGGGGCGGATGTAAAATCTCCTGAGGAGAAATCGTCCCTCCATCCAATGATGGTGACAATATGGCCTTCGCCCTTTTCGGGGTCGTCGTTATAAAAAGACTTATGCAAAGCGCTGTAAGCTCCATCGTCCCAGACGACCCGTACGGCGACGGCGCCCCAGCGGGTGAGAGCGTATTTTACGGCTGCCTCCTCCGCCGCCGCGCCCCCCAGCAGATAGACGTTCTCCAGAAGCCTCATATTCCTGTCCGTCGTTTTTGGCCTGGCTGCCTCCGGCCAGGGAGCAACCCTCTGGTAGGGCCGGTCGGCTTCCGCCACGGCGCCAGTCCGCCTGGCGAGGAGAGCCGCGGCCTGAAAGACGCTGCCTCCCTGGTCAAAGACCGGGTCAAATCCCAACTCGGAAGATTCGGTGGGGGTAAAGGCAGGAAGGGACGGAGACTCATCCATGTAAGCAAAGTATGCCAGGTGCCATTCGGAAAAGTCATAAGGGCCCTTTCCGGCCTTCAAAAATGTTGATTCAAGGGAGGCCATGGAAGCAAAAGCCCAGCAGGTACCGTAGGGCGCCTGGTCCCGCACTGCCGTTACTGCGCCCAGGTCCCTCAGGTCAAAGGAGGCGGGATATTGGGGCGATCCGCCCGTTCCCCTCAAAAGGCGGGCGGTAGGCGCAAGAGCCGCGGGGGGCCTCACATGGGACAGATCCAGAGGAGAGGGTCTGTAGCCCAGGGGGCCCGCCGCTCCAAAGGCTCCCGGCAGAGCGGGGACGGAGAAAAAGACAAGGCTTGCGGCGAATAAAAATATGGCGGAACGAAAGGTTTTCACAAGATTGACCCCCCAAAAAATCAGGCGGGCGTCCTCTTCGGCAGAGAGACGCCCGCCCCAGAAAAAGTTTAGTCCTACCTGACCGTCATGGAAACTACGTGGTATTTAGCGGAGGTGTTCTCTTTTTCCCAGGGTCGGCTGTAGCCGAAAATAAGCACCGTTTTGCCTTTGGCGGCCGCCTGATAGCTCCAGAGCTCCGCGCCGGGCCTGCCTGCCGCGCCCCTTGCCGGAAAGGCCTCTTCCTCTTCGACAAAGACGTTCTCGTTAAGCTTTACGACGGCGGTTCCCAAATGGAGGGCCTTCCATCCGTACCCCGTGGAGGGGTTTGACGGAAGGCGGACGGTATAGACGTTGGGCCTTCCCACAGATGCAAAATCCATGGACAGGTACAGATCTCCCTCGGCGGGGAAAGTCAGAGCGTCCACCTTGATGGAGGCGCCGCCCCGGGGGGTCCACCGGATCGCGAAGGGTTTGCCCGGGACGAGGCCCCGCAGGGTAAAATTGCCGTCGAAGTCGGTGAGCGCTTTGTAGACCATTTTCCCGTCCCAGGCCGAGACCGCTACGCCGGGCAGTCCTTTTTGTCCCTCGTCCAGCACCAGACCCCTGAGCAAAGGTTCAGCCGCAACGCCGGAGACCGCGACCCCTAAAATGAAAATTGAGAGCAACAGGCATAAAGCTGTTTTAAAACGCATTCATTTTCCCTCCCTCGGACATGCTGTTATCTTCATAAGAATAGTAGCACTTTTTTGCTCCTTTGGGGCGCTTTTCTTTGAAGAACTTCTTTCCAACTGATTTATTGGACAAACTATATCATAACAATTAAGAGTATTGGAAGAACATGTCCGAAAGTCCACACCTATGTCGGGGAGAGTGGGTGCGAGGAAATTTGTTTTTAATGATCCCCCGGAATAATGCAGTTTTGGGGAAAAGACTTAAGAAGGGGCTTTTAACTGGCGCGGAAGAAAAAAGCCCCGCCGGGAAAAATCCCCCGGCGGGGCCTGAATCAGGCTCAGGCGCCTATAACCCGTCTGCCTGTCATATTTTTAAGAAGAAGCAGAGCGCTCAGGCAGGCCTGGTAGGTAGTCTTGGGATTAGTTGGCACGGGCGTGTTCTCCAGCAGCACCGTAACTCTTCCCGCCTCCCCCTCCCACTGAATTTCGTGAGTGTTGTACTCTTTCACATGAGGGTCTGCGTAGATCCTGATGATTGTCCTGTCAAAGCCTATCCCCGCAATGCTCAGAGCCGCGCCGATATTGATGCTCTGGGGGTACTTCTTCATGCACTCCCTGGCGGGGCCCTCAAAGAGAAGCAGAGGCTCCTCAAGGTTGTCGAGGTCCACTCCCATCTCGTCCACGGCGGGAATTCCCTTCCATGTGGTAGAGTACTTTCTGGTGGTCATGGTAACTTTTTCAACGCCACCCAGAACAGCTGCCTGCAGGGCGTCAAGGGCGCCTATGCCGCCGGAGGGGATGTGGAGCATGCTTCCTCCCTTTTCGGCCGCATCCGTCATGGTCTCCATAAGGCCCGGATCGACGAAGGCCCCCAGGCTCAGGGGGATGAAATCCACGCCCCTGGACAGAATCTCCGCTCCCATGGCGACTACAGTATCATGAGTGGAAGCCTCGACTACCACGTCGGGGGAGAACTTGATCAGTTCTTCCAGGCTTGTGGTCCAGGGGATATTTTTCGACTCAAGATACTCCCTTCCCCTGGATTCCGGCGACCGCAGGTAGACTGCCACAAGTTCGCAGCCGGGAACGGCGCCGTCCACAAGATGGTCAGCCACGAATTGACCGATGGTACCGCAGCCCAGGATGGCCGCTCGCAGTTTTTTCAATAATATCTCTCCTCTCTATTTACTGTTGCCAACCTCTATCCCCTGCTCCGCGTAGTACTTGGCGGCGCCGGGATGGAAGGGCAGGGAGGAGATTTTAGCAACGTTTTCCAGGGTAACGTAGGAGCCTACCGCATGGATACTCTTCAGGAAATCGGTATGCTCAAAGATCGTCTTTGTCATCTGGTATACGTCATCCTCAGGAAGGTCGCTCCGGGCGGAGAGGTTGATCCAGACCGCAAAAGTGGACACATCTTCATCGAGAGACTTATAGGCCTCTTTGGGAATCTTCGCCGAGACAAAGTAGCCGTACTTCTCAGTGAACATCCCGACCTCTTCCTCGGTCGGCTCAATAATTCTGATCTCGTGGCTTGTTTCCAGGTCTACCACCCAGGGCGCAGGGGCGGCGGTGTTTACTATGGCCGCGTCGATGGAGCCGTCCCGGAAGGCGTTGGTAGTCTCAGCGAAGGAGAGGTACTGGGGGTTAATGTCGCCCATGGACATTCCCAGCGTCTCCAGGATTATCTGGTTGGTGGCAAGAATGCCGCTGCCGGGGGAGCCCACGGAGACTTTTTTGCCCTTGAGATCGGCGAAAGAATTGATGGGGGAATCCTTAAGGACCACAAACTGGATTACGTTGGGGTACATAGGAGCAATGGCGACCATCTCCACCGGAGCTTTGAAAGGCGCCCTTCCCGCAAGGGCGTCGAGCATGACGTCCACCTGCATGACCCCAAGCTCCACCCTCTTTGTGTCCAGCAGCTTAACGTTCTCTACCGACCCGGCGGTAACCTCCGCCACGGAGTTCACGCCGAGCTCCCTGCCGAAGAGGTCGGCAAACCCGGCGGCCATTATGTAAAACGTTCCGGCCGTTCCGGCGCTTGCAATGGAGATCTGCTTCAGTTCAAGGGCCGCCGCAGAAAAAGGAACCCCCAGACACATTACGAGTGCCGCCAGGATGGCAATGCCTCTCCACATCTTTCTTTTCATCTTTTCTTCCTCCTTATGGATTAGAGTATGTTCGCAAACTCTCTGTAGTTGATAAATTTTTTAGAATAAAATCACCCCTTCCGGATCAGGCGCTTTTTTGGCCCCCGGGCCAGTCTCTCCCGGTTCGCAGTTTTCTCAGGGCCCACAGGGCAAGTGCTATGCCCATTCCCGCAAAGTTACTGGGCCAGCCGGGCAGGATCAGCAGAATGCCTGCGAGACACAGGGCGGCTCTCTCTGGAATTGTCACCGCATTAAAGTACCAGCCGGAAAGCCCCGAGCCCAGGATGACGGCCCCCAGAAGGCCGCTGCCTCCCGCCGAGAGGACGGAGAAGGTATCCCCCAATCCCACGAGGGTCGGGTGATACACAAAGAGAAAGGGCACCACGAAGGCCGGAAGGGCCAGGAGAAGGGATTGTTTGGAGGTCTTCCAGAAGTCTGCCTCCGCAATGCACGACGCGGCGTAAACCGCCAGCCCCACCGGAGGAGTTATCATGGACATGCAGCCGAAATAGAAGACAAACATGTGGGCTGCCAGAGGCTCCACACCCAGCTTTACCAGAGTGGGGGCGCCAAGCACGGCAAGAATGAGGTAGGCGGGAGTGGTGGGCAGCCCCATGCCAAGCAGCAGGCTTGCCAGCATGATCATGATGAGAACCAGGGTCAGGTTGCTTCCCCCGGCGGCCAGCACCAGGCTGGAAAATTTCATGCCGAGGCCAGTAAGATTGATGACAGCCACTACGATACCGGCACACGCCGTGGATGCTATGACCACCAGGGAAATTCTGGCCCCGCTTTCAAAGGCGCCCATAATCTCTTTCAGGCCCATCCGCCTTTTGAAAAAGCCCACGAGGAGGGTGGCCAGGAGGGAATATACTGCGGCCTTCATGACCGAGTACTGAGCTATGATCATGAAGTAGATCAGCACGACGAGGGGCAGGAAGAACAGGCCGTTCTCCCTGAGGAGGGCCCCCATGGAGGGCAGGGAATCCCGGGCGGAACCGGAAAGCCCCAGCACTCTGGCTCTGCAGTGAACCATGGTGAACACCGTTCCATAAAAGATCAGGGAGGGGATAAGGGCGCCGAGGGCGACCTTGACGTAGGGAATGCCCAGAATTTCCGCCATGATAAACGCCGCCGCTCCCATGAGGGGGGGCATGATCTGACCTCCCGTGGAGGCCACCGCCTCCACGGCTGCCGCGAATTCCGGCTTGTAGCCGATAGACTTCATAAGAGGTATGGTCACCGAACCGGTACCAGCCACGTTGGCCACGGCGCTTCCGGAAACGGTGCCGAAGAGGCTGCTGGCCACCACGGCGGCCTTCGCCGGCCCTCCGGCGCTTCTTCCCACTGCCTTGACGGCAAAATCAATGTAAAACTGCCCCGCCCCGGTAATTTCAAGAAACGAACCAAAGAGCACAAAGATAAAGACGTAGCTTGCGGACACGCCCAGGGGAGTTCCGAAAATACCCTCGGTACTGAGGGAGATCTGGTAGATTATGCGGGTGACGTCATACCCTCTGTGCCAGAAAATTCCTGGCAGCCAGGGGCCGGCCAGAGCGTAGAGCAGAAAGAATATGGCGATGCCCGGCAGGATGTTGCCGGCGGAGCGCCTGGCGAAATCGATAACCAGAACGATGAGGACCGTGCCTACGACCAGATCCATGGTATCGGGCTCGCCGAAGCGCAGGATCATGGCCTGGAAGTTGAAAATAAAGTGAGCCAGACACAGAAGAGAGGCCGCGGCGGCAGTTACGGGCAGGACTTTCTTCGCCCGGGTTTGAGAATCCTTAAAGGCGATAAGGTAGCAGATTAACAGGCCGAAGGTAAGGTGTATTCCCCGCTGCCAGAGCGCGGTGAGCACGCCGAAAAAGGCCGTGTAAATATGAAAAACTCCCATGGCCGTCGCTACGGCCGTGATTAAAAAATCGGTTCTTTTGTGGGGAAAACAGTCCAAAATTTCTGCACCTCCGGATAAAAGCTATT
>CAZXOD010000055.1:0-11984 GCA_964642285.1 uncultured Synergistaceae bacterium
GAGATGTTCGCCCGGGGATGGTGCGACTCCCTGGGGGAGGTTATGAACTACCCAGGCGTGATCGGGGGAGACCCGGCTCTGTGGGCAAAGCTCTACGCCTCGGGGGGCCGGGTCAAGTCGGGCCACGCCCCGGGAGTAACGGGCAGGGAGCTGTGCGCCTACCTGCTGAGCGGGTGCGACTCGGACCACGAGAGCTTCACCCTGGAGGAGGGGCTGGACAAGCTCCGCCGGGGCATGATGCTCATGATCCGGGAAGGGGCCACCGAGCGCAATCTTAAAGAGCTGGCGCCCCTGGTGAGGGAGAGCGAGGCCCGGTCGAGCCGCTGCATGATGGTGAGCGACGACCTCACCGCCCGGTATCTCCGGGACACGGGCCATATGGACGTAAAAATCCGCCTGGCCGTCGAGGCAGGCATATCCCCCCTGACGGCCCTGAGGATGGTCACCCTAACCCCGGCGGACTACTTCGGCTGGAAGGACAGGGGCGCCATCGCCCCGGGCCGGATCGCCGACCTGGTTGCGGTGGAGGGCCTTGAGGGCTGCTCCGTAAAGAAGGTCTGGAAGAGGGGACGCCTGGTGGTCTCAGAGGGCCGTCTGCTGGACGGGCCCGTACCCAGAGCCGCACCGCCTTTAATGGCCGCGGGCAGGGTCTCCGTCCCCGGGAGCGAGGCATTCAGGCTTCCGGCGGGCAGAGGCGCCCAGATCAGGGTAGTGGGAGTGCGGCCGGGGCAGGTGGTGACGGACCACCTGGTTATGGAGGCGACGGTCAGGGACGGCGCTGCGGTGGCCGAACCGTCGCGGGACTTGTGCTTCCTGGCAGTCCTTGAGAAGAACCAAGGCACGGGACGACTCGCGGTGGGGTTTGTCAAGGGTCTGGGGCTGAGGGAAGGTGCCCTGGGCTCCTCCGTGGCCCACGACGCCCACAACTTTGTGGCGGCGGGAGCGGATATACAGTCCATCATTACTGTCTTTGAGCATCTGGCCGAGAGAGGCGGCGGCGTGGCTGCGGCCACGGGCAGCAACATTCTGGCCTCCCTGGATCTTCCCGTGGGAGGGCTCATGAGCCCCGGAAGCGCTGACGAGGTGATTGAAGGCCTTGAGCGAACCGAGGCGGCCGCCCGGGAGCTGGGCTGCCCTCTGGAGCACCCCTTTATGACCATGAGCTTTCTTTCGCTGTCGGTAATACCGGAGCTTAAGCTCACCGACCAGGGGTACGTGGACCTGGGCCGGGGAGGATTGCTTTCACTTTTTGTGGATTGATTTTATTTTAATACAGGGGGAGGAAACACTATGTCATCGTTTTTGGAGAAGCAGTTTCGTCTGAAGGAAGCGGGCACCAACGTCAGGACGGAAGTCCTGGCGGGAATCACAACGTTTATGACCATGGCCTATATTATTTTTGTCAACCCCGGCATCCTTCAGAACGCGGGAATGCCCTTCGGGGCCCTCATGACCGCCACGTGCCTTTCAAGCGCCCTGGCCACCTTCCTGATGGCCTTCATGGCCAACTATCCCATAGCCCTTGCGCCGGGCATGGGGCTCAACGCCTTCTTCGCCTTCGGAGTGGTGCTGGGGATGGGCATCTCCTGGCAGGTGGCACTGGCCGCCGTCTTTATCGAGGGCATCCTGTTCGTCCTGCTGACCCTCACGAGGCTGAGGGAGACGGTGGTCAACGACTTCCCCAAGTCCCTCAAGATAGGCATCTCCACGGGAATCGGCCTTTTTATCACTTTTATCGGGCTGCAGAACGCGGGCATTATCGTGAAGGACGACGCCGTCCTTGTAGGGGTGGCTAACCTGAGGAACGTGGAGATAGTGCTTGCCATGGTGGGCTTTGTCATCATGGCGTCCCTGGAGGCCAAAAAGGTGAAGGGCGCCATCCTCTGGGGCATCCTCATCGTAACGGGTCTGGCCGTGGCCCTGGGAGTAACGGAAATGCCCAAGGGCGTGGTCTCCATGCCTCCCTCCATCATGCCCATCTTCGGCAAGATGGATTTCTCGTCGATTGCAAACCCGAATTTCTGGATTGTGCTCTTCTCCTTCTTTTTTGTGGACTTCTTTGATACGGTGGGGACGCTGGTAGGGGTCACCAACAGGGCGGGGATGCTCGACTCCGAGGGGCGGCTGCCCAAGGCCAGAGAGGCCCTTATGGCCGACGCCATCGGCACCGTGGCCGGCGCCGTTATGGGAACTTCCACCGTTACCTCCTACGTTGAAAGCGCCAGCGGAGTGGAACAGGGAGGCAGGACGGGGCTTACCGCCTTCGTGGTGGGAGTGCTGCTGCTGCTGGCCCTCTTCTTCTCGCCCGTCGTGGCCATCGTGCCCGCCTGCGCCACCGCTCCGGCCCTGGTGCTTGTGGGAATTTTCATGATGTCCAGCCTTAAGGACCTGGATTTCTCCGACTGGACCGACGCCGCCCCCGCCTGCGTGGCCTTCTTCACCATGCCCTTTGCCTACAGCATTGCCCACGGCATCGAGTTCGGCATCGTAACCTACACGGTTTTGAAGGTCGTCACCGGAAAGGCCAGGGACGTGAGCCCCGTTATGTACGGCCTTACGGCCCTCTTCATAGCCAAGGAGATATTCTTCTAGGACCTAGAATCGGAGGGGCCTCCCCTGACGGGGGGGCCTTTTTTTATCTGCCCTCCCGGCCGTCCCATTCTCCCCCGGCCCATGCCCATGCACCGGCCCATGCCGCCCCTTCCCCGCCCCATGCCGGGACGGGGACCGTCTTCGTCCTCCATGACCGCCCTACACTCCTCGCAGAGGCCCGCCACGGCCAGGGACTGGGGCAGCAGCTCCATGCCCGCCTCCTCAAGCCATTCCTCTACAATCTTCTGTTTTTCCGCCTCGCCGCCCAGGGGCGAAAGGCGGCCGCACCGGCGGCAGAAGGCCGATACATGCAGCTTCTGTCCCGGCATTTCAAGGCGGAACTCCCCCTCGTTAAGGTAGATTATGTTTAAAACTCCCATCTCCTCCAGAAGGTTTATCGTCCGGTAGACGGTGGCTATGCCTATGGAGGGGTCCAGGGCCCTGCTTTTCTCCCAGATATCCTGGACGCTCGACGGCGTGCCCAGGGTTTCGGCAACTACCCGAAACAGTGTCTCCCGCTGGGCCGTGAGGCGAAAGCCCCCGCCTTTAAGTCTTTCGAGGAATGCCGCGGCCGCGGTTTTATGGATGGGTTCTGTCATGGTCTTCCTTTCTGGTTAACGGCAGCGGAGTTACCCCCGCTGCCCGATTTTGCCGGGCGCGAAATGCCCCTTGACATAATGCCACAAGGTGGGGTATTATGCAACTGATAATCAATATCATTAAAGGAGGAGTTAATATGCCCGCAAGAAACGGTATGGGTCCCATGGGTATGGGCCCTATGACAGGATGGGGAAGAGGATGGTGCGGCGGAGGCCGCCGGTTTGGCCGCGGCTTCGGAGGTTTCGCAGGCTACGGCAGGTTCGGCATGGGCCGGGGTTTTGGCGGCTTTGGACCGGAACCTTTCAGCCCAGAGATGGAAAAGCAGTATCTCCAGCAGGAGATGGAGATGCTTAAGGCCCGGATGGACGAGCTGCAGGCAAGGCTCGGGAGGACGGAAGAGGAATGACCAGGGCGGCCATAGCCCTTGACGGAAGCATCGTCGCCCAGCATTTCGGCAGGGTGAGGGAGTTTCTGCTTATTACCTTTGAGGACGGCCAGGAGGTCGCCCGGGAGGTTTTTTCGGCGCCGGAGGGCGAGCACGCCCCCGGCGTCTTCCCCAGACGGGTAAAGGAGATGGGGGCGGACATAGTTGTCGCAGGAGGGATGGGAGTCAAGGCGAAGGACTTCTTCAGCGAGCTTGGCGTCCAGGTGCTTACCGTCCCCTCCATGGAGGTGGAGGAGGCGGTCAGGGCTCTTCTCTCCGGTACGCTTCAGCCCGTGGAGACCGACTGCGGCCACGACGCGGACCACGACTGCGGAAAATGAGGCTGGCAGTAGCAAGCGGCAAGGGAGGCACGGGCAAGACCAGCATCGCAGCCTCCCTCCTGCTCGCCCGGCCTCATATTCTGGCCCTCGACCTGGATGTGGAGGAGCCCAATCTTCATATTCTGCTTGGAGGCTCTCCCGACCATAGGGAGACGGTCTCCATGCCTGTGGCCAAAATCGACGGGAGCAAGTGCATATCCTGCGGCGAGTGCGCCCGGCAGTGCGCTTACGGCTCCATCGCATGGCTGGGGGGCGGTATTCCCGTCATAAGCGAGCCTCTGTGCCGGGGCTGCGGCCTGTGCCCCATGGTCTGCCCCACCGGGGCGATCTATGAAGTGGACAGGCCTGTGGGGGAGATAAGGTCGGGCCTCTGCGGCGCCGTAACCTGCGTGGAGGGGCGGCTCAGGGTGGGGAGCGTGAGCACGGTTTTTTTAATTGAGGAGACCATAAAGAAGGCGGAAACTATGGGCTTCGACCACTGGCTGATGGACTGCCCTCCGGGGACGGCGTGCCCCGTGGCGGCCTCCCTAAGACATGCCGACGCCGCCATTTTGGTTACGGAGCCCACTCTTTTCGGCAGGTCGGACCTGGAGGGGATGCTTGAGCTTGCGGCGGATATGAAGGTACCCTCGGCCCTGGTGATAAACAGGACGGGCGTGGGGGACGCCTGGCCCGACGATCTCGCGAAGCGGTTCAACGTGGAAGTGCTTGCCCGCTACCCCTTCTCCCGGTCCGCTGCGGAGAAGGGCGCCAGGGGGGAGTCTCCCTTCGCAACCGATCCCGAATGGGCTGAAATTACCCTGTCCCTCTGGTCGGAGATTGAGAGGAAATTCTCATGAGCATCCGGGAGATCGCGATCATCAGCGGCAAGGGAGGCACGGGAAAAACCACTCTGGCGGCGGCCCTTGCGGCCGAGGCGCGGGAGGCGGCAGTAATCACCGACGCCGATGTGGACGCCCCAAACCTTGCCCTGCTTCTTAAGCCCCGGGATGGTGACCCCATTCCCTTTACGGGGATGGCCATCGCCAAAGTGGATGAAGAGGCCTGTATTGGATGCGGCCTGTGCGAGGCAAGTTGCAGGTATAATACTATTCATGTTAGAGACGGCAGGGCGGTGGTGGACGAGGGGTTCTGCGAGGGATGCCGTGTCTGCCTTCATGTATGCCCTGAAAAATGCATCTCGCTGAAGTCCTTCGAGCGGGGCAATATCAGGCGGGGGGATACAGACCTGGGGCCTCTGTGGCATGGCCGCCTCTACCCCGGAGGAGAGAATACGGGGCTCATGGTGGCCCGCCTGAGGAAGGAAGCCAGGAGGGAGGCGGAGGAGTCGGGAGCATCCCTGATGATCACCGACGGACCGCCGGGCATAGGCTGTCCCGTGACTTCTTCCGTGACGGGGGCAAGTTTCGCCCTCCTTGTGACTGAGCCGTCCCTGTCGGCCTTGTCGGACCTGCACAGGGCGGCGGAGCTGTGCCGAATTCTGGGCACTCCCTTCGGGGTGGCGGTAAACCGGTGGACTCTCTCGGAGGAGCTGACGGATTCAATCCGGGAGGCCTGCCGGGAGGAAGGTTGGCCCCTTATGGCCCTGATTCCTTTTGACGAAAAGATCGCCCTCTCGGTGGGGGCGGGCAGGATTCCCTTCGCAGAGTTGAAGGGGGAGCTTGCGGAACTTTGGAGCGCGATATACAGAACAGGGAGGTTTTAAAATGACAGTAATCGGAGTAGCGTCGGCGGGTAAGGACGAGACGTCTAAAGTGGCGGACAGGTTCGCTCGGGCGCCGTGGTTCGTAATCGCAGACGAGGCGGGAAATATCCTGGAGGCGGTGGAAAACGACGCGGGAGCGGAGCAGCACGGGGCGGCGTCAAAAGCCCTTATGACTCTGTCGGGAAAGAAGGTCTCGGTGGTGCTGGCGCCTCGTCTTGGCCCCAACGCCCTCGGGTTCATGAAGCAGGCCAATATGGCGGCATTCTGCGCCGAAGGTCTCACTGTCAGGGAGGCCCTGGACGGCTATAAGGCCGGCTCCCTGGAAAAGCTCGCATAACAGAAGGAGAGGCGTCCGCAATGACTTTACCGCCAAAGAGCGACAAAAAACTTATAAAGAAAATCTACGCAGTAGGCAGCGGCAAGGGAGGGGTGGGGAAGAGCTCCATAACCTCCCTGCTGGCCGTGGCCGCCGCCCGCATGGGCAAAAAGGCGGGCATCATGGACGCCGATATTACGGGCCCGTCCATCCCCACTTTTTTCGGCCTCCACTCCCTGCCCTTCGGCAACGCCAACGGGATTGAGCCTCCGGTGACAAAGACGGGCATAAAGATCATCTCCATGAACCTGCTGCTGGACGATCCCGCCAAACCCGTGGTCTGGCGGGGGCCTCTGCTGGGGAGCGCCGTGGCCCAGTTTTTTACCGACGTGGACTGGGGCGACCTGGACGTACTCTTCATCGATCTGCCCCCTGGAACTGGGGACGCGGTACTTACAGTGATGCAGACCATCCCCCTGGACGGGTTTCTGCTGGTGACGTCCCCCCAGGAGATTGCCTCCCTGGTGGTGCGCAAGGCGGCGAAGATGGCGGAGATGCTCTCGGTGCCCCTGGCGGGGATAGTGGAAAACATGAGCGCCTTTGTATGCCCCGGGTGCGGCGAGCGGGTGGAGATCTTCGGCCCCAGCCACTCCGGCGAGCTGATGAAGGATCTGGGCGCCTCCTTCTGGGGAAGCCTTCCCCTGGATCCCGCTCTGGCCAGGATGGCCGACGCCGGAAGGATTGAGGATTACGCCGGCGGAGAGACCATGTCCATCCTTTCGAAGGGGCTGGAGGGCCGGATTTAGGGATTTTTTTTGATATTGACTGGACTCTCCTTTAGTAATAAGATGAATATGCTATTCAGCAATGTTCTTACAGCTAAAGGAGGGATGGGTGTGAGCAAATCACGGGAAGGATGGAATCCTTATCTTCTCGGCGGATTGGCCGGCCTTCTCATGGTATGGTCCCTGTACTATACCGGGAAGTACTTCGGCGCGTCCACATCCTTCGTGAGAGCGGCGGCTCTCGTGGAGGGAAAGGTCATTCCTGAAAGGGCGGCGACCCTTGAGTATCTTATCAAGAACGCCGCCAAAATGGACTGGCAGATGATGTTCATAATCGGAATACTTGTGGGGGCCTTTATTTCATCGGTGCTCTTCGGGGAATTCAAGATCAAGGCCGTGCCGGACATGTGGCAGAGGCACTTCGGCGCGAGCGCTGTATCCAGGGGCCTTGTGGCTTTCCTGGGCGGCGCCGTGGCCATGTTCGGAGCGCGCCTGGCGGATGGGTGACCCAGCGGTCATGGGCTGAGCGGGACGCTTCAGCTTGCTGTCAGCGGGTTTATTGCCCTTATCTGCTTTTTCGTCGCCGGCGCGATTGTGGCCAGGATGATCTATGGAGGTGGGCGCAATGGATCTTGACCAGATCATTATCCATTTGAACGAAATTGGCATGTCCCTGAAGGGCATAGCCAACGCCATTGATCTTGAGCTCCGGTTCGGCCTTGTCACCGGCATGGTGTTCGGAGTCCTCATGCAGAGGGCCAGGGTGCTTCGGTACGACAAGCAGCTTGCCGCCCTCCGGTTTCAGGATTTCACCATCCTGAAGTTTATGATGTCCACCATCATAGTGGGCATGATAGGAACCTACTTCCTCTACGACCAGGGGCTGGTGAAGCTCTCCATAAAGCCCACCATCCTGGGAGGGACCATAACCGGGGGAGTGCTCTTCGGAGTGGGATGGGCCCTGCTGGGCTACTGCCCCGGCACCTCCATGGGCGCCCTGGGGGAGGGGAGGGTGGACGCCCTGTGGGGCATCCTTGGCGCCATTGTGGGCGCGAGCCTCTATGCTGAGATGTACCCCTACCTTCAGGACACCCTGCTTAAGATGCACGACTACGGCAAGATCACCCTTCCCGGCATTCTGGGGGTGAACCACTGGGTGGTAGTCGCGGGAGTTACGGTGGTTTTCCTCCTGTCCTTCATGCTGATGGAGAAAAAAGGCCTGTAACGGTTTAACCGATTAAATAAAAGCGGCCCCCGGCTTCTTGCCGGGGGCCGCTTTTATTTTCGTCTAGCGGAAGGCTCTTTCGTACTGCTCCGGCCAGGGCAGGGCTACCCCTCTCTTCCACCCCTCCAGGAGGGGGAAGAAGGGGTTGCGGAGCAGCTCCCGGCCCAGGGCCACAAGGTCGGCCCTTTGATTTCGCAGCGTTTCCTCCACCATGTCCAGCGTTGAGATCAGCCCCACGGCGATGGTGGGTACGTCGCACTCCCTCTTGATCTTCTCCGCGAAGGGGATCTGGTAGCCGGGGTAGACGGGGGGCGGAACGGGAGTCACCCCTCCCGAACTCACGTGAACCACGTCAACCATGGTGGTGACCCGGTTTACTATATGAACCATGTCGGCGGGCGACATGCCTCCTTCGACGTAGTCCTCCGCCGACACCCTCAGAAAGAGGGGTTTTTCCTTCGTCCATTCGGTCCTGACCGCCTGGATAACCTCCTGAAGAAACCTGGCCCGGCCCTCGAAGATGGCTCCGTAGCCGTCCCTCCGGTGATTGCTGAGGGGGGAGAGAAACTGGTTCACCAGGTAGCCATGGGCGCCGTGAACTTCCAGGACGTCAAACCCGGCGGCCCGGGCCCTCTCCGCCGCGGCGCGGAAGGCCTCCGTCACCCGGGCGATGTCTTCGTCCGTCATTTCCGCCGGGTCGGGGTAGGTACCGTCGCCGCTGTAGTTAAGGGCGCTGGGGGCATAGAGCTTTTCCGCCCTGGCGCCGCACTTGCGGCCGGCGTGGTTGAGCTGGATGCCGATCTTTGCGCCCAGGCTTTGCACGTGCTCCACAAGGCGGGCCATGGGCGCTATCTGGTCGTCGCTCCAGAGGCCCAGGCAGTTGTCCGAAATGCGCCCCTCGGGGAGAACTCCCGTGGCCTCCACGATGATAAGCCCCGCTCCGCCCAGAGCCCTGGCGCCGTAGTGCTGAAGGTGGAAATTCCCCGGGATCGAGTCGGGGGCGCAGTACATGCACATGGGGGGCATAACGATGCGGTTTTTCAGCTCAAGATCCTTGATTTTGAACGGTTCGAAAGTTTTCATGAAGGTTTGCCTCCTCTATGCTCAAATTATGGAAGAAGATTACCATAAAACTGGCCGCTTGGCACAAAAAAACCGCCCCCCGAAGGAGGCGGTTTTGCTGCCTTTTACTCTGAGCCTTAACTCCAGCCGATCATTTGAAGGACGGTCAGGGCGACCATGGCAAGGAGGAGCTGGATTACGATAAGGGGAGTGACCCACTTGACGTACTTGCCGTAAGGTATGCCCGACAGACCCAGTCCGCCCATGAGGACGCTGGCGGTGGGGATGATGCAGTTGGTGAAGCCGTCGCCGAACTGGAAGGCCTGGACCGCCACCTGGCGGGTGATGCCGGTGAGGTCGGCCAGGGGAACCATGATGGGCATGACGGTGACCGCCTGTCCCGAGCCGGAGGGGATGAAGAAGTTGATCACCACGTTGGCCAGGAACATGAGGTTTGCCCCCACTACCGCGCCGAACTTGGCGATGGGCAGGGAGAGGTAGTAGATGACGGTGTCGATGATCTTGCCGTCGGTCATTATCACGGAGATAGCCCGGGCCATTCCGATGACGAGGGCAGCGTAGGCCATGGAAGCGCAGCCCTTGACGAAGGCTACGGCCGTGCCGTTGACGCCCAGGCCGCCGATGAGGCCGCAGGTTACCGCCATGATGAAGAAGACTACCGAGTAGTGGTCGATGCCCCAGTTGTGCTTCAGGGAGCCGTAGATTATGGCCGCGAAGCCGAGCACTACGATGGCGGTGCAGATAAGATGGCTGATGCTCATGGACTCCTTCTCGTCGAAGTTGGCCTCTTCCGCCTGGGCGATCTGCTCGCCGGTGTAGAGCAGGCTCTTCGTCGGGTCGGACTGGATCATCCTGATGTAGCGGAGGACGTAGATAAACACGAGAGCTATGTTTGCCAGGTGGAAGAAGATCCTGACTCCCATGCCGGAGAAGAGCGGAAGCTCGGCGATGTTCTGGCCGATTCCCACGGTGAATACGTTGGCCCAGCCCACGTTGAAGCCGGCGTAGGAGCCGAGGTAGATCATGAAGAAGCCCACCGCCCCGTCAAAGCCGAGGCCCTTGGCCAGAAGGATTCCGAGGGGGATAAGAGCTACCACTGGGTTAGCGAAAACGCCCACCGCGCCGCCCACGGACATAATAAACATGATGATGCCTACGGCCCAGACTTCCTTGCCCTTCAGCGTATGGACGATGCGGTTCATCCCTACCCGGATTGTGCCCGTGTCCTCAAGAATCTTGATGGCCCCTCCCACGAAGAAGACCATGAAGATCATGGACGCGGACTGAATCCAGCCCTTTACCACTGAGTTGAAGATCTCCCACAGCCCCTGGGGGACGGAGTCGATCACCTTGAAGGAGTCGGCCACAACCTTGGTGACTGTGCCCTCCTTAATGCGGTCGTACTGTCCCGCCGGGACCACCCATGTCATCGCCGCCATGAAGACGGTGATGATGAACATCAGCGCGAATACGTGCGGTACCATGTTCTTCTTGCTTTTTGCTTCTCCCACTGTTATCTCTCCTTTTCGGATTTATTTTCCTTCCGGGTTTAAAGCGTCCGTTACGTACTTTGCAAGCACGGCGATCCCCATGGGCAGGGATTCGTCGGCGAAGTTGAAGCCGGGGTTATGAGTGAGCATGGGGACTTCTCCCCCGATGCCGAGCCTGAACATGGCTCCCGGCGCCTTTTCGAGGAAGTAGGCGAAGTCCTCTCCTCCCATGATGGGGTTGGCTATCCTGACTACCTTGTCCTCCCCCAGCATCTCCGCCGCCGCCCGGGCTATATCCTCGGTAACCTCAGGATCGTTGGACAGGGAGGGGATGCCGAAGGTGTACTCGCATACGGCTTTGCATCTGTAGGAGGAGGCTATGTCGGTGCAGATGGCCTGAAGCCTTTCGCTGATCTGCTTTCTGACGGCGGGGCTGAGGCACCGGACCGTTCCGCCGATCTCCACTTCCTCAGGTACCACGTTGAAGGCGTTGCCGCCGTGGATCTGGCATACGGATACGACGGCCCGCTCGTTTACCTCCACCTCTCTCGCAAGAAGCATCTGGAGGCTGATTACCGCCTGAGCCGCCGCCGCCAGAGCGTCCGTGCCCTTGTGGGGGTAGGCCGCGTGGGTACCCTTGCCGACGAACTTAACCTTGAAGAGGTCCGCCGAGGCCATGAAGGGGCCGGGGTAGACGCCTACGGTACCGATGGGAAGCTCCACTCCGCCGTGAAGGGCCACCACCGCGTCGGGCTTCGGATTCTCCATTACTCCGCAGGCCAGCATCCTCTCAGCGCCGTAGAGGGTCTCCTCCGCGGGCTGGAAGAAGAGCTTGACAGTGCCGGCAAAGTGAGGGCGCAGCTTCTGAAGCACCTTGGCCAGCGCCAGCAGGGTTGCCGCGTGGCCGTCGTGGCCGCAGGCGTGCATAATGCCCTTGACTTTGGACGCATAGGGGACGCCCGTCTCTTCTTCTATGGGCAGGGCGTCCATATCGGCCCTGACGCCGACCACGGGGGGCTCGCCCTTGCCCTTCCACTCCGCGGTTCCCTTTATGACGGCCAGCGCACCCGTCTCCATATTAATAGGGACCATTTCGACCCCGGCGGCCTCAAGTTCCTTTTTGATGAAGGCCGTGGTCTCGTGCTCCTCAAACCCGAGCTCCGGGTTTTCGTGAAAACGGCGCCTGGCCGCAGTGGCAAAGTCGGCGACTTCATCGACCAGTTTCCAGATCTGTTCCTTCATTTCTCAACCTCCTTTTTAATAAAACCGCTCTTCCCTGTGGGGAAGAGCGATATTTTCAATGGCAAGATTTTATAATTATTTCATGCACAATGCAAGGGCGGGGGGGTTTTCCTAAATCCGCAGGTTCATCTCCGCAAAGTGGAGAAAGAGCACGCCCCCTATGGCCTCACGGAATCCCTTT
>CAZXOD010000056.1:0-11581 GCA_964642285.1 uncultured Synergistaceae bacterium
TTTAAAGGGGGAGGCGGCTATGGAGCGTTCCGGTTTTTGGAAGAGGAAACTTCTGGCCGCGGCAGTGATTTTTACTGCCGTGGGGGCGCTTTTTGCCGCCGCCCGAACCTACGGACTCGCCCCCCGCGCGCTGGAAATTATAGCCCGCTCCGGCCCACTGGCGCCCCTGCTCTTTTTGGGGCTGTTCACCGCCGCCTGCGTCTTTATGCTGCCCACTTTTTATCTGACTATTGGCGCCGGTTTTCTTTTTGGCCCCCTCACGGGCTTTATAGTTGCTTCTTTTTCGGTAATCACGGGAGCTACGGCGGCCTTCCTGGCGGCCAGGGCGGGAAGCGGCAGAACGGCCGGCAAAATACTGGCCTCCCCGGGCTTCGCCGCCCTCAGGGAGGCCGTAGACGAAGAGGGATGGAAGATAGTATTTTTATGCAGGCTCTCCCCCATCCTTCCCTTCAACCTTCTAAACTATGCCTTCGGCCTGTCGGACATACCCCTCTCCCGCTACTTTTTTGCCACCTGGGCGGGGAGCATACCCTGGACGGCTCTTTACGTATATATGGGCTCCATGGCCGCGGACTTGGCGGGGCTCTCAGGGGCACCTGTCATACCCACCGGCGGCCTAGCGCGCCTTTTTTACTGGGCCGGAATCGCCGCGACGACGGGGGCTACGGTCATGGCGGGCAGGATCGCCAGAAAGGCCCTACGAAGGCGGCTTAGGGACAACAATCCGGGAAAAAAAGAAGAGGGCTGACAGGCCTGCCGCCTCCTTTTGCGCAGAACCGGCAAGTAAAGATTGCAATAAATACGTATGGGACGGGTCCCGGGGGGGCTTAAAATAAACGGGAAAAATAAGATTGGGAGATGACGCCCGTGAAAAGACCCGCCTTACTTTTAACACTGACCGCAATATTATTCATCCTCCCGGGGACCGGGAGCCTCTGGGCCGCGTCCGGAGAGAGCGTCCCTGTTACCCTTGAAGACTGCCTCGCCCTGGCGGAGGCCGGCCACCCGGCCCTTGAAGAAGCCCGGGCGGCCCTGGCGGGGCAGAGGGCAAAGCTGGGGGGCGTGGACGCAGGCATGGCCCTGAAGGGAAATTTATCCGCCTCTACCTCGAAGGATTCCGGAAGCGACGGTTCTTATTCCACATCTTTTTCCGTAAGCAAGCTGATCTCCGACAGCGGCAAGACCTCCCTGGAGCGTAAAAGTCAGCTCCTCTCCGTGGAAGGGGCGACGGAATCCCAGAGAGAGACCCTGCTCACGGTCCGCACCGGAGTGAAGGAGGCCTATTGGGGCCTTCTTCTGGCCATGAGGAAGAGGGACCAGGCGGAAGAGTCGGTGAGCAATTACGGCCGCCATCTAGAGAAGGCCAGAGGGTTTTACGAGGCGGGTGCAAAGGCCAAATTCGACGTGACCAGGGCCGAGGTGGACCTGAGCAACGCCCGGATAGACCTTCTGTCGGCGGAATCGGGCCTTGAGACGGCCAGGGCGGCCCTATCCAGGGCAGTGGGAGTAGATCTGGACAATGCCCGGCCTCTTTCGGACTTTATGGAGCCGATTATAATTCCCGGCGAGGACCTCGCCCTCTCCCGGGCCATGGAGGACAGGCCTGACGTCCGGTCCGCCCGGTTTAAGACGGAAGCGGGACGGCTTGGAATCTCCATCGCCGCCAAGGGGAACGCCGCCTCCCTGTCAGTAACGGGGTCAGCCCGTCTTTCGGGCACAGGCCTTCCCCCGGACGATAATCTGTCCGTGGGGCTGTCCCTCTCCGTCCCCGTCTTCGACGGCGGGGCAACAAAGTACAAGGTCGCCGAGGCAAGGGCGTCCGCCGAGGGGCTTGACGCGACCCTGAAAAAGCTGGAACAGACTGTAAGGTACGAGGTTCGCTCAGCCCTTCTCTCCGTAAAGGAAGCGGAGGCCAGAATTGGCGCGGCGGAGCTGCTGGTCCGCCAGGCCAGAGAAAATCTCGACCTCGCCGAAGGACGGTACGAGATGGGGGTGGGCAACGCCCTGGAGGTGGCCGACGGCCTTCTCTCCTTCAACTCGGCCCAGGTAAGCCGCTATCAGGCCCTTCACGACTACAGCAAGGCTGTGGGCACTCTTGAAAAAACTCTCGGAGGTGAATTCGAATGAGAAAAGTTTTAGTCCTTATCGCCATGATCGTCGCCGGGTTCGCCTATCTGAGATTCTCCCACAACGGCGGTCCTGAGTATATCTTCAGGACCGCGGCCCTTGAATCGGGGGACATTACCTCGTCGGTAACGGCCACGGGCAAGCTGGGAGCCGTAACAGTGGTGGAGGTGGGGACCCAGGTCTCGGGCACCATAAAGGAGATCTACGCCGACTTCAACCAGCAGGTAAAAAAGGGAGAGCTGGTGGCCCTCATCGACCCCGACGTGCTGCAGGCTAAGCTTGAGGAGGTCAGGGCCAACCTGGCCGTGGCAAAAGCCTCCGTGGCAAGGGCAAAGGCCAACGCCGCCGACAGCGAGCGCAACCTGATCCGGCACAGGGAGCTGTGGAAGCGGCAGCTGATCGCAAAAAGCGAGCTGGACGCCGCCGAGACGACCCACATGGCCAACAGGGCGGGCCTTCAGGAGGCGGAGGCCAAAATTCTGCAGGTCCAGGCCTCCCTCCGGCAGGCCGAGACAAACCTGGAGTACACAAGGATCATCTCCCCTGAGGACGGAGTGATCATCTCAAGGGAGGTCAACGTAGGGCAGACGGTGGCGGCAAGCCTTTCCGCCCCTACCCTCTTTACCATCGCCAAGGATCTGGCGGACATGCAGATAGAGACCTCCGTGGACGAGGCGGATATAGCCAGCGTGAAAGAGGGGCAGGCTGTGGAATTCACCGTGGACGCCTACGGCGGCGCCACCTTCTCCGGAAAGGTCAGACAGGTCCGCATATCCCCGTCCACGTCCGATAACGTGGTGACCTACCCTGTAATAATTTCAGTAGCAAATCCCGACCTCAAACTAAAACCCGGGATGACGGCCAATGTCTCCATAATCACCGACCGACGGAAAGGAGCACTTAAAATCCCCATGGCGGCTCTGAGGTTTTCGCCTCCCGAAAACGACGCTCCCCAGTCCGCCGCGGCTACGTCGTCCCCCTTCAGCCCATCCATGCCAAGGCGCAGAAGCGGGGCGGGACAGGGGGCGGGCAATGGAAATGCCGGCGCCGCGGGAACGGTCTCTTCCGTGTGGACTGTGGTTGACGGCGCCCTGGGAGAGAAGGTCCAGTTCAGATCAGGGATAAGCGACGGTTCCTTCGTGGAGGCAATTGCCTCCCCGGAGCTTAAAGAGGGAGATCTTCTTGCAGTTTCTTACTCGGAGAAGCCGAAGGAATCCCTTTGGGAGAAAATTTTTAAATGAGCCTGATCGACGTCAGGGATATAGTCAAGATTTATAAAACCGGGGACGTGGAGCTCAGGGCCCTGGACGGGGTGACCTTCTCCGTGGACAGGGGAGAGTTCGTCTCCATCATGGGGCACTCCGGCTCGGGCAAATCCACTATGATGAATATCCTGGGCTGCCTGGACGTACCCAGCGAAGGGGGCTATGCCCTAGACGGCCGGGAAGTGAGCGACCTCTCGGGGGACGACCTTGCCCGCATCAGGAATACCACCATCGGCTTCGTCTTCCAGGGCTTCAACCTCCTTCCACGGGCCACCGCCCTGGAGAACGTGGAGCTGCCCCTTATATATGCGGGCGCGCCCGGAAAAACCCGGAAGGAGAAGAGCCGGGTGTAGCCCTGGAGCGGGTGGGGCTGGGGAACAGGATGGGGCACAGGCCCAGCCAGATGTCCGGAGGGCAGCAGCAGCGGGTGGCCATCGCCCGGGCCCTGGTGGGAGACGCCCCTCTTATCCTGGCGGACGAGCCCACGGGAAACCTGGACACCAAGACCAGCGAGGAGATTATGAATTTGTTCACCGAGCTAAACGGCGAGGGGAAGACCATCATCCTGGTGACTCACGAGCCGGACGTGGCTGAGTACAGCCGCCGCACTCTCATGTTCCGTGACGGCAAGCTAATTGACGACGAAAGGAGGAATGGCCGTGCTTGAGACCTTCAGGACAGCGGTGCGATCCCTTCTTTCAAACAAAATCCGTTCGGCCCTTACCATGCTGGGGATAATCATAGGCGTTGCTGCGGTCATCACCATGGTAGCCATAGGCGCCGGGGCGAGCCAGAATATTCAGCAGTATATCTCCGGCGTGGGCAGCAACATCCTGATCATCATGCCGGGGGCTTCCGTGGCGGGAGGGGTACGCCAGCAGGCGGGGTCCGCCTCGAATCTCACCCTCCAGGACGCTGAGGCCGTGGAGAGGGAGGCCTTTGCCCTGAGGGGCGTAGCGCCGGAAATTTACAGCAGGACTCAGCTTGTATACGGCAACATGAACTGGTCCACCATGATCACAGGCAGCACTCCGGCCATCTTCGATATCCGGGAGTGGCACATTGCGTCGGGAAGAGTATTTATTGATAGCGAGGCCCGCATAGGGGCGAAAGTTGTGGTACTGGGAGCCACTACGGCCAAAAATTTATTCGGATCGGAAGACCCTATAGGCAGAACAGTCCGGATAAGCAAAGTACCCATGGAGGTCATAGGAGTTCTGGCCCCCAAGGGACAGACCCCCTGGGGACAGGACCAGGACGACACGGTCTTCGTACCCTTCAGGACGGCCCAGCAGCGGCTGTTCCGCCGGGCAGCCGCAAACTCGGTTCAGAGGATTACTGTGGCGGCGCTTGACGGAAACTCCGTGGCGGAGGCGGAGCGGGAGATAAAGGCCATCCTGCGGCAGCGGCACCGTCTGGCCGATAAGGACGCAGACGACTTCGACGTGCGGAACATGGCGGAGATGCTGGACGCCGCGGCCCAGTCCACCAAGGTGATGTCGCTGCTGTTGGGGGCGGTGGCCTCCGTATCGCTGCTGGTGGGCGGCATCGGCATCATGAACATAATGCTGGTATCGGTGACGGAGCGGACCAGGGAGATAGGCATACGCATGGCCATAGGCGCCCGGGCATCAGACATACGGACCCAGTTCCTCATGGAGGCCCTGCTCCTGTCCATAATCGGCGGGATAACGGGGATAGTCCTCGGCACGTCGGCATCCAAAATAATTACCGGGCTGCTGGGCTGGGCCACGGTGGTATCCACCGGCTCCATCATACTGGCCTTCGGCTTCTCCGTCTTTGTGGGCATCTTCTTCGGCTTCTACCCCGCCTGGAAGGCGTCCCTGCTGAACCCCATAGAGGCGCTGAGGTACGAGTAAAGCCTCAGCCGCCGGATATGTGCAGGGTTAAGGCCCTAGCCACATCAACTACCGAGGATAAAGAAACTTTTTCGTTAATGGTCCTCTCCACAATGTCCTCGCCGGGACCGAATATCACAAAGGGCGCCCCCAGGTTGGGCACGATCCTGGAGACGTCCGAAAAGGAGTGCATACCGGTAAGTCCCGCGTCCATGCCAAGGTCGCCCAGATGCTTCTGCAGGCGTCTTACCAGCGGGGCGTCCTCAGGCATGGTGCTTGCGGGCCTGTCCACAAGAATTTCAATTTCGAAGGACAGCCCCGGCTCTCCGGCCGAAAGCTCATCCCCGGATTTTCTAAGTTCGCGGAGGATCTCCTTGTTGTCCTGGTAGGGAAGCAGGCGAATATCTACCATAGCCTCCGCTGTACTGGACACAAAATTAGGGCCGGGCCCCCCTCCCTTTATTTCCGTCATGGCACAGAGGGGCAGCCCGAGGAAAGGATGGGGCGAGGCATTTCCTGCGATATGATTTTTTATCTTGCTGAAAAGGGTTATTAAATTTTCAACCGCATCCACTCCCTTTTCAGGGAAGCATGTATGACAGGTTTTGCCCCGGGCGACAATCCTTACCCAAAGAGCCCCCTTCTGGGCTATTGCGATTCTTCCGCCGGTGGGCTGCACAAAAATCAGCTCGGTGGCATCGCCAAGAAAGCCGCCGTCCACCATGGCTCTGGCGCCTATGCCGTTTAACTCACCGTCGGCGGTGAGGCACAGAAGCACGTTGGCTGGAAGAGTTTTACCCGCCTCAAGGAGGCTCTTCAGGCATAGAATTATTGAGGCAACTCCCCCCTTCATGTTTGACGTCCCTCTTCCATATACAAACCCGTTTCTGAAAGTGGCTCTGTAGGGCGGGAAGTCCCACTTTTCAGTGCTTGCCAGGCCGTGAGTATCCATCTGGCCGATGAGGGCCACCGTTCGCGAACTGTCTTCTCCCGGAAAGAACGCCACAAGGGAGGAGCGATTCTTGCCGTGGTCGATGATGTTCGCGCGCATTCCGTCAAAGGGGAAGAGGGTCAGGATGAAATCCAGAAGGTCCGACTCATCCCCGTCCGGCTGATGGGTGCGTATTCTTACCAGTTGCTGCAAAAGAGCCAGGGCGCTGCCCTCAGAAATAGACATAAATACCCCATCCTTATTTTTATTTGCCGATAGATTACATCCTACCCGTCCCTTGGTCAGGCCATACTTAAAAATACTTTTGTCCTATTTGGACAAAGATATCTCGTGATTCGTCTCCAATTGCTCATGACCAGCATTGCAATGATTTATAGAATGTTTACCCGGCAGTTGTCAGCTTAAGCCAAAATTAGCAGAAATGGGGACTAAGAAAGTATGACCGCAAAATCAGAACGCATCAAGGGCATGTTTCTTGTTTTGATGGCCAGCATGAGCTGGGGGACTACCGGAATACTTCAGGCTTTCGCGCCGGACGGGGCTCATCCCCTGACAGTGGGAGCGATAAGAGTTGTCCTGGCCAGCTTTGTCCTCATGATTTACCTAAAGTGGAGGGGAGAAAGCATCATCGCCATTCTTCGCAGACCCCCGATTCTGCACCTTGTCATAACCGTTATCGGCGTAATGGGCTATCAGTTCTCTTTCTTCCCGGCTCTCCTGCTTACGGGAGTTTCCGTCGGATCCATGATAGCTATAGGGGCCGCCCCGGTAATTGCCGGGATTATGGGAGCCGTTTTCGAAAAAGAGCCCCTTTCCGGGAGATGGTTCCTGTCCACTTCAATAGCAATAATCGGGTGCGCCCTTCTCCTGGGTTTTGGCTCATCCACGGATATTACAGTAAATATTAAGGGGGCCTCTCTCGCTTTTCTGGCGGCCCTATGCTACGCAACCCTGGGGCTGGGCATGAAGCGCCTTGGAACCTGCCTTAATCATGTTGAGGCTGCGGCGGCGGCAACAACCGCATCCTTAGTAGTGGGGCTTCCCGTCCTGATCCTGTTCAACCCCATGTGGATTTTTACGGGCAGGGGGCTGGTCATAGCCTCAGCACTGGGCATACTGACAGAGGCCCTTCCTATGTGTTATTTTGCGGTCGGGCTGAAGAAAATCTACCTGAGGGACGCCTTCACCCTTTCCCTTTTCGAGCCCCTTACGGCGTTCGGCCTTTCTGCCCTTATTTTGGGGGAGAGGCTGGCCCCTCTGCCGCTTTTCGGAGCCGCTCTTATCCTCTGCGGAATCTTTATTCTCTCCTCCGATCCGAGGAACAGAGAACAGGAGAGTCGTCCGGAGCCTGTTTCCCAATAGTACCGGACTAATAACTAAAGTTATCCGTAAAGCTTCAGCAGGTTTCGCACGAAATTGACTCTAAGGGCGAAGGCCAGATCAAAGCGGAAGGCATTATCCTTCAGGTCTCCGTTCAGAAGCTGCTGCAATTTTCCGTAGCGATATTTCAGGGTATTGTAGTGATATAAAGTTTCTTTAGCGGCCAGGGCAAGATTCCAGTTGCATAGCTCTATGGCATACAGTGTTTCAAGAAGATTCGTCCTGTTTTTTTCATCGTGCTCAATTATCGCCCCCAGCCTTAAATCACACATCGCACTAGCCTCTTCAGAGGCAGCAAGTGCACAGACCATGCCGAAAGCCGCGGTCTCTCCCCAGAACACTGGTCTGTCCCTGCGGTGAACCATGCTGAAAAACATGGCGTTCCTTGCCTCTTCGTAGCTTTCAGCCAGATATAAAACCGATGGCCTGGGTTCGCCTACTCCGACATGCAGATCCTTGCCGTCCGCATGTTCGGATTTATGAAACTCCGGAAGAATCCTGTCGAAAATTTGGCTGATGTTTTCCCGAATGACCGCGGGCTCAATATTCCTTAAAAAGAGGATGTTGACAAGCATTCCTTTTACAGCGACGCAGTACGTCCGCTTAAAGTAGGCCTTGGCCCTTCCCGAGACAAAATCCTGCCTTTCCGGGGAGAGTCCTGAAACTGTAAGGATCATGACATCCTCTTCCAGAGGGATCCCTAAAATGCCCGCTCTTTTTCTTATCTCCTGTTCAGAAGGTATTTTATCCATGAGGAGGTCTTCAAAAAAGCGGGAAATAAAGAGACGCCTGTCCCGCTCCTCGGCCATCTCCCTGCGCAGGATAAATTGGAGGCCTATGACAAGAGCTTCCAGGGATTGACCGCTCTTTTCGCCCGGCGGCTTATCCAGAAAAAGGTGCCCCCGGAGAAGGGGGCCATCCATAATAGGGTGGCTTTCGTACAATCTGGCCATTTCACTGAAAGGAAACGTCCTGGCATTGCTCAAAAACTCCGTTGATTCAGAGCTTACTACGGTTTCAACGGCGCTATGAAACCGGAAAGCGAGCCCGACTCCAAGGCCCTCCTGCCCCTTTTGAAGGAGGGACTGAATGTTGGAAGCTTCCAAAAACCCCAGTATCAGATCGTTTTTTGCCGGTTTGATAGTCTTTGTCTCGTCTCTTGCCATATCTGCTTCTTCCTTTCGCTGGCGGCTGCTCCTTCAAGGATATCTTACATCCTATTATACTAAATGGACAATAAACACCTCTCTTTTTGTCCGATGCGTTCCACATGACAGGACCCGCAAGTTTTATAATACATTTCGATAGCCTTTCCGACGCAATATGCAAAGCTTTAAATTGCTAAAGACTTGACAGGAAGACCATTCTTACAAGGTCAAAATATCTAAACAGGGAGGGGTTTTGTTTTGAGCAAATTTCTGATGGCAGCGATCCAGGTGGACACCCAGGACAACAAGAAAGAGAACCTCGCAAAGCTTGCCCGCTATATTGATGAAGCGGCTGGAAGGGGCGCGAAAATGGTGGCCATACCGGAAAACGCCCACTACATAGGCACTAAAGAGGGGACTTTCGAAAATGCCGAGCCGATTCCCGGCCCCATGTCCGAATTCTTCTGCTCGAAGGCCAGGGAGCACGGAATATGGCTAAACTGCGGCAGCATCGGCGAAATCATACCCAACGAGAAGAAGCTTTTCAACACTTGCCTCATGATCAACCCCGAGGGGAAAATTGCGGCCCGCTACGAGAAGATCCACCTCTACGACGTGGACATCAAGGACGGCCCCTCCACAAGGGAATCGGATACGAAAATGGCCGGAAAGAACATCGTCGTCTGCGACACGGACTACTGCAAGGTCGGCCTTTCAATCTGCTACGACATGCGCTTCCCCGAGCTCTACAGAATAATGGCCCTCAAGGGCGCCAAAGTCATGTTTGTTCCCGCAAACTACACTCTCTTCACCGGAAAAGACCACTGGGAAGTCGTTCTGAGAACCCGCGCCATTGAAAACCAGTGCTACGTAGTGGCCCCGGGCCAGATCGGGAAAAAGCCCGCCTTCCAGTCCTACGGAAGATCCATGATCATCAACCCCTGGGGAACGGTACTGACCACCGCCGAAGACCGGGAGGGAGTGATCTACGCCGAGATCGACCCTGGTTACGTGGATACCATAAGGTCCCAGCTTCCAAGCTTCCCGAACAGGCAGCCCCAGGCGTATAAGTGGGATTAGGGGAGAATTCAAAGATTAACAAATTAAGGGAGGATATTCAGTGATTATTAATCCAAATGTCGTGACTTTATCCAACGAAAAGCTTGCAGAGATTAAAGCGGCGGAACCTGCAACCATCGGGCACTTTAGAAACTTCAATTTTTCCACGGAACATCTTTTTACCTCCATTCCCGGAAAATGCGCCGTCGGCAGAGCGGTGACCGTGAAAATAGCCTCCAACGACTCCACCTTGCTGCATAAGGTCACCGAAATGGTGGGACCGGGCGACATCCTGATGATCGACAGGGCGGGAGACCGTCAGTATGCCGCTTTAGGGGGAGTTGTCTCCTATGCTTTGAAAGTCAGAAATGTAGAGGCGGTCATTATCGACGGCGCGGCAACGGACATACATGAAATACGCGACATGGGTCTGCTAGTTTTTTACAGGCGGCTCTCCGCAATTACAACAAGGATTTTCGGGCTTGACGGAGAGATCAACACTCAAATCAATTGCTTCGGCGCCGTCGTAAATCCAGGAGACATTGTAGTTGCCGACGAAAACGGTTTTGTAGTTCTGCCCCATGATGAGGCGGAAAGCATCTGTAAAAAAGCGATTGAGATCCAGGAAACCGAACCCGGAAAACAAAAGAGGTTGGATGCCGGAGAATGCATGGCGGATATCAGCAGAGCCGGGGCGCTCATCAAGGAATACTTTGGCAAAAAGGCTTAACCGCTTTGTCGCTTGCCCAAAGGATTAAAACCATAATTCAAGGAGGAAAAAGAATGAGACGTTTTCACCTGGCAACTCTGGTAGTGCTTGTGCTATGCCTCATCGGAGCTTCTGCTGGTTTCGCGGCCCCAAAGTTTAAGAGCGAATACAAGTTGAGCCTTAATTCAAACCAGATTTCCGAGCTTGGACGCGGCGCACAAATGTTCGTAGACTTGGTTAAGGAACGCACAGATGGAAAAATAAATATTAAGCCTTACTGGGGCGGACAGCTTTTTTCGGGTAAGGCCACAAACGAACTACTTTTAATGAAGCAGAATATCGGTGACTTCTCTCTTTCCTCTTTCATCAACTGGGCGCCCCAGTACACTCCCGGGAACATATTCCTTCTCCCCTGGTTCATAACAGCCTATCCTGACAAATACAAGGCAATTGACGCGCTGGAGCATGGCAAAGCAGGACAAATGCTCGCTGACGAGGTTAGCAAGAAGTTTGACCTCAAAATCATCGCCTGGACTGAATCGGGCGCAAGAGAACTTACCAACAACCAGAAAACCATAACCAAACCTGAGGACTTGGCCGGATTAAAAATTCGCGTGGTTGGCAGCCCTCTTTTCCTGGATATCTTTGATACCCTTGGCGGCAACCCCATGAACATATCCATGGCCGAAACCCTTACAGCCCTTCAACAGGGAACCGTGGACGGACAGGAAAACCCCTACTCTGTTATTCAGGCCCGTAAAATATACGAATTTCAGAAATTTCTGACCGAGTGGAGCTACAACATGGACCCATTCTTTTACACTGTCCATGAGGATGTCTGGAAAACCTTCCCGGATGACATAAAGGCAATCATTAAAGAAAGCGCCGAAGAAGCCGCAGCCTATACGAAAGCCCTCGTCAGGCTCAGTCTCGACGACGGAAGCTCAGAGGCTTATCTGAAGTCCAAAGGACTCTACCCCGAGGGACGCCTGGAGGCAACCGACCCCAGAGAATTCATGCGTCAGAACGGCGTTGAGATTACCATTTTAACCCCGGAGCAAATCAAGGTGTTCCGTGAGAAA
>CAZXOD010000057.1:0-11501 GCA_964642285.1 uncultured Synergistaceae bacterium
GCCTTGAACTGGTGGATACCGATGAACATGGGGCAGCAGTCCGTGCAGCAGTTGCAGATGCACCCCTCGATGTCGATATTGTGCACCAGGCCCTCGGCATGGCACTTCCGGAGCAGGTCGATGGCCTGGTCGCAGGTGATACGGCGGGCCATGCCGTACTTGACGGTCCACTTGGCTACGTCGCCATAGTGGATGCAGGCCTCGAGCGTGTGGCTGCAGTGGTTGTCGGGCTCGGCCAGCCAGTGGCCGAGGCGGCAGGGGCAGTCGGATACGGCGATGAAGTCCTGCTTGCTGAGCGTCTCGAAGAGGTCCTCTCCGGGCTTCACGTCATCCGGCAGATGGTCCGGGTGCGCGAAGACGGGCGCGAAGGGGAAGCCCAGCGGGACCAGCCTGTCCCGGGCCCAGTCGATCAGCACCTGGTGCAGGTTTTTGATGAGCTCGATGTCGTACGCGAAGCGGATGCCGCCCCAGGCGCCGGTCTCCACGAGGCCCGGGGCGCAGCTGCCGATGACCCGGTACACCGGGTCCTCCTTATCGGGGTCGATCCACATGGTGCCCTTGGTGGCCATGGTCTCCAGCCTCTTCTTCAGCTTCGCCGGCTCGATGCCGGTCTTCGCCGAGAGGTGGCTCAGCGTGCCTCCCGCCGTCCCGATCTGCAGGGCCAGCTTCGCCTCCCCGGGCGTGAACTGCAGGCTGAGGACCTTCAGCATGGCCGGCGTGTCCGGGAGCCCGATGACATGCGGGTCCGTGCTGTTGATCATGTCTATGAGCTGCTGGTACAGAGCAGTGTCCATCATAAGCACCTCCAGATCATGGCCTGGCGCAGGCGCCGGTACTGCATCACCGCCCGCGCATGCGGAGCGAGCGGTTGGTCTGGCCGCATCCTCGACGCAGACCGGACCTATGATATGCCCGTCCGGCGGTGCTTCGCAAGTCGGAGAAGGCCCGATGCCGCCCTTCCGGAGTTGCGCCCCCCATCCGGGTTGCCTATCATGGGGTGGAGACCGGCCGGACCATGGTCCCTGTGATCAGCCACCACCTGCTGCAGCCGCCCGCGGACGGCGTCCAGGCCCTCACCGTGAGAGTGGACGGCGACCGCATCTTCCTCCGGAAGGCGGGCCAGGGGCCCCCGGTGCTCCTGCTCCATGGGGGCGCCAGCGACTCCTCCGACTGGCTGGACACCATGGTGCCGCTGTCCGCCTCCCGGGCGCTCTACGCCCCGGACCTGATAGGCTTCGGCTCCAGCGACAGGAACCGCGACGGGTACCACCTGTCTCACTTCTCGGACAGCATCAGCCGGCTCATCGAGGCCCTGGGTCTGGAGGCGCCCCTGCCCATCGTCGGCCATTCCCTTGGCGGCCGGATCGCCCTGGAGCTGGCCCTCAAAGAGCCGGAGAAGGTGTGCCGGCTGGCCCTGGTGGACACCGCCGGGTTCACCCGCCTGGCCCGCTGGGGCAGCATCCTGGGCACGGCGGCCTTCCATGTGCGGCGCCTGCAGGGGCGCCGGCAGCCCTACCCCCGGTTCGTGATGGAGAACGGGTCCATGCCCCACTGGCTGTGCCTGGACCAACTCCACCGCATCAAGGTGCCCACCCTCATGGTCTGGAGCAGCCACGATCCCTACTACAGCATCAAGGGCGCCCTGAAGGCCAGGGACCTGATGCCCCGGGCCCGCCTGGAAGTGCTGCCGGGCTACGGTCATGCCCCCCACCGCTCCGAGACCGCCGCCTTCAACAGGCTGCTGGCCCCCATCCTCGCCCCTATCGCGGTAAAACTGGGGATACACCCCCTACACTTCGGCTTCATGATGGTGCTGAACCTTGCCATAGGCATGGCTACGCCCCCGGTGGGAGTCTGCCTATTCGTGGGCTGCGGCATATCGGGCCTATCCCTGGAGAAGGTATCCGCCGCGGGCATGAGGTTTGTCCTGGCCCTCATCGGTGTGCTTGCCCTGGTGACTTACGTGGAGCCCCTCTCGCTCTTCCTGCCCAAGTTGCTGGGCTTCATCCGGTAAAGGCGGGGCCCCGGCGGCGAACCGGGGCCCTTTTCAACTCCTTGCTAGGGGATGTTGAAAATATAAACAAGCCGCTCCACCCGGGATTCGGCATTAAAACATACGAGGAAAAACCAGCCGCCCCCATGATACTGCCAGAATTCATCCGCCCTGTAGTTTTGGAACCTATCTTTTGCCACGTTTTCAGGCCGGCCAAGGGTCGCTTCAACCTCTTCCCCGCTCATTCCGAAGCGGACTCCGCCGAAGCCGTCGATGCCGCCCGAAAGGTCGGCGTCCACAAGCATCCCTCCGCTAAAATCCCAAAAACCCAGCTCGCCGTGAGGGTATATGAGCCGCGTTGAGGTTATATTTTTCAGCTTCCAGTCAATGTCGATGACGTTCCGCTCGACTTTCGCCGGCTTTCCCAGGCGCTTCTCCGTCGTGGAGGGGTTTACCCCCAGGTCGCTGTATATGCGGGCGAGGAGCGCCCCTCTTGGTTCGTCAAAAGGCTTGAACTCCAGCAGATCCTCCCTTACCCATCCTTCCCCCAGCCTCCCCGACAGCACTTTGTACCAGGTCATTTCGTCGTCCCCGGGGGCGGCGTCCACCACGGTCATCATCTCCCATGTATTTCCGTTAAGCTTTCCAAGGCTCTTGTGCGAAGTGGAGGGGCCTTCTCTCACATTGACCCTGCTTCCTGCAATTATGGCGAATACAGGGCCGTCCTCCAGCTCCCCGGCAGTAGGCTTGGAGTCGTTGGCCGACAGGGGCGCCGCTGTCAGGACCAGGAATACAAGAAGCATCAGAAGAAGCCGTTTTAAAGATGGGTTCATGGTTACGCCTCCTTTTACGGTCAATAATTAATAAAATTATATCATTTGTTTGATTTGCGCCTCGGAAATTCCCCGCCCTGCCGCCGGGGCTAAAACTTTCCCTACGTGTATAATAAGCAGACGGCTTTTGCGAGCTGCGGCCGGGAAGTTTTAATGGCCGGCCGTTCGGCCCGCGCCGTCAGACCGGAGGGGGAATATCATGAAAAAGTATATCTACATCGACTACGAAAACCTGCCGGGGGTGGAGGTGGAGGATATCGAGGACGCGACGATCCTCATCTTCCTCGGCGAAAATCAGAAAAAAATTCCCACGGAGACCATCAGGAGAACCCAGCCCATGGGGGACAGGGTGGAGTGGATCACCATAAGCGGGGCGGGCCGGAACGCCCTTGATTTTCACATCGCCTACTATCTCGCCAAAAACCATACTGATCCTTCGGCGTGCCACTACATCGTTTCCATGGACTCGGGCTACGACCCCCTGATAAGACACGTGGGAACCTTCGGCCAAAAGTGCAAGAGGGTCATCACGCTGGAGGACATCAAGGAGAAGCCCACTCTCAGCAAGGAGCTCGCCCCCAAGTACGCCAAGGTCCTTGAGATCCTTAAAAAGCAGAATAAAGCCCGCCGTCCGAAATCCCGGAAGACGCTCTCCTCAAGCATCGATACCCTCTTTCAGGGGCAGCTGGCCGGGGAGGATATAGAGCTTATCGTGGAGAACCTCTTCAGAGAGCGGTTTATCGAGGAAAAAAGCAGACGGATTGCCTATTTGGACTGATCTGGCCGGTCTAATAAAAAGGCCCGGGGAGTCCCCGGACCTTTTTCTAAATTCAGGTTTTAACTGTTTTTCCGGATTTCGGCGATACGGCTTACAATTTCCCCCGCCGTGCGGCGGATAGTATCGTAGTCGGCATTCCGCCCTTCCGGCCTGGTCAGGGCGCTGCCCAGGCCCACCGCGAAGGCCCCAGCCCTGAACCAGTCCTCCAGGTTGCCCGGGTTAACTCCCCCTATGGGCATGATCTGGGCGTTGGGAAGGGGGCCGTGGACGGCCTTTATGAATTTCGGCCCCAGCGTATCTCCGGGGAAGGCCTTAACGACCTCCGCCCCCCACTCCATGGCCCTGACTATCTCGGTAACCGTCCCCACTCCGGGCATGTAGGCCACGCCGTAGCGGTTGCACAGCTTTGCCACCTCCTCGCTGAAGCAGTGGGAGACGATGAACTCCGCCCCCGCTTCGATGCAGAGCCTGGCGGTCTCAGAGTCCGCCACGGTCCCGGCCCCCAGGATGAGGCCTTTTGCCTTGTCCCGGGCGGAGGCTTCCCTCATTATGTCGAAGGAGCCCCGGAAGGTGGTGGACACCTCAAGCACGTCGATGCCGCCCTCAAAGATGGCCCCGGCGGCTTCCACCCCCGCCTTTACGTCCCTGGTCCTGATTATTCCCACCACACCCAGCTCATGAGTTCGCCGCAAAACTTCGTATTTTCTTATATTCATTCCTCTGCCACCCCTTTATTGACGTTAGAGTTTTCAGACAGTACAATAACCTATTATAGAGTGCCTGTGCGTCAACTTCAACCTATGGAATATTTTAACGCAAAACACCGGATAAACTGCATAAAGGGGGCGACGGGCAATGACCCGGGACATATACAGGGAACTTGGAGTTAAAACGGTAATCAACGCGGCGGGAACCTACACCATGGTGGGAGGCTCCCGCATGAGCGAGGCCACCCTGGAGGCCATGGCCTCCGCGGCGAGAAACCACGTGGTGATCAAGGAGCTGCAGGAGAAGGTCCATGAGCGGCTGGCCGTTATTACCCGGAACGAGGCGGCCTTCGTGACGAACGGAGCGGCGGCGGCCCTTCATATTGCCGGGGCGGCGGCCATAGCAAGAAAGTACGGCCGTCCCTTTCAGACCCTATCCCGGGAGCAGATAGAAAAAAGCGAGATCATCGTCCACAGGGCCCACAGAAACCCCTACGACTGGTCTCTCCGCCTTCTGAACTGTTCCCTGGTGGAGATAGGCTTTCCCAACATGATCCTTCCCACCGTAAAAGAGGATCTTGAATACGCCATTACTGAGGACACGGCCGCCGTGTTCTATTTTTTTATGCCCCCCGGGGGATGGACGGCCAAAGGGGCCCTCTCCCTGGAGGAGACAATCGAGGTAGCGTCCTCCAGAGGCGTCCCGGTAATAGTGGACGCGGCGGCCCAGGTTCCGCCGGCGGAAAATTTGTGGAGGCTCACCGGCCTCGGCGCTAAGGCCTGCATTTTCAGCGGGGGAAAGGACCTTCGGGGGCCCCAGGCAAGCGGCCTGATGGTGGGCAAGAAAGATTTCTTTTCCTGGGTGGGGAAGACGGGCTTCCCGGTCTACGGCGTGGGACGTATGTTTAAAGTGGGCAGGGAGGAGATGGTAGGGCTTCTGGCGGCGGTGGAGCAGTACGTCTCCATGGACGGGGAGGGCCGCAGGGAGTGGGCGGAGAGGCGGGTTGCGGAGGCGATCCGGGCTTTTGAGGGAGACCGTATGGTCTCGGCGGAGAGGGTCTATCCCAACGAGGCCGGTCAGCCCTTCCCCCAGATGGCCTTTCGGTTTGCCCTGCCCGGCTGTTCCGGGGAGGTTCTCAGGCTGCTGATGGAGGGAGACCCTTCCATTTTCACCATGGCCGCCGACGGCGAGGCGGTCTTCGCCAACCCCATGACCATGCGGGACGACGAGATTGACGCCTTTATTGCCAGGATCAGGGGGATCGGTTCCCTGTTTGCAGAAAGAAAGGAAAATTAAGAGTCATGGCAGAAGTTAACAGCCGCGGACAGAGTCAGTTTGTTCCTCCTGAAGGAAGCCTGATTATAAGGGGAGGAAGGGTGCTGGACCCCTCGGCGGGCGTGGACGAGGTCTGCGACCTGGCCCTGGCGGGGGGGAGGGTAGCCGGGAGGGGAAAAAATCTGCCCCTGGCCGGAGCGTCGAAGGTTATCGACGGAACGGGGCTTATTGTAACCCCGGGAATTGTGGATATTCATGCCCATCTATACTCCACAGCGGGGAACCCGGAGGCCTGGGCGGGGGAGTACAGCGTTTCTCCCGATGGCTTCAGCTTCAGAGGCGGCGTCACCACCATGGTGGACGCGGGAAGCGCCGGGCGGCGGAACTTCGACCACTTCAGGGTGACGGTGATCGACAGGGCCAGGACCAGAGTTTTGGCCTTTGTAAATATCGCGGGCTACGGCATGATAAGCGACATGATAGAGCAGCACATCCCGGACTTTGACCCGGCGGCAACGGCTGAGGCCGCGAAAAAGCACAGGGACGTTGTAGTGGGCATTAAGAGCGCCCACTACTGGGGCCCGGGATGGGAGTCGGTGGAGCGGGCGGTGGAGGCGGGGGAGCTCGCGGGGCTTCCCGTAATGGTGGACTTCGGCTTTTTTGTGAGGGAGCGGCCCTACTGGCGGCTCGTCACTGAAAAACTCCGTCCGGGAGATATAAGCACCCACTGCTTCAGGGCGACTGTTCCCGTGGCGGACGGAGGGGGCCGGGTCTACCCCTATCTGTTCCAGGCGAGGGAGAGGGGGGTTCTTTTTGACCTTGGGCACGGCGGCGGCAGCTTCGTCTTCAAAAACGCCGTACCGGCCTTTGCCCACGGATTTTACCCCGACTCCATCTCCTCGGACCTCCACTATCAGAGCATGAACGGCGGCATGATGGATATGCCTGTTACCATGTCAAAGTGTCTGGCTCTGGGCATGCCTCTTGCGGAGGTCATCGGCCGGTCGACGTTCATCCCGGCGCGGATGATAGGCCGTCCGGAGCTGGGCAGGCTGAGTGCCGGAGCCCCGGCGGACGTCGCTTTGTGGAATCTGAGGGAGGGCGCCTTTGGCTTTAAGGATGCCGTAGGCGGACGACTGGAGAGTTCCCAGAAGCTGGAGTGCGAGATGACCATCATGGGCGGTGAGGTGGTCTGGGACCTGAACGCCCGGGACGCCGTCCCCTGGGAGGAATCCTCCGCTGAGGACAATATCCGCCGCGGTGAGTTTTTAATTCCGCCCGGGGAGTAAGGTTTTGCGTGGGGGGATTGGCCGGTTCTGGTAAAATCTGAGGATGGAATCGGATTGCAACTGTTTGAGAGAGCTTTACAAAAAAAGGAGGCGTTCCAATGAAACGTATGAAGCCGGTTTTGATGTTGGTTCTGTGTCTGCTCCTGATCGCGGGGGCCGCCGCAGGAGCGGAAAAAGGCGGAGTCCTGCGGGTGGCTGTGATCGACGAGGCTCCTACCCTCGACCAGCACGTGGTGACGTCGGACCTTACCACCATGATCGCCCAGCACGTCTTTGAGGGGCTTTACACCTTTGACTCGAAGTACGGTCCTGTTCCTCTGCTGGTCGAGAGCGAGGAGATGAAGGACGACGGCAGGACAGCCGTCCTTAAGATCAGGGAGGGCGTCAAATTCCACACCGGCAAGGAGCTGGACGCACAGGACGTGGTCTCGTCCCTGATCCGGTGGGGCAAGTATGGCGCCAGGGGCCCCGTGCTCTTCAGCAACCTTGATAAGGTAGAGGCCACGGGAAAGCATGAAGTCACCTTCTTTTTCAAGGCCCCCTTCGCCCCCTGGAAGAACCTTCTGGCCTTTATGAACGGCGGACCTGTGGTCTATCTTCACGATGTGATGGCCGAGGCGGACCAGACGCCCATAACCCCCGAGAACTATATCGGCACGGGCCCCTACAAGTTTGCCGAGAGAAACCCGGGGCGGTATATAAAGCTCGTCCGCTACGACGACTATGCCTCCCGGACCGAGCCTGCCGACGGCTATGCCGGAAAGAGAGAGGCCCTTTTTGACGAAATTCGCTTTATTCCCGTGCCCGACGTGGGCACAAGGGTCAACGGCGTGAAGGCGGGGGACTACGACTACGCCGAGCAGATCCTGGGCGACCTCTTCGACTCGCTGAAGGACGACCCCTCCGTGGTGACCACCGTAAACCAGGGCGCCAATCAGGGCATGATGTTCTTTAACTCGAAAGAGGGAGTTCTGAAGGATAACTTCAAGCTCCGCCAGGCCCTTCAGGCGGCGGTGAATATGGAGCCAGCCATGCAGGCGGCCATAGGGCCCAAGGAGCTCTGGAAGGCCTCCGGCTCCTTCATGCCCGAGTCCACCCTCTGGTATTCGAAGGCAGGCCTTGATAAGTTCAGCGCAGGGGACGCGGAGCTCGCAAAGAAGCTGGCCGCAGAGGCGGGATACAAGGGCGAGAAGATCACCTTTATGGCGTCCACCGCCTATAAGTTCCACTACGACGCGACCCTCGTGATAGTGCAGCAGATGAAGGAAGCGGGATTCAACATCGACCATCAGATCTACGACTGGGCTACTCTCATCTCAAAGAGGGGCGACCCCGCACAGTGGGATATTTTCTTCACCCATCACGGCTTTGTGCCCGACCCCATCCTGTATACGTTCATGAGCGAGTCCTACCCCGGCTGGTGGGTTACTGATACGAAGAAGGCCCTTGCCGCCGATTTTGCGACCACCCTTGACGAGGGCAAGCGCAAAGAGGTTTGGGACAAGATTCAGGCCCTGGTCTACGAGGAGGTCCCGGTAATGAAGACGGGCGACCACTTCACCTACGATATCTACAGCCCCAAGGTGCAGGGACTGTCGGCGTCGTCCCTGATCTGGCCCAAATTCTGGGGGGTTTCCTTCGGGAAGTAGGCTGAAAACGGGCAGAAGCGGTTTGTTGTTTCAGTAATACGGCTGGGGAGCGCCGCTGGGCGCTTTGAGTGCTGCGGTGCTCCCCAGCAATTTTCCGGGAACGGGCGAAAGGGGGCGGCCCTGTGCTTTCATATATTGTCAGGCGCATCGGGAGCATGATTCCATCTCTCCTTTTGGCCTCGGTAATTGTCTTTTTATTTATTCATCTTATTCCTGGGGATCCCGCCCAGATCATGCTGGGCGACCAGGCCACCCCCGACCAGGTCCGGGAGCTCAGGGAGTCCATGGGTCTGGACCGGCCTCTGGCGGTTCAGTACGGCAAGTGGCTCTCCGGGGTGGTGAGGGGGGATTTCGGAAATTCCATATTTTTTCATCAGCCTGTCCTTGACGTGATTCTCGACCGGGCGGAGACAAGCGTCCTTATAGCCGTATTCTCCCTTCTTATCATCATAGTGGTGGGAGTCCCCGTCGGGATCCTTTCCGCCGTTCGGTTCAACAGCAGGCTTGACCAGTTTTTTTCAGGAATATCCATGTTTTTCGCATCCATACCTACCTTCTGGCTGGGGCTTAATCTCATGCTGTTTTTCTCGGTTACCCTGAAATGGCTGCCAACTTCCGGCTTTCCTTCCATCATTGAGTCGGGGGACTGGACAAATCTCCGGTATCTTGTTCTGCCATGCATTACCCTGGCGGCTCCCAACTCGGCCCTCATCATAAGGCTTACCCGCTCCAGCATGCTGGACGTCTCGAAAGCGGACTACGTGAAGACGGCCAGGGCCAAAGGGCTGTCGGAGGGGGCGGTAAATATCCGCCATATCTTCAGAAACTCTCTTATCTCGGTGGTCTCCGCCCTGGGCTTTACCTTCGTGGCCCTGGTGGCGGGGACGGTGGTTACAGAGACGGTCTTCTCCCTGCCGGGGATCGGCCGCCTGGTGGTGGAGTCGGTGCTCCGGCGGGACTACCCCACCATACAGGGCATCATCCTGATTATCGCCTTTTTGTACATGCTGATAAATCTGCTTGTGGACCTGTCCTTCGCGCTGCTGGACCCGCGGATAAGGTACAGTTAGGAAGGGAGGGTCGGCGATGAAGTTCTTTACGGCCTTTTACAGGCGAAAAATAGCCTTTGCCGGGCTGCTGGTAATCGGGATTATCCTGTTTGCCGCCCTGTCCGCGCCTCTCATAGCCCCTTTCGAGCCTCAGCGCATGAACCCGGTGGACAAGCTGCGTCCCCCTGATTCGACCTACTACTTCGGCACGGATAATTTCGGCCGGGATATCTTCAGCCGGGTGGTCTTCGGAGCCCGCACAAGCCTCACCGGCTCGGCGGGGGTCATTCTGTTCTCCCTCTCCCTGGGGGTGCTGATAGGAGTGACCTCGGGGTACTTCCGCAGAATTGAGCCCTATCTCATGCGCCTGATAGATGTGCTGATGGCCTTTCCTCCCCTGCTGCTGGCCCTGGTGCTGGTCTCCATCCTGGGCCGGGGGATGGTAAACGTGATCATTGCCGTGGGCGCCACCTATCTGACCAGGACAACCCGGATAGTCTACGGCCTTACCCTCAAGCTCCGGGAGGAGCCCTATATTGAGGCGGCGGTGTCCTCGGGCGTAAAGGAGAAGTGGATTATCTTCAGGCACATCCTGCCCAACATGATGTCCCCCCTCATCGTCCAGGCCACCTTCACCTTCGCCTTCTCCCTGCTGGATATGGCGGCCCTGGACTTCCTGGGGCTCGGCATCCCTCCCTCCACTCCCAGCTGGGGAAATATGCTCAGCGAGGGAAGCATGTATCTTACCAGGGCGCCCTGGCTTTTAATCTTCCCCGGATCCTGCATAGTCCTGACCGTTTTATCCTTTAACCTGGCGGGGGACGTCCTCAGGGACGGGCTGGACCCCCATATGCGCCGGGATATAGAGGGGGTGTAGACCGTGTCCGAACGGGGCGACCCTTTCCTTCTTGAGATAAAGGATCTTAAGGTCAGCTTCCCCGCTTCCACCGGTTCTATCTACCCCGTGGACGGCGTAAGCCTGTCCATAAAAAAGGGGGAGACCCTTGGCCTGGTGGGGGAGTCGGGAAGCGGCAAATCCATGACCTCCCTTGCGGTTATGGGGCTGCTGCCCAGGCCTCACGGGCGAGTCAGGGGCGGCTCCGTCCTCTTCAGGGGCAGGGACCTGCTGGAGCTCTCCAACGAAGAGATGATGAAGATCAGGGGGAGAGAGATCTCCATGATCTTTCAGGAGCCCATGACGTCCCTTAACCCCGTCTACAGAGTGGGAGACCAGATAGTGGAGGGAATTCTGGCCCACGGGGCCATGACCAGGCGCAAAGCCCGGGATAGGGCGGTGGAGATGCTGGCCAGGGTGGGCATTCCTTCGCCGGAAAAGCGGGTGGATTCATACCCTCACCTCTTAAGCGGAGGGATGAGGCAGCGGGTTATGATAGCCATGGCCCTCGCCCTGGAGCCGGGGCTGCTTATTGCCGACGAGCCCACCACCGCCCTGGACGTGACTATACAGGCCCAGATCCTTGACCTGATGGAGGGCCTTAAAAATGAAAGCTCCATGTCGGTGCTGCTAATTACCCACAACCTGGGAATCGTGGCGGAGGCCGCTCAGAGGGTGGCGGTGATGTACGCCGGGCGCATCCTGGAGCTGGCCTCCACCGGGGACCTGTTCTCCCGTCCCCTCCACCCCTACACCAGGGGTCTGCTGGAATCCATCCCCAGGATGGACGACAGGGTAGAGACCCTTAAAGCCATCCCCGGGATGGTACCCTCCCTGGAGAGTCTGCCCCCGGGATGCAAATTCAGCAACAGGTGCCCCTGGGCCGCCCCTGTGTGCGAGGCTGCCGAGCCTGCAATGGAGGAGGCCCGCGGGGGCCATTTTGTGCGGTGCGTCAGATGGAGCGAGATCGCCGCGGAAGCGAAGGGAGGGGAAGGATGATGACCGTTCCCCTGCTTGAGGTAAAAGATCTTA
>CAZXOD010000058.1:0-11258 GCA_964642285.1 uncultured Synergistaceae bacterium
CCTTGGCCCGAATGATAGACGGGGAGGATTTCCGGGCGATCAGGGGTTTTCTGATCCTGAACGGCGTTTTTTTAATCCCCTTCATCGGCGCCCTTCTGGTATACCCTTTCTTCAACAGCAGGATTTCCGCGGCCAGGCTTCTGCCCTACTCCCTCCCCGTGGCCGCGGCCCTGGCGGCCTTCACGGCAGCAGGAATCTACGCCTTCAGAAAGAGGCGAGCCGCTCTGCTGGCGGTGTCCCTCTGCCTTTTGGCCTATCTGTCCATGTTCTCTTTCGCGAGGGTCTTCACCCTCTACGACGGGCTT
Source organism: uncultured Synergistaceae bacterium (assembly GCA_964642285.1). GTDB lineage: Bacteria > Synergistota > Synergistia > Synergistales > Aminobacteriaceae > Aminivibrio. Next base: position 306 of record CAZXOD010000058.1, read on the forward strand.
CTCTCCGCCAGAGACCTTGCCGCCGCCGTAGCCGAGCTGCGCCGTCCCGGCGATGTGGTGGCCCAGTACGGCAACTACGATCAGGCCCTGCCTTTTTATTTGAAGCAGCGGGTGGTGCTGGTCAACTACCTGGGTGAGCTGGAGTTCGGCGCGGCCCGGGAAGAAGACCCCTTCTGGTTCATAGGGGACGAACAGCTTAAGGAGCTGTGGAACGGCGAGAACAGGGTGATTCTGGTGATCAATACCGGACACATGGAGGGCGTCTCGGCGCTTCTGGATCCCAGACTTTCCTCCATTGCCCGCAGGATGGAAAAACGGATAATTCTTGTGAACCATCCCTAGTCCGCCAATTTGACAAGGAGATACAGTCATGGCTCAATCAAACCTGATTTCAGTAATTGTCCCGGTCTTCAACGAAGAAGAGTGCCTGCCCCATCTCTTTCCCAGGCTTCGCGCCTCCCTGGAGGGAATGAACAGGCCCTACGAGATCATCTTTATAAACGACGGCAGCAGGGACAGATCTCTCCAGCTACTGTACGAATTTTACAGCGCCAACACGGAAAAGGTGCGGATCATAGACTTCAACGGCAACTTCGGCCAGCACATGGCCATTGCCGCGGGCTTCGATCACTCCCGGGGGGATACTATCATAACCCTGGACGCCGATCTCCAGAACCCGCCTGAGGAGATCCCCCGGATAGTGGAAAAGATCGACGAAGGGCATGACGTGGTGGGCACGGTGAGGCAGAACCGGCGGGACCCCAAATTCCGCAAGTTCGCCTCCCGGGTAGTCAACGCCATAACCAATAAAATCACCGGCCTCATGCTCAACGACTACGGCTGCATGCTCCGGGGGTACAGGCGGGATATTGTGGACATCATAAACAGAAGCTTTGAGAGCACTACCTTCATTCCCGCCCTGGCTCAGAAGTTTGCCGTTAATCCAGTGGAGATCCCCGTGGGGCACAATGAAAGAGAGCGGGGAAAGTCCAAGTACAGCATCTTCCGCCTGATCCGCCTGAACTTCGACCTTATGACCGGCTTCTCCCTCTTTCCCCTGCAGGCCGTAACCATGATAGGCATGGCAGTGTCGGCGCTGAGCTTTCTTTTTGTTCTCTTCCTGCTTCTCCGGCGGCTTATCGTGGGTCCCGAGGCTGAGGGAGTGTTTACGCTGCTTAACATAAACTTCTTTCTCATGGGCATTACCATGTCCTGCGTGGGGATCATAGGCGAGTACATCGGCCGGATCTACGTGGAAGTCCGGAAGCGGCCCCGGTACGTCATAAGGCGGGAGTGGGGCAATGATTGACCTGAAGGCGGCCGTCTTCGCCTACAGCGAGGTGGGGTACCTCTGCCTGGACGAACTCTTAAGACAGGGGGTCCGGGTGGAGGCGGTCTTCACCCACGCGGACGACCCGGGGGAAGAGCTCTGGTTTCCCTCGGTGTCCGGGAGGGCCGCGGAGGCCGGAATCCCCGTGTTTACCCCGGAGACCCTCGGTGACCGGGAGTATGAACTTCTGCGCTCCATAAAACCCGACGCAGTTTTTTCCTTCTACTACCGGTCCATGATCCCGGAGCGGTTTCTTGAGCTGTCGCCGCGAGGCGCCTTCAACATGCACGGCTCCCTGCTGCCCAGATACAGGGGTCGGGCCTGCATTAACTGGGCCGTTCTCATGGGAGAGAAAGAGACGGGCGCTACTCTGCACCGCATGGTCAGGCGGGCCGACGCAGGTGAGGTGGCGGACCAGGCCAGGGTTCCCATACTTTTTGAGGACACCGCCTTCGACGTGGGCAAAAAAGTAGCGGAGGCCGCAAGGATTCTTATCGCGAGAAACATTGACGCCATTGCGGTGGGGACCCTCCGGCTCAAACCCCAGGATGAATCCCGGGCGACATACTTTGGAAGAAGAACCCCCGCCGACGGGCGCATCGACTGGACCAGGAGCGCCCTGGAGATCCACAACCTCGTCCGTGCTGTGACCAGGCCCTTTCCGGGCGCATTCACCTTTGCGGTGGAAGAAAAAATCTACATCTGGAAGGCCTTCCCCGAGGCCTGCCCCCCGGGGGACGAACCGGGGACGATCCTCTCCCGGTCGCCCCTCAGGATAATGACTGGTCATGGGCGCATCAGAATTCTGGAGGCCCGGCGGGAGAACGGCCCCGACGGGGACGGGGAGAGTCTGGGAAGAGAATTGGGCGGAGATATCAGGTTCGGGCCTTAGATCCGCCTCCGGGCGGAGCCATGATATACTGCACTGGACGGCTTCCGCCCCGTCATACATTGCAGGACATCACTGTCGGGAGGTTTCCAAATTGAACGTACTGATTCTCGGAGCCAACGGCTTCATAGGTTCCCATCTGATAGAAGGCATCATGGAAAAAACGGACTGGAACGTCGTCGCCTTCGACCTGGCGGGGGGCAACCTTGAAAAGCACAATAACAGCGGCCGCTTCTCCTTCACAAAGGGAGATATCTTCACCGACGACGACTGGATGAGGGAGGCCATCGCCAAGAGCGACGCGGTGCTCCCCCTGGCGGGCATAGCCAAGCCAGCCTACTACCTCAGCAAGCCCCTCTGGACCTTCGAGCTGGACTTCGAACAGAACCTCAAGATAGTGCGCATGTGCGCCGAGGCGGGGAAAAGGGTGATCTTCCCCTCCACCTCGGAGGTCTACGGCATGAGCAGCGACACGGTTCTCAGGGAGGACGAGAGCCCCCTGGTGGTGGGCCCCATCTGCAAGATGCGCTGGATCTACAGCTGCGGCAAGCAGATGATGGACAGGGTCATCGCCGCCTACGGCCAGGAGAAGGGCCTCCGGTACACCCTCTTTCGCCCTTTCAACTGGATAGGACCCAGGCTCGACACCTTTAAAGACGCCGAGGAGAGGACCGCGCGGTCCATCACCCAGATGGTCTACGATATCCTCTCAGGACGGTCCGTCACTCTTGTTAACGGCGGAGGCCAGCAGAGGAGCTTCACCTGCATCTCCGACGGAATAGACGCCCTCCTGGCCATCATTGGAAACGAAGAGGCCGCGGGGGGCCGTATTTTCAATATAGGCAACCCCGCCAACAACGTATCCATAAAAGAGCTGGCCTACCTGGTCATCGACGTGATGAAGACCGTCCCCTCCTTCAGAGAGGCGGCGGAGAAGGCGTCCGTGGCCATCATGCCCGCCGAGGAGTACTACGGCAACGGCTACGACGATATGCAGAACAGGGTGCCCTCCATCGAGGCCATCGGACAGGCCCTGGGATGGTCGCCTAAGGTGGGGCTTAGAGAGGCAGTGGAACGCACTATCCTCAGCTATGCGGAAGACTGACAGGGGAGGGGGAATGGAGTGGCTGATACCGTTCTTGTTTTAAAGACTGACGTAGATACAAAAAAAGGTTACCGGGAGGGCGTACCCCGGCTGCTGGAGATTTTCAGGACAAGAAAGATAAAGGCCTCCTTCTTCTTTTCCTTCGGCCCCGACAACTCCGGAAAGGCCATCAGGAGGATCTTCAGAAAGGGCTTTATAAAGAAGATGCTCAGAACAAAGGCTCCGTCCACCTACGGCCTGCGCACCCTTTTATATGGAACTCTGCTGCCGGCCCCCCTTATCGTGGAGCCGGAGCCGGGAGTGTTCATCCGGACTGCTGAAGAAGGCCACGACTGCGGAATTCACTGCTGGGACCACGTAAAATGGCAGGACCATCTTCAGGAGATGACAGAGGGCGAGATCCGGGCAGACTTCGAAAAGGCCATGGAACTCTTTGAACGGCTGGGGACAAGACCGGCAAAAAGCTGCGCCGCCCCGGGATGGCAGGTCACTGAGGCGAGCCTGGCGGTTCAGGACGAACTGGGACTGACCTGCTGCAGCGACGTCCGGGGGCAGGGAGGCCCCTTTCTTCCCCGGATGGGAGGGCGGACCTTCAAAACCCTCCAAATACCCACTACCCTGCCCACTCTTGACGAAATCTACGGCAGAGAGGACATGCCGAAGGAGAGCATAACCGACTACTACCTGGACCTTCTTAAGCCGGGGCTTAACGTACACACCATCCACGCCGAGATGGAGGGGGGCGCGCAGAGTCATTTTGTGGAGCAGCTGATCGACCGCTGCCTGGAGCGGGGGGTAGTCTTTCGCACCCTGGACGATATAGCCTTTGAAATTTCCCTTTCAAAGAGGGAGCTGCCCGTCAGGGACGTAATCCGGGGAGAACTTCCGGGAAGGGCCGGCTCTTTGGCCGTAGTGGCGCCGACAGAGGAGGCTGGGGAATGAAGCTCGTAGTGGTGGGCACAGGCTATGTGGGGCTGGTAACGGGAGTATGCCTGGCCAAGTTCGGCAACGACGTGGTTTGCATCGATACCAACGAAAAAAAGATAGAGACCCTCTCTAAGGGAATAGTGCCCTTTTATGAGCCGGGCCTTGAAGAGATAATAAAAAACAACCTGGAGGCGGGACGGCTCTCCTTCTCCACCGACCTTGTCTCCGTCCTGGACGACGCAAAGATGTGCTTTATTACAGTAGGCACCCCATCCCTGGAGGACGGCGCCGCCGATCTTGCCGACGTCAGGACCGTCGCCGCCACCATCGGCAGGCATATGAAGGACTACAAGCTGATAGTGGTAAAATCCACCGTCCCCGTGGGCTCCTGCGATTTCGTAAAGGAGACCGTGGCCGTTGAGCTGGCAGAGCGGGGCGAGACCATAGCCTTTGATGTGGCCTCAAACCCGGAATTTCTGCGGGAAGGGGCGGCGGTTAGGGACTTCCTTGAACCAGACAGGGTCGTAATAGGAACAGAATGCGACCGGGCCACAGTAATAATGAGGGAGCTCTACAGCTTTCTACCCCCGGAAAAGCTGCTCTTCATGGACGTCCGGTCATCGGAGATGGCAAAATACGCCTCAAACGCCATGCTGGCCACCAGGATCTCCTTCATGAACGAGCTTGCCGCCGTGTGCGAACAACTGGGGGCGGACGTGGACAAGGTAAGGCAGGGCATGGGCTCCGACTCCCGGATCGGGTACGCTTTTTTAAACGCGGGCTGCGGCTTCGGAGGCTCCTGCTTCCCTAAGGACGTCAGGGCCATGAAGGAGTTCGCCCGCCGGGAAGGAGCCACCATGAGCATCCTTGAGGCGGTGGACAGAGTAAACGAGCGGCAAAAGAGGGTGCTGACGGAAAAGCTCGAAGCCCACTTCGGCGCCCTTAAGGGGAAGACCGTCGGCATATGGGGTCTCTCCTTCAAGCCGAAGACCTCCGACGTGAGGGAGGCCCCCGCCCAAGTCCTGATTAAAGACCTGGCAGAGGCGGGAGCAAGAGTCCAGGCTCATGATCCCAAGGCCATCGACGGCACCAGGACGGCCCTCGGAGAGCTTCAGGGCGTTATCTACGTAAACGACCAGTATGACGCCGTCAACGGCGCCGACGCCCTGGTTCTGGTTACCGAATGGGACATCTACAAACAGCCCGACTTCAAAAAAATAAAGTCCCTGCTGGCCTCGCCGGTGATCGTAGACGGCCGCAACCAGTACTCACTAAGCGAGATGGAGCGCTGCGGATTTTACTACTACTCCATAGGCAGGAGGCCCGTGAAGCCTCTGTAAAATCCGTCCGAAAAAACGGGCCTTTAAAAAACAGACAGGAGGAATTTACATGAGAAAAACTCTGCTTTCCATTCTTTTAATCGCTCTTCTGGCCTTACCTGCGGCCGCCTTCGAGACAAGGGAGTTCAAGGGAGATTTCACCCCGGAGACAAATGGAGAAAAGCTCCTCTCAATCCTCGTATCCATCACCAATCCTGAAGTCCTTGAGCTGCGCCTCGACGAGGAGCCCGATGACCGGGGGAACATCAGAAACCTTCACATCCTGGTAAAAGGAGCCTCCCTGGGCGGCTTCAGGGTTGAAAAACTGGCCCTGGAGTCCTCTTTCCTTGAGCTGAACACTCCTCCGGAGTGGGATGCGAACGCAAAAGATCCGATAGTAGTCAAGGACGCCCTCAGGACCAACTTCGAGGCGGTCATTGTGGAAAAGGACATCAACCGGGCCCTCCAGTCCCAGGGCGGAGACGAGTGGCGAAAGGTTTCGGTGGACCTTAAGCCCGGCTTCCTGACCGCAAGGGGATACTACCATGTTAAAAACCCCGGCCTCACCCTCCTTGCGGAGGTGAAGACGGGGCTTCAGATCAAAAAGGGAAAGGAGCTCTGGCTGAAGGATACGGAGCTTAAAATCAACCACGATGAGCAGACCGACGCCGTCCGGGACGCCATCAGGGACCTTCAGCCCCTGGTGGACATACGGGACCTGCCCTTCCCCATCACCCTGGCGGACCTGTCGGTGGACGAGACCAAACTGAGGCTTGCAACCAGAACCGCGCCCAAGCCCTTCGAAGGGCTGCTTCTTCGCTACTCTAAAAAATAGAGGTTCATCCGGCAATAATCGACCGGGCGGCGACTACTCCGCTGGCCGCCGCCTGGATTATCCCTCTGCTCACCCCGGCGCCGTCTCCGGCCATGTAAAGCCTGTCTATCACAGGAACCCTGAGATCTTTCCCGAGCTCCAGCCTCAGAGAATACAGCTTTATCTCCACCCCGTAAAGAAGAGTGTCGTTCTGGTTTACCCCCGGCATTATGGCGTTAAGGGCGTCCAGAAACTCCACTATGTCCGTCAGGTACCGGTGGGGCAGGACGAGGCTCAGGTCCCCGGGCTGGGCGTTGGCGGTGGGAGTGATCATCCCCCTGTCTATCCTCGACTGAGTGGATCTGCGGCCGTCCCTCAGGTCTCCCAGCCTCTGCAGAAGGATTCCCCCTCCTGCCAGCATGTTTGCCAGCTTGGCCACGTGAGTGGCGTAGCCTATGGGGTCGTTGAAGGGCTGGGTAAAGTTCTTGGTAACCAGGATGGCAAAGTTTGTGTTTTTGGACTTCACCGTTTTAAGGCTGTGCCCGTTCACCGTGACCAGATCGTGGGACTTATTGTACTCGTACACCACAAAGCCCGACGGGTTCATGCAGAAAGTCCTGCACCGGTCGTCGAAGGTAGGGGTATTGTAGAGACACTTGACCTCATAAAAGTGACGGGTAAGGTCCTCGCAGACGCTGTCGGGTACCTCCACCCGGACGCCTATGTCCACCGGCATGGAGGCAATGGGGATTTTAAGCCTGTCCACCAGGGAGGCCAGCCACGGGGCGCCCTCCCTGCCGGGGGCGGCCAGGATATACTCCCCTCTCCGTTCAGTGCCGTCCTCCAGCCTTATGCCGACGGCCTTGCCCCCTTCGACGATTATATCCTCCACGAAGGTGTTCATCAGGATGTCGCACTGCTTCGCCAGGTCCTCATACATATTGTTCAGCACCTCCCGGGAGGCGTCAGTGCCAATATGTCTTATACGGGCGGGCAGAATTTTCAGGCCTACAGTGGAGGCCTTTCGTATGGTGTCCTTGACGATGGCGCCCCGGGGCTCGTAGGCATTGTTGTCTGCCCCGAAGTCCACAAAGGTCCTGTCCACATAGTCGATCATTTCCAGGAGGGCGTCCTCTCCGATGTTCTGCTCCAGGTTGCCCCCGAAGCCTGTGGTCAGGGTAAGCTTTCCGTCCGACGCCGATCCGGCCCCTCCCCAGCCCGAGACTATGCTGCAGGAGTCGCAGTTGATGCAGGTCTTGCTTTTGCCCTCTACTATAGGGCACTTTCTGTCCCTGATCAGCTTCCCCTTGTCCACAACAAGCGTCTTTTTTCCGTGCCGTACCAGCTCCATGGCGGCAAAAACTCCCGCCGGGCCTGATCCCACTATAATTACGTCATATATCATAAGAATTTTCGCACCGCTGGGGCGCGATTGTCCCCTCCTGTCTTTGAGCCGCCGGGGGCACCCTTACTTCCGGTCCCTGCGGTATCTTTCCCCGGACAGACTCCGCCTGAGGGCCTTCAGAGTCTCAAGGGTCTTCTCCGCTTTTTCTTCGGCGGATGAGGCAGAAGTCTGGATGCGGTCCATCTTTACCAGAACCTCGATGCTCTTCACCTCAACGCCCAGCTCCGCGGCCAGCCTCGCCGCGGTTACTCTCCGCTGCCTGCCGTCCTCGGAGGTACGATCCCTCAGCCAGGACCATGCCTCCCGGTAAACCTCGTCAAGATATTCGGCGCAGTCCGGGCAGACGGGCGTCGCCGCCTCTTCCCCTCCGTCTATGAAAGCCCTGCCGCAGTGTTCGCAAATTTTTAAAGCCATGTCTCAGTATCACCGTCCCCGCGTCAGGGTACCGCGGGAGCGAGGACGGCCCTGTTGCCTCCGGCCCTCTTAGCCTCCCGAAGGGCAATGGACGCCCTCTTCATGAACTCCTCCGGCGTCATCTCCCTGCGAAACTCGCTGACTCCCAGGCTGCACGAAAGATTGGCCCCGGGCAGAATTTTTGAATGAAACACTATGCTTCTCACCTTCTCCGCCGCCCGGTGGGCAATATACCCCCCGGCGGCGGTCAGAATGGCAAATTCGCCTCCCCCAAGGAACGCCATATAGTCGCCGGACTGAATCCTTTCCGAGACCAGCCGGCAGAAGTCATCCTGAAAGCGAACCCGCTCTCCTTCGTTCCAAGCGCTCTCCAGCTCTTTAAAATCGTCTATCTCCAGCAGGATGAGGGAGAGGGGTTTTCTGGTCCTCTCCGCCGATTCCGCCTCCAGGGACAGCGTCTTTAGAAAGTTCTCCCTGCCCTGAATTCCGGGGCGGACGGGCTTTTCGGCGCAGGCTGCGCCCGCGGCCGGGGCGGGGGAGATTTTGGGCGTTTCTTTCATGGTAATCAGAAGAGAACCGGCGTTCTCTCCGTCAAAAGGGAGGGGCAAAATAACTGCAGGCAGCGCTTCTCCCGACGGGAGGGTCAGAGAACTGCTGATCTCCGCCGGGCTTGGTCTGCCTCCGGAAATTTGAGCAAGGATTCCCTTCAGATCCTCCGGGGAGAGGAGTCCCAGCTCGTCCAGGCCGCTTGCACGGGCTCTGTCCTCCCCTATGCCCGTCCTGTCCAGAAAGGCCCTGTTGCAGTCCAGTATTCGTCCGTCACCCGCCCCGATGATAACGGCAGCGTCGGACAGGCGGGAGAAGAGCCTCCGGAACTTCTCCTCCGCCGTCCGGACCGCCTGCTCTGCCCTCTTTTCTGCGGTCCTGTCGAGCAGGGCAAGGGATACTCCCGTTATTTCGCCCCGGGATGAAAAAAGCGGGGCAAAGGAGAGAATGAAGTATCTGTCCCCGGCCTCCCGGCCTATTTCCGCCCTATCCCCGGCAAAGGCTCTTTCCGCCGCCAGGCGGAAAGGCAGGCCTTCGTCCCCCGGGGATTCCAGGTCAAGGATGGGTTCCCCCGCCTCCGGGGAATTTCCCCAGAGTAGGGAAGCCTCCTTTATGAAGCCCGCGGTCATGGAGGAAATTTTCCAGTCCCGGCCTATAACCGCCGCATTTATATTTTCCGCCTCCGCGGGAACTCCGCTGGCGCCGTCTGGTTCTGTCTCTCCATCGGCTTCGGGAGCCGGAATCTCCCGGGCCACGGCGATAAGAGTATCATCTTCCCCAAGGTCCGCCGAGGTCACCGTCATTTCCAGCCACTTTTCACTCCCTGTTTCAGGGACGACAGGGAATACGCACCGTTTTTCCCACGGATCGGCCTCGCCGTCCTTTTTCAGCATGTCCTCCACGGCAGCGCAAAAACCGGGCGCCACCATGTCGGTGAACAGAAATCTCGGCCGTTCTCTGAGTGGAAATCCGAAGAAGGCTTCTCCTCTGCCGTTTAAAAAGGTGACCCTTCCTCCGCTGATAATCATGAGAATGAAAAGAGGGTTTTCCAAAAGGGCCAGGTAGCGCCGCTCCATGTCCCTCAGGGCGGCTTCCTCACGCTTCCAGCGGGCGGCTTCGCTCTCCAGCCTGCCGGCCTTGCGCTGAAGAAACTCCATTCTGTCAGCGCCGCCGGTTACCGGGGTATTCTCGAACTCTTCGCTCATCGGGCCTGCCCCTTTCTTTAAAATTCTACCCCGCGCTACTTCCGCTGCATGCGAAAGTAGCCTCCGGAGCAGCCTTTTACATCAGTTATGCAGATAAAACCCTTGTTTTTAGTATAGGACGTTATAGCGGCTATATCGCTCCGCCTGCAGATGACTTTTATTATATCCTTGACGCCGTCCCTGCCCTTGCCGTGAATCACCGTGGCACCGTAGCCTTCCGCGCGGATGTTTTCAACTACTTCCGCCGTATCGGGGGAGTTGTCCATGATGATCTCCAGAAGCACGAAGGCGTTCATGATGCGCTCCTCCAGCAGGGAGCCCATGAATGTCCCCGCCGAGAAGCCGGCGCAGTACACCACCATCTGAATAAATGTCATCTCTCTCCCGCCGCCCATTATACGGCTAAGGGCCGTGAGATAGATCATAATTTCAAAAAAACCTATGGTGGACGCCAGCAGCCTCTTTCCTCTCACCAGGAATAGAATGCGGATTGTGCTGCAGCTTACGTCGATAATTCTGGCAAAAAAAATAAGAAGGAGTCCTATGATATCCATGGGATTCCCCCGGCGTAAAATTTGTTTTTCATGAAGGCTCCTCCTTGCAAAACGTATATATTATCCTACCATAGAGCGGTAAAAGAAAGAGAGTTTCGGTGCGCAAATCTTTTCCTCATCGTATAATAGCGGATATCGAAGATCAGACCGCTTTATTCTTATCCGGGGGTTAACCAATGGATAGAGAACGGACCATAACATTTCTCGAAGAGCGGGTTTCTTTTCTGCATCATGAAAGAAATGCCGCCGTTAAAGCTTTTGAAACGGCCCTCGACCTGAACGCCTTTACCGCGTCGCTGACCGGGCTGGGCTCTGTCGGAGAAGTCCTTGGGGAGACCGCCTCCAAGCTTCGCGCTATGGCCCGGTTCGGGCCTCTGGCCTTCTACCTTGTCGGCGAGGAAGACCCGTCCCTTTATCCCGCATGGGCGGATCCGCCCAAGGAGCT
>CAZXOD010000059.1:0-663 GCA_964642285.1 uncultured Synergistaceae bacterium
TCGTCTATGCCGATGGTGTAAACGAAACCTCCGTCCTCGACGGCTTCACCATCACGGGCGGGAACGCGAACGATGACGACACAAACAAGGACGGCGGCGGGATGTACATAAATCTCGGCGCTCCAACGGTGACGAACTGCACCTTCTTTGAGAACGAGGCGACCAACGGCGGCGGGATGTACATACAGGACGGCAGTGCAACGGTGACAGACTGCTCCTTCTCGAAGAACAATGCGACCAACCACGGCGGAGGTATGTATATGATCGCCGGCAGTCAGACGGTGACGGACTGCAAATTCTCGGGTAACGAAGCGACCGTCAATGGCGGCGGGATGTGCGTAAGCGGCGGCAGTGCGAAGGTGGCGAGCTGTGCCTTTGAGGATAACAAGGCGAAAAACGGCGGCGGCGGGATGCAAATAAATGACGGCAGTCCGACGGTGATAAACTGTACCTTTGAGGAGAACAATGCGTTCTACGGTGGCGGGATGCGCATCTCAGGCGCTAATTCTAATCCTACGTTGATGAACTGCACCTTCCCGAAGAACACGGCAAAGCGAGGCGGCGGGATGTACATCCTTGGCGGCAGTCCAACAGTGACTAGCTGCACGTTTGAAGAGAACGCGGCAGGATTAGGCGGCGGGATGCTGATAGGAATAGCCAACC
>CAZXOD010000059.1:673-11250 GCA_964642285.1 uncultured Synergistaceae bacterium
GACGAACTGCACCTTCTGGAAGAACGAGGCGACCGAAGACGGCGGTGGGATGTACATCCAAGACGCTAATTCTAAGCCTACGTTGATGAACTGCACCTTCTCGGAGAACTCAGCGGCCGACGGCGACGGAATTTACATCAACTCAGGCACTCCCACGGTGACGAACACCATCTTCTGGGGAGCGGGTTTTGCCACTGGCCAGGTTGTGAAACAGGGCGGCAATCTTACTATCACCTATTCCGTCGTCGATACCGCCTTGTTCAGTGACGAAGGCAACATAAACGCCGATCCCAAGCTCGGCCCTCTGGCGGACAACGGCGGCCCGACGTTGACCTGCGCGCTGCTCGAGGACAGCTCCGCTATCGACAGCGGAACTGCCAGTGGTTCGCCGAAAAGCGACCAGCGCGGCGTCCCCCGCCCGCAGGGCGGCGGAGTCGACATGGGCGCCTACGAGAGAGCGCCCGAAAAGCCTGATTCGCCGGAGGTGGATCCCTGGCCCGACGCTCCGGGAGGGGGCGGCTGCTCGGCGGGCCCCGCCTCTCCATGGACGCTCGCCCTCCTCGCGCCCCTGGCTCCCCTCGCGGTCAGAAGGCGGCCTGATTGCAGTGGGCGTTAAGAAGCCCCGCGGAATACAGAGGACATAATAAGCGCCGCCTTCCGGCAACCGAAGGCGGCGTTTACTTTTAAGGCCTCTCCCGCCGCGGAGGGCGGCGTCTACGCGCTTACGGCCAGCACTCCCCCCAGGATGAGCAGCAGCCCTCCCCACTGGGGGGCCGACAGCCTCTCCCTCATGAAAAATACCCCTATGGCGGCGGTGAGCAGGGGGCTGGAGGCGGAGATGGGGGTGACCACCGATACGGGAAGGAGCTCCATGGCCTTGGTGAAGAAAAAGCCCGAAAAGCCCAGGCCCGATACGGCGGCGGCGGCGGACCAGCTCCAGGCGGCCCGGCCAAGGCGGAAGATGGCCGCGGGGTTCAGCCCTCTCCACAGGCTGGAGGAGATCCAGTAAGTCCAGCAGATTATAAAGAGAGAGTAGCTTCTCCACAGGGTTACCGTAACGGGCTGGATCAGTTTTTCTGTGATGAGCCACTTCTGCATGAGCATCATGGAGCCCCATCCGAAGGCGGCCACAAGGGCCCACAGAAAGCCAGCCGGGTTTGAGGGCCGCTCCGCCCGGACACTTCCGCCGGGCTCCCTCCGCAGCAGCGCCAGGCCGCCCACTATAAGAAGGGGGGCGGTAACAACCGGCAGGGTAAGGGGCTCCCCCATCCAGAGGGTGGACACCAGGGTGACTATAATCGGGTAGCTTGAGGCGATGGTTATGCCCCTGCTCATGCCGATAAGCTGAATCGCCCTGAAGTAGGAGACGTCCCCCATAATATTTCCCGTCAGGGTGAGCAGAACCATGAAGGCGGCAAGCCAGGCCCGGTCGGGGAACGCCAGGGAGCGCCCCTCGGACAGGGAAAGGGCCGCCGCGGCGGCGGCGAAGAAGATTGTCCTGGAGGTCACCATCTCCAGTCTGGTCATTTTTTCGAGTCCTTTTTTGAGGAACGCCGGGGCTATGGCCATGCAGACGGCGGCCATGGCCGAGTAGAAGAAGCCTAGGGTGTTCAGGTCGATCAATCCTTTCAGAATTTGCCGGCCAGTCGGTAGGCGTGACGGTGAACCGTTTGGTTTATGGTGTAGGCCATGCCTTCAGCCACGTCGTAAAAGCTTTCGGAGGCCTTTCCCTCCATGTGAAGCCGGGCCGCCTCTTTGAGGGGGTCATAGAAACACGCCATGAAGACCTCAATGGCCTTTTCGTTTACTCCGCCTTTTGTGGCGTGGTTGGCAGTGGACTCTTCAAGCTCTTTCCTTGTGGCAAGCCGCACCGTGCAGAGAAGGGATTCAAAGTTGGCGCCGTGGAAGTCCCGGGCCAGGCCTTCTTCGCACCCCACAGACATAATGTAGGTGAGGATTCCCTTATACCAGGCCTCGGTTACGCCCCGGAGGAAGGGCAGGATAGCATCCGGGATCTCCCTCAGGGACCCTTCGCACACGTCCACCCTTCCCCCGCCCATAAACTCCCTGTAGAGGGAGAGCATGGCCGCGCCAACGTTAGCTGTGGACGTGTTATGTCCCAGCTCCTGCAGGGCCTCAGAGACGGCGTAGCTTATCTCAAACAGGGTGTGGGCCGTGTTTTTGGCGGCCAGGGCGTAGAGAGACTGGTCGTGGGGGATGATGAACGTTCTTCCGAAGAGGTCGGAGAAGTCTATGGCCCGTTGCCTTCGCTCCGGGGGGAAGGGGTCGCCGGGGGTGAAGACGAGGAAGCTTCCCCCGTACTTCTGGAGGTGCACTCCGCCCACGGTCTCCATCATGCTGGGGAGGAATTTGACGCAGTGGATGTCGGAGCCCAGATAGTCGTAGTAATACTGGGGGTCGGGGACGGGGCCGAAAGTATATATGTCGGGCAGGGCAGTTCCCGCGGCCCGGGCTTCGGCAAAGTAGGGGGCCAGAGTGTCCTTTATAATGACGGGAATTTCTGCGGGGGGCGGGCACATGATGATGATGTCCGGCTTTTTCTCCCGAAGAACTTCAAGGGTGTTGCCCACGGTTATCTGAAAGGGGTATTCGGCCCGCAGCTTTTCCAGATCCCTGTCCGTAGCTTTAATGACGAAGACATTCGTCGCGACCCGTCCGCCCAGGAGCATTTCGTATCCAGGGAGCAGAAAGCCGCCGATGAAGCCCATTCCCACCACAACTATACTGTTGGTTTCAATCACCCGTACCACCTCGTTCAATAAAATAAAACAAACCAAACCGAGCCCCGGAGAGGGGGCGCGGCAAAAATCGGAGAGACCGCCGGAAGACGGTATCTTCGGCCAGAAATGCCTCATCAGTGATGAGCCGCTTCTATCTTATATCAGCAGCGGGCTATGTCAACACGGCCGCTGGCGTTTGTGCGAACGTCCGAAGGGTTAGAGTTTCTCCCCTTCTAAAAGAAAGGCCTTCAGAATCACCACGTGGTTCCGTTCCGGGTCCTTGGCGGCGGTGAGAAGGGTTATTCTGCCCCTTTGGGCTTCCCCGACAAGAGTCTTCATGTCCTCCCCCGCCATTTTCAGCTCGGCGAGGTAGTTCTTTTTGAATTCGGGAAAACGGTCCTTGTCCACGTGGAACCACTTTCTGAGGTCCGAGCTGGGGGTGACGCCCTTCAGCCAAAGGTCCGCCTTGAGTTTCTCCTTACTGATACCCCGGGGCCACAGCCGGTCGACGAAGATCCTGGTTCCGTCGTCGGCGGAAGGCTCGTCGTAAACTCTTTTAATGCGGATGTCCATCTCTTTCACCTCCTGAGGAAACATTACCACGGCGGGGATGCAAATAACAGTGGTTTGTAATTTGGCCCGGAGCATGTTGTATAATTCGCCTGCAAGATAGATAAATTTAAGTTCCCGGCGGCTCTCGGGGCCGGGGCGCGAGGAGGCGGACCATGAAGTTTACTGAAAGGAGCCACGCGTTTATCCCCGCCCGCTTTTACGGGCGTCTTACGGAAGAGTTCGGTGAGCGGGGGCTTAGGGCGTTTATCCACGGCACCAGGTACTATGGCGAGCAGCGGGGGCGCAGGATGGCCCAGCGGGCGATCCGGGACGGCCGGGAGCTGGATTTCGAGGCCTATCTTGAGTACAGCGAGTGGCTTAACTCGGAGGAGGCGGTGAGGGAGGAAACTTCCAACGTCACGGAGGTGGAGTCCTTCAGCCCCGATATGACCATGAGGATAACCCGGTGCGCCTGGCACGCCCAGTTCAGAGATTCGGGGATGACGGAGGCGGGCGCCGAGTACTGCCGCCATCTTGACATCGCCATCTGCCGGGGCTTCAATCCCGATCTTGTCTTCGAGGTGGAAAAGACCCTTCAGACGGAGGACTGCTGCATTCACGTCCTGCGGGGGGCGAATTTCCCCCGGGGCAGGGCCTTCGAGAAGAAAAGGGAGTATGTGCAGCCCTTCGACTATCACTGCGGGCACTCCTACAAGTGCTACAGTGACGTGGTCGCGGCCATTTTCGGAGCGACGGGAGTCGCCGTGAACGCCGCCGTGCTGGAGGATTTCAGGGCGGAATACGGAGACGAGATGGCGAGCAGGCTGATTGATTTCAGGAATACCGATTTCAATAGCTGCCGGTAGGAGCGGGGCCGGCATGAGCCCCTTCATGCAAAAATTATCGACGAACGGAGCCGATTGCCTTGTCCATCGCCAATAAAACGCTTGAATACTGGATCCTGCACATTCTTAACCGGGAAAATCGGGTCATGGGGGCCGGCAGCCTGCTCGTAGCGCTTAAAGAACAGGAGGTCGTCATAAGCGAGGCGGGCGTGGGAAGGGCCCTGCGGGCCATGCGCCACGGCGGCCTTCTGGAAAAAGTGGGAAAACAGGGGCACAGGGTTAAGGCGGAAGGAAGGAACCGTCTCGCCAAGATGGAAGAGGAAAAAAAGCTGCGGGATTTTCTGGGCGAAATCCTTAATCATCCCGGAAAAATCGGAAGGGCCAACCTGATCCACAGGCTTGTCCTCAGGAAGGCTCTGGAGAGGGAGGCGGCTTACCGGGCAACCCTCAACGCCTCCGACGGAGAGCTTGAGGAGTTGGAAAAAATTGTAGCGGCCCAGTACGAGGGCATGAAGAAGAACGAGGACTATTCGGAGCTCTCGGCAAAATTTCACAGGAGCATTCTGAAGGCGTCGGGGATCCCTCTTCTTGAGACGATCTACGACTTTATAGGCATTACGTCCAACTGGCAGGATTTTTTTGTGGGAACCTTCAAACTCTACGATACGCCCGTGAACGTCTCTCACGAAAAGGTTGTTCAGGCCATGAAAGAAAGGGATCCGGAGAGAGCCGCCGCGGCCATGAGCTCTCATCTGGAGGACGTCATAATCAACGCTAAAAAGCTGTCGGAAGAGGGTGGAGCCTGACGGGGGGAAGGTGATGGCGGAAGCCTTTCCAAACCTGCGCGAAACATGCTCCCGGAAGCTTTCGTCCCACTTGACATTAAGCTAAACTGTTATGGTATGATGATGGCTCATCAATGATGAGTAGCTTTTTCTAATAAACGGAAGGAGGCTGAGAATGAAGACTAATGGCGCCAGGCTGTTTCTGGAAATGCTTAAGCTTCATGGAGTAAAGGACGTGTTCGGTCTGCCGGGGGAGACTACCCTGGCCCTGTACCGGGAATGGGAGCGTTTTCCCGATGTTCGCCACATCCTGACCCACGACGAGCGGGCCGCGGCTTTTATGGCGGAGGCCTACGCCAAGGCGGCGGGCAGGGTGGGCGTAAGCGAGGCTCCGAGCCCGGGGGGCGCTCATCCGGCTCCGGGGGTGCTTGAGTCCTTTAAGGGCTCCGTTCCCACCGTCTGCTTTACGTCGGACGTACCCTTCAACAGCGACACCCGCAACACCCTTTCAGGGTTCGACCAGAACAGGCTGTACGAGGCCATCACCAAAGACAGCATTCTGGTTACAAGAGCCGCAGACATCCCCCACCTGGTGAGAAGGGCCTTCCGCACTGCCCTGGCCGACCGGCCCGGCGCGGTTCACGTGCGCATTCCCTATGATGTATATGAGGAAGAAATCGACATCCCCGAGAGCGAACTTTACGGCGGAACCAGCCTCTGGCCCGCCGATCGCCCTGTAGCGGACTTTGACAGGATTGACGAGGCCATCAGGCTCCTGGCCGAAGCAAAGCGGCCTGTTATCGTCTGCGGCCAGGGAGCAGTGGTCTCCGGCGCGGGGCCGGAGGTTCGGGCCGTGGCCGAGGCTCTTTCCATCCCGGTGGGCGCCACCATGACGGGAAAGGGAGCGATCTCCGAGGCCCATCCTCTCTCAATCCGGGTAGTGGGCGCCAGGGGCGGGACAAGCTATTCAAACCAGTTTATAAAAGACGCGGACCTGGTGTTTTTTGTAGGGTCCAACACCGATTCTGCCGGGACCGACGGCCGCAAACTGCCCTCGGCTGCGGCCCAGCCTAAGATAATTCAGCTGGACATCAGCCGCCAGGAGGCGGGCAATAACTACAGAGCCGACGCTGCCCTTGTGGGGGACGCCAAGGCTACCCTTTCAGTAATGGCGGAGCGCATCCGGGAGAGAGGAGTCAGCGGATCGGCCGTGAACGGCAAAGAGGCGGCGGAGGCCATGGCCGCCCTCGATTCGTCCATAGAGGCTGCTGCTGCGTCCGACGAATTCCCTGTCCATCCCATCAGATTTGTGAAGGCCCTTGAGGCCCGAATCCCTGAAAAAACCATGATGATGGTGGAGCCCAGCACGGGAAGCATCTTCTCCGCCGCCTACCTGCTTCAGAAGAACGAGGGGCGGATGTTCCTCTCCGGCTACTCCATGGGCGCCCTGGGCTACTCCCTTCCGGCAGCCGTGGGGGCGGCGGTAGCCAGGCCGGACCATACTATCGTCTCCCTGGGCGGGGACGGCAGCTTCTTCTTCAACTGCGGGGAGCTGGAGACCTACGGCCGCCTGGGCCTGGACATCAAGTATGTTCTGTTCAACAATAACGTCTTTGGCTGGATCAGAGGGGAGATCGAGCACGTGTACAACGCCAACCCCTTTGCCACGGATTTCAGGCAGGTTGATTACTGCAAAATAGCCGAGGGATTCGGAATACGGACCTTCAGGATTACCGGGGCCGAACAGGTGGAGCAGGTTCTTGAGGAGGCGTTTTCCTACAGAGGCCCTGCCTTCATTGAGATGCCCGTAAAATCCCAGGACGCCCTGGTTCCGCCCATTCCAAGGTGGATTCCCAACGCTAAAAAGAAGGGTTTGCCCTATCACTACTAGACTAGAAACTGATTAAATCGAGGAGGGAAAAAAATGAAGAGGAAGTTGGTTTTTGCGTTTGTTCTTGCGGCAATGGCGGTATCCCTTTTCTCCGGCGCAGCGGTCGCCGCTGACGAAGAGCTGAAAATCGGCTCCAACAAAGTGGGCAGCACCTGGTACGTCCAGGCGGCGGTCATCGCCGACGTGGTTCGGAAGGCCTATCCGGAGCTTAAGATCGACGCGTCTCCCATCGCCGGCGGCATAGGCAACATCAAGCTCATGCAGCAGGGCAAGATGAACATCGCCATGACCATGGGCAATAACATCAAGTGGGCGTATGAAGGCACAAGCCTCTTCTCCGACGGCCCCGTCACGAATATCAGGGCTTTGATCGGCGGGCTGGACCAGTTTTACGTCGGCATAGCGGCCCGCAGCGGAAGCGGAATCAAGTCCGTGGAGGAGATCGGCGCAAATAAGATGAAGATCGGCCTCATGACCGTGCAGCGCGGCACCACCGGCGAGGCTTCCGCCGACCAAGTGATTGAGGCCTGCGGCTTCTCCTACGACGACGTCAAGGCCTGGGGAGGGTCTGTGGACCATACGTACTTCGAGGCAATCGCTAACGCCATAAGGGACGGCCGTTGCGACCTTTTCATTCAGTCTCTATCCCAGGGGCACCCCACCTTCACGGAGCTGGCAGTAACCGGCAAGATAGACCTTCTGGGCATGGATGAGAAGTCTGTTGAGTTCCTGAGGGACAAGTACGGCTACACCCTTTCCGTTCTGCCCGCCGGAAGCTTCAAGGGGCAGGACAAAGACCTGCTTCTCCCCGGCTACCGCACCTGCCTGACCGTTACGGACAGGATGGACGACGAGACAGCCTACAAGATCACCAAGGCCGTCTACGAAAACAAAGAGGCTCTTGTACAGGGACACGTGGCCTTCTCCGCGTTTAATCCGGAAAAGGATGCCTGCGACCCCGTCAACCTGGGCGGCATACCCCTCCATCCTGGCGCTGTAAAATTCTATCAGGAAATCGGGCTGATGAAATAGGAAAGACTATCTGAAATGAAACGGCGGGCGGGCTTGTTGCCGTCCGCCGTTCAACCGTAAAAAGGGGGCATCAAACGCCTTGGAACAGACGATTAGAAACAGGCTTGTTTACATTACTGCTTTACTGTGGGTGGCCGCGCAGATATACATCGCCTTTGCCCCAGTGCCGGGAATGATTATCCGTCCTCTTCACGTCTCCTTCTGCCTTATTCTGGTTTTTCTTCTTTACCCGGCGCTGAAAGACAGGCCCGGACTGAGCCTTGCGCTCGACGCGGGCCCCGTGCTGATAGTAATCTTTTTTATGGCCTACTCCGTCTATTACGGGGACCGTATCGTAACCAGGCTCCCCTTCGTGGACGATCTCTTTACCTCCGACTACTTTTTCAACTTCGCCCTGGTGGTTCTGCTCCTTGAGGCGGGGAGGCGGGTGCTGGGATGGTCCATGACTATAGTGGCCCTTGTCTTCATGGCCTACAGCTTTTTCGGGGCAAATCTTCCCGGGATTCTGGCCCATCCAATCGTATCCATCGCCGACTTCGTGGAAAATCAGACCATGACGTCGTCGGGCATTTATTCTAGCCCCATTGCCGCGTCGTCGGACACTATATTCTATTTCATGATCTTCGGAGCCTATCTGGCGGCCACCCCGGCGGGGACTCTGTTCGTAGCCATGGCAAAATACGCCACCAGGAAGGCTGTGGGAGGCGCCGGCAAGGCCTCCATCATAGCCTCCGGCCTGTTTGGCATGATCAGCGGAAGCGCCGCCGCCAACGTGGCGTCGGTGGGGACCATTGTCTATCCCATGATGGAAAAGGCCAGGTACAAGCCGGTCTTCAGCGCCGCTCTGCTGGCAACGGCCGGAACGGGGGGACAGCTCATCCCTCCGGTCATGGGGGCGTCGGCCTTCATCATGGCCGATATGATCGGCGTCTCCTACTTTAAAATAGTGCTCTGCGCCATCATCCCCTCCATGCTGTACGTGGGCTCCCTCTTCTGGGAGGTTCACCTGGAGTCTTACAAGCAGCAGATGAAGCCGGAAATACTGGATAAGGCCGAGCTTCTGGGCTCCATCAAGCGCTATTTCCATCTTATCCTTCCCATAGTGATCCTCGTGGCCCTTATCGCGTGGGGCCGCTCACTCATGTATTCGGCGCTCATGTCCACCCTTTCACTGATAGTCCTGTGCCAGCTTAAAAAAGATACCAGAATTTCGGTTGCGGGAATTATCAAGATGGCCGTCGACGGGGCGAAAAGCAGCGTGATAGTCACTCTGCCCTGCGCCATCGCGGGCATAGTCATAGGCGAGGTGGTCTATACGGGGCTGGGCCTGCGGTTCAGCGCCCTGATAGCGTCCGTGTCCGCGGGCAACCTTCTGCTGGCCCTGCTGCTCTCCACGGTTATGATCATCATCATGGGCATGGGTATGCCCACCAGTGCCGCCTACATTATGAGCGCCGTGCTGCTGGCGCCCGCCATGCAGAATTTGGGCATTCAGCCTCTGGTGGCCCATATGTTTATCTTCTACTTCGCCAATATGTCCATGATCACCCCTCCCGTGGCCATAGCGTCCTATACGGCGGCGGGGATAGCAAAGACGGGTCTTTGGGAGACGGGCGTGGAGGCGGTGCGGCTGGCCCTGGTCCTCTTCCTGATTCCCTTCGTGTTCGTGTACAACCCCGGGCTGCTGGGAATTGGCTCGATCTATGACATCGTCAGCGTGACCTTCTTCTGTACGGTGGGAGTGCTCTCTCTGGGCATGGGCATTATCGGCCACTGGCGGGGCAATCTTTCCTATCTGCTGAGAGGCGCCTTTATCGCCGCGGCGCTGTGCATGATAGTGCCGGAGCTGGTGTCAAGCATAATAGGCATCGCCCTCTTTACGCTGCTTCTTTTCTACGTCCAGATGAGGCGCCGCCGCCCAGCTTAGTAGCTGCAGGAAGTATAAACGAAATAAGAGATTATCTGAGAGGCTTTCATGTATGGATTATAGAAAAGACGGTGAATAGCTTCTTAAAGGCTAGCGAATCTAAGACCACATCGGGGGATTAAATCTTCTGGTGTGGTCTTTTTCTTAATATCCACTTATTGCTTTTACTATTGAATTACTAAACCCTTTATATCGTTATTCTTAGCCATCTTCCAAGTTGCTTTCTGCTACCCTAAAATTAGCCATATTGCTTTCATTGCGTGCGGGATGATTTAAAATTTTTCCGCTGTTTTTGCCCCGGTAATTAATTTTATTTGGCATTTCGTGGCTCTTGAAATTTTCGGCCTGTTCCATAACCTTTTCAAAGACCTCTTCATCCCACTCGGGAGGATATCCGTGGTTGTATAAAAGAATGGTTAAATCCATATTAAGCTGATTTTTTATATCATCACGAGTCGCCCAATCTGCATATTGTGATTTATCATCAACCAGCTCTTTAATAGCTTTAGCCAGTGTTAAACATTTTTCATCCTCGTAAATAAAGCCCTTTTCATCTCGAACTTTTACTAAAATATCAAAAAAAGCTTTTTCCTCATAGCTAATACCCATTTTTTCAAATGATCGGCTATCTTCCTGCAGAGCCTTTAATATGGCCAGCAGCTCTTCTGATAATCCATCTATAAACTCTGAGACAACTTCACTTACAAATGTCTGCGAGTCTCGGTTGTTATATAATTCGACAATCCTCTTTAATCTTTCAGAGAATTCCATGGCTTTAATCTTATTTTTTTCTCCATAGCGGCT
>CAZXOD010000060.1:0-1159 GCA_964642285.1 uncultured Synergistaceae bacterium
GTATATCGGGCTAGCCGCCTTAACTCCGTCTCAAGAAAGCGGACAGGCTTTTGCGTGTCGGCGTCTCTTGCCAGTTCGGGCAGTACGGAGCGCAGCATGGGGTAAAATGCTCCCTTGAGGTAGTCCTTCCACAGGCTGTCTCCGTCGCCTCTTTCAGAGGCGTTTGATTGGTTGGCTTCTCGGTCGATTTCAGTCACAAGGTCGCCCCCTTTGCTTAAATAATGATAACATTATTCCATGGTTGCTGAAAGTCTGCTTGAAGCGGATCAGTCAGCGGTATTTTTGACAAAGGTGCTGTTGCCTAAGAAGACCGGCAGGGGGGAAATTCCGGACCTGCCTGACCTGATGGAGGTGGAGAGAATGATCACCGAACAGAGACCCGAATGGGCCGAGACCTGGCTCAAGGAAGGGGAAGCTAAAGGCATTAAGCTGGGAGAGATCAGGGGCGAAAAACGGGGCCTAATGCTAGGTATGGAACAAACCAAGCGCGATACCGCCCTCCGCATGCTCCGCAGGGGCATGTCGGCGGCGGACGTTGCCGAGCTCGTCGACCTGCCGGAGGAGGAAGTGCTTCGCCTGGCGAAAGAGGCCACAAACTAGCAGGGCCTTAATACGCGGTCACGCCGTGTTTTGTATTTCATAAAATCCCCGCGCTCCGGTTATCCTAACTAGGACGCGGGGATTTTGGTATATTATGATGTTGGGAAGATATAATGGCGGCTCGGCAGTCAGGGGCCGTTGGCTGAAAATATGGATTGAACGGGGTAGGTCGGATGGAGCATCGCGGAGAAGTGATTGTTATTACCCATGCCGGAGCTTCAGTAGGCGGCGGCCACGTTGGCCGGTGCTTCGCCCTCTCCGAGGGGTTTGCCGCGCGGGGCGCTTCTGTGAGTTGGCTGGTGAATCAACCTGCCTCGGAGATTCTCCTCCGCAGGGGCACGGCCAGAGAGTCAGTTACGGTAATAGAAAGTCCCTTTGGCAAAGGCTCTGATCGCGTTTTTGAAGAGATTGTAGAAAAAAGGCCGAGGTTTTGCGTGGCAGACAGCTACGAAGCGACGCCCAACTTTTTGGCGGAGCTTCGCAGGCTTTGCAGAACAGTCCTGATCGACGACTGCCGAACCCAGCCTGTGGAGCAGGAGTGCGATGTTTTGCTTAACTA
>CAZXOD010000060.1:1169-11221 GCA_964642285.1 uncultured Synergistaceae bacterium
TCTTAACGCCCCAACCCTGGGATACGAAACAATTCATGCCGAGCTTCTTCTTGGGCCGGAATACGCCCTGCTGAGAAGCGATTTTTGGAGTCTTTCGCCGACGGAGGGCAAGAGTATTCTTATTATTCCCGGCGCAAGCGATCTGCTTAATACGAGCGGGCAGTTCGCAAAGTGGTGGGAAGATGATTGGCCGACAGCGGAGCTTGTTCTGGGCCCTTTAGTGGAGCCTTTGGCGGCGGAGCAGCTTGTTGAGTCTGCCCGCCTATGGCGCAATCTCTCTTTTCTCCGCGACCCGCCGGACCTTCCGGAGCGTATGTCGCGGGCGGGAGCGGTTTTATGCACATCCAGCGTCACGTCCTATGAGGCTATCTCCCTCCGCAAACCGCTGGTGGTTTTTCAGACGGCGGATAATCAGCTGGCGATAGGCAGGGAGATAGAGAGGCGGGGCCTGGGATTGAATCTTGGCCGGTGGGGGGAGTGGGGGCCCGAGGAGCTGCGGCAGGCTCTTGAGAACCTTCCCCCGGCGCCAGCCGCGGCGGTTAATCCCCGGGGGGCAAAACGCGCCGCAGCGGAACTGCTGAAAGGCGGGGTGTAGGAAGTTCCAGTGTGACGACTGGGTGTTAATCATAAGGCTTAAAGGTCAAAGGCAGATCCCTCGCATGCGCTCGGGATGACAGAATGCACAGGTGGGACGGGATATGTTTCCCATCCTAAAACGACGTGCGGTTTCTTCTGTCGTCCCGAAAGGCGTTTTTTGCCTGAGGGACCTGGTTTTGAATTAAAATCTCCGAATTGTCAAATTCAAGCCCGGGTCCCCCCTTGCTGCGATCTAGATGTTATGCGACCCCTTTCAGTTCGGGACGGCAAAAAACGCTGCCAGGACGACCGAGCATTGCCCCTTCGTTAAAGCGGTTTTTTAGGGTAAAATATACTAGCACTACCCCTTAAGGGGACGGACAAATCCCCTTGACAGCCCTAAAACCTCTGTTACTATATCATGGTTGTTGATGGGGTGTAGCCAAGAGGCAAGGCAGCGGACTTTGGATCCGTCATCGCTGGTTCGAATCCAGCCACCCCAGCCAGATTTCGATTTTAAAGGGGTCCGGGAGAGGCTCCTTTTTTTGTCGTGTCAAAATTCACGAATGAAGGTGTTGATTCTCTTGTCAGGCTCTGCAGGAGTCACAGGGGCCCTGGTTCTCGCGGCGGGGAGAGGAACCAGGATGAAGAGCGATCTTCCCAAAGTTTTGCTTCCCATACTGGACCGGCCCGTTCTGTATTTTGCGCTCCGCGCCCTGGAGGGTCTGGCAGCGGAGGGTGCAATTCACGATACGGCGGTGGTGGTGGGCCACAGGGGCGAGCTGGCCAGGGATTATCTGGCCTCCGAATGGCCGGGAACGGTCCCCATCTGGCAGCACGAGCAGCTTGGCACGGGCCACGCGGTCCAGATCGCCCGGGAGTGGTGGGAGGGCTTCGACCACCTGCTTGTCCTCCCCGGCGATGTCCCCATGCTTACAGGCGGCGCCCTTGCCAGGCTTATGGAGGACCATAAAAAAGAGGAGGCCGACTGCTCCTTTATCAGCTTTAAGGCGGCTAATCCTTACGGCTACGGAAGGGTAGTCCATTCCGGCGACGGCGTCTCCATAGTGGAGGAGAAGGACGCCTCCGAAACGGAACGCCTTCTATCTGAGGTAAACAGCGGCGTCTATATATTTAAAGTTTCCTCTCTTCTTCCCCATATTTACAGACTGGACAACGAAAACGCCCAGGGCGAATTTTACCTTCCCGACATCATTAAGATGATGGGCCGCGACGGCATGGCTGTCCGGGCGGTGCCCGGGGGCCGGGAGGACGAGTTCCGGGGAATAAACACCCCCCGGCAGCTTGCGGAGGCGGTTTCCCTCATAAAAGAGGGCATTGTGGAGCAGATGCTTGCCGGAGGAGTGCGGATGGCTGATCCTTCGTCGGTGTGGATAGGCCCCGGGGTTACGATCGAAGAGGACGTTTTCATCGAGCCCTTTGTGCAGATCTGGGGAGATACCTCCATAGGCTCGGGCAGCCGGATAGGCCCCTTTTCCGTGCTCAGGAATATGACCATAGGGCGGGGAGTGGACGTATCCAGCCACGCCGTCCTCAGCGACAGCATCCTCGGCGACGGCGTCAAAGCGGGGCCCTTCATTGTGGTCCGGGACGGCGCGGAGTTCGCTCCTCAATCTCAGGGGGGCAAGTTCGTCGAGGTGAAGAAATCCAAAATCGGCAGGAGGAGCAAGGCCCCTCACCTCTCGTACATTGGGGACGCCACCCTGGGGGAGGACGTTAATATTGGCGCGGGCACCATCACCTGCAACTACGACGGGGTGAATAAGAATAAAACTGTCATCGGCGACCGCTGCTTCGTGGGAAGCGATACCATGCTGATAGCGCCGGTGACCCTGGGAGATGACGCTTCTACCGCGGCGGGTTCGGCGATTACCCAGGATGTCCCGGATGGGGCCCTGGCGGTGGGGCGGGCAAGGCAGCGCAATATTGCCGGATGGTCCGAGCGGAAGAAAAAATCAGGAAGTGGGGGAGGGGGCCGAAATGATGGTTAGCAACAGGGGCGAGCTAAAGATTTTATCTGGTACGGCTCACCCGTCCTTTGCGCAAAGAATATGCAGCGAGCTCGGAATGGAGCTGTCCCGGGCGAAGCATTACCGGTTCTCCGACGGCGAGATAGGCCTTTCCATTGACGAGAGCGTCAGGGGTGCGGACGTCTTCGTTATCCAGCCCACCTGCAATCCGGTTAACGAAAACCTGATGGAGGTTTTCATCATGATCGACGCCCTTAAAAGAGCGTCGGCCTACAGGATAAACGTAGTTATACCCTACTTCGGCTACGCCAGGCAGGACAGGAAGAGTAAGCCCAGAGATCCCATTTCCGCCAAGCTCATGGCGAACCTGCTTACCAAGGCGGGGGCCGACCGGGTTATCACTGCCGACCTTCACGCGGGACAGATTCAGGGCTTTTTTGACATCCCCGTGGACCACCTCACCGGAATGCCCCTGCTGGCGAGCTACTTCAAAGAGAACGTGGCGCCGACAGTTTCCGGGCCCATGGTAGTGGTAGCGCCCGACGTGGGGGGAATGGTCCGGGCAAGGAAATTCGCCGGCCAGCTGAAGGCGGACCTGGCGGTGGTGGACAAGAGGCGGTCCCATGAGGCCGCGAATTTTTGCGAAGTAATGGACGTCATCGGCGACGTAGAGGGCAAAACCGTCGTCATGGTGGATGACATCATAGATACGGCGGGCACCATCTGCAACGCCGCCGCCCTTATAAAGGAAAGAGGGGCGGTAAGGATATATACCTGCGCCACTCACGGAGTGCTCTCGGGGCCTGCCCTGGAGCGCCTGGAAAGTTCGGGGATCAGCGAGGTTATTTTAACCGACACTATCCCATTGCCTGAGAGCAAAAAATCGGCTAAAATCGTTCAATTGTCTATAGCTCCCCTTTTCGCGGAGGCCATTCTGAGGGTCCACAGCGACCGCTCGGTAAGCAGGCTGTTTGATTAGCGGCTTTTGCGGCGGGGATCGTAATTCAGGGAGGATGTGTCAGTTATGTCGGAAATGTTGAAGATTGTTCTTGAAGCCAGGGAAGAAAAAGGTAAGCAGGCCTGCAGAAAGCTGCGGCCTGAGGGATATACTCCCTGCGTTCTGTACGGACCCGGATACCGGGAGTCGGTGCCAGGCAAGGTGAAAACTTCGTCCGTCGCCAAGGTGGCGGCATCGGGTCGTTGGGAGACTACCACCATGATGGTGACCCTTCCCGACGGCGCCGAGGAGATGGCCATCATGAGGGAGATCCAGAAGGATGCCATCACGGATAAAATTCTTCACATCGATTTTCTTCAGCTGGTCAAGGGCCACAAGATTACGGTCAACGTCCCCGTGGAGCTTCTGGGGCGGGATGTCTGCGAAGGGGTCAAGCTCGGGGGAATTATCGACCACCTCTACCGTGAAATCTCCATGGAAGTGCTCCCCAGCCAGATTCCCAACTCAGTGGAAATTGACGTCAGCTCCCTTGGCCTGGGCGAAAACATCCAGGTGAAGGATCTTCCCGTCCCCGAGGGCGCCACTGTGCTTACTGATGAAGAAGAAGTCGTGGTCGCGGTGATCATCCCCAGAGGCGTCTCCGAGGATGAAGAGGAAGAGGCCGCGGAGGGGGCGGAAGTGGAAGTTGTAGCCAAGGGCAAGGCCAAGGACGAAGAGGAGGAGTAGCCCCGTTTGAAGATAATCGCCGGATTGGGCAATCCCGGGCCGGAGTATGTCTTTTCAAGGCACAACGCGGGATGGCTGGCGGCGGATCTCATGGCGGACCGATGGTCGTGCGGAGCGCCCCGGATGCAGTTCTCATCCATGGCGTGGACCCACTACCTGGACGGAGAGAAGATCCTCCTGCTGAAGCCCCTGACCTACATGAATCTTAGCGGAAGGGCCCTGGGGGAGGCCGTAAGGTACTTCTCCCTCTCCTGGGAGGAGGATGTGCTTATTATTTACGACGACGCCGCCCTCCCCTTCGGAAGGCTCAGGCTACGCAGAAAGGGCTCCGCGGGGGGCCATAAGGGAATGATCTCCGTCATAGGCGCCGCCGGTACCGCTGATGTATGCAGGCTGAGGATCGGAGTGGGGGCCGCCCCTGAGGAGAAGGGGATGGTCTCCTGGGTTCTTGGAGCTTTTTCTCCCTCCGAGCGGCAGGGTCTGCCCGACATTCTGGAAGCCGTCGCCCGGGGCGCTGAGCTTTGGCGGTCCGAAGGTCCTGAAAGGGCTATGAATGAGATAAACAGCAATGCCTGAGGGGCGGGCGGTTCAATCGCCTGCCCCCCGTCATAATGGAGAATGGGATGAAAAAAACCTCCGCCCCCCGGCGGAACAGAATTTGGGATCTTGACGAAAGCCTCTGGATAGGAGGCGCCGCCCTTCACTTTACCCCGGACGGCGCGGCCAGGTGCTGGATCTGCAGAAACCCTCCCTCGCCCGCCCTTCTTGTCTTCCCCGATAAAAAACAGGCTGAAGCTTTCTGCTCCGACTGGGAAGTTCTCTTCCCCGGAGAGGGGATAAGTCTTCTTCACGAAATTCCTCTCACGCCCCGCGGAATCCGGGACAAAGCCCTGCCGGTACAGCGAGGAGAGACCCTTGCGAGGTGGCGGAGGGAAGGGGGTCTTTTGGCCGCGAGCAGCGGAGCTCTCCTCGGGCCGGTCAGCTCGGGAAGCGGCGAAATCCGCATCGCCGCCGGCAGAGACTACTCCAGAGGGCAGCTCCTCGACTGGCTTGTCCACGCCGGGTATGAACGGTCGGATATTGTCTGGGCTCCCGGGCAGTTCATCTTCAGGGGCTATATCCTGGACGTTTTCGACCCCGCCTATGCCCACCCCCTGAGGTTCGAATTTTTCGACGAAACAGTGGAAAGCGTCCGCAGTTTCTCCCCCCGTACTCAGGCGAGCGTCGGCCTGCTGGACGAGGCTGCCGTTCACTCCCTCAGCGGGGCAAAAGAAGGAAACCTCTTCGAATTTTTTCCCGAAAAGGCCCTCTCCGTACACTTTGATCCTGTGAGGGCCTCCGCCTCCGCCGACTCCTACGCCATGCTGTGGAGGGACATAACGGACGGCGAAAAAGACGCCCCTCTCCTGCCCGACTGGAACGACATCGTCCTCCGGCTGGCTTCCCGGCCCCGGCTCCGAATTACCCCCTCGGCCTCCTTTTCACAAAAGGCCATCGCGGTGGAGGATATCGCCCCTTTCCGGGGAAATATGGAGAAATTCCGCCATGTGTGCGCTTCCTGGCAGGACGAAGGGTATTCCGTATTTCTTGCCACCGCCAACCCAAGGATTTTAGCCTTCGGCGAGGAGGCCCAGGCCATTCCCCTGGGAGGGCCCCTTTCGGCCGGGTTTATTGACTCCGACGCCAGAGTTGCCTATATCTCCGACCTGGAGCTGGCGGGCATCTCCGAACGGCCCGCCGGGCGGGAAGTCATGTCCGCTCCGCCCGGGGAGTGGAGCGAACGGCTCTCCGAGGGGCAGCTTATCGTCCACGAGGACTACGGCCTATGCGTCTTCAGGGGTTCTGAGGAGGTCGTTGCCGGAGGAGAGACGGTGGACAGCCTCATTCTGGAGTTCGATGGGACCCAGCTTCTCTTTATGCCCGTCCTTCAGCTTCACAAGCTCACCCCCCTGCCCGAACACGTGGACGAGGACACCCGCCTGGACTCCCTCCGGGGCTCAAGGTGGAAGAGGAGCGCGGCAAAAACCCGGGAGCGGGTGCAGCAGGAGATCCGGGGCCTGCTGGAGCTGTACGCCAAAAGAGAGCTGGTGAAGGGATTTTCCTTTCCGCCCCCCGACGGACTCTACAGGGAGTTTGAGGAGGCCTTTCCCCATACCGAGACGGGCGACCAGCTTGCCGCCATCGCCGAAGTTCTGGAGGATATGGAAAACCCCTGGCCCATGGACCGCCTTCTGGTGGGAGATGTGGGCTACGGCAAGACTGAGGTGGCCGCCCGGGCCGCCTTCAAGGCCGCCCAGGGAGGCAAGCAGACCGCCCTTCTTGTGCCCACTACCATCCTGGCCCAGCAGCATTTCATCTCCTTCACCGCAAGGCTTACAGGCTTTCCGGTCAACGTGGGGATCCTCTCCAGGTTTTCCTCAGCAAGGGAACAGCGGGCCACTCTGGAAAAGACGGCCACGGGCGGGATCGACATCCTCATAGGCACATCCCGGATGCTCCAGAAGGACGTGGCCTTCAAAGACCTGGGCCTTATCGTGGTGGACGAGGAACACCGCTTCGGCGTCATGTCCAAGGAGAAGCTCAAGGAAGCCAGGGAGAACGTGGACGTCCTCATGCTGTCGGCCACCCCCATTCCACGCACCCTGGCCCTCTCACTGAAGGGCATGAGAAGCATCTCCCTCATAAACGAGCCGCCCCGCAACAGGGCCCGGGTGATCACCGCCGCCGGCCCCTGGAGCGCCCCCATGATAAAGTCCGCAGTTTCGAGGGAGCTGAGCCGGGGCGGGCAGGTTTTTTACGTATCCAACCGCATTCACCGCCTGGATGAAAAGGCGTCTTTCCTCAGAAATCTCTTCTCTTACGCGACCATTGCTATTGCCCACGGCAGAATGAGGGAGGGCGACCTTGAAGATACGATGCTAAAATTTTATAATAAAAACATAGACATTCTGCTCTGCACCACCATAATAGAGAGCGGCCTGGACGTACCCGGGGCCAACACCCTCATTGTGGAGGACTGCCAGGAGCTGGGCCTGGCCCAGATGTACCAGCTCAGGGGCAGGGTAGGCCGGAGGGAGGAGACTGCCTTCGCCTTCTTTCTCTACCCCGAGGGGCGGCCCGTAGGCCACGAAACCCTGGAAAGGCTGGACGCCATAACGACTCTGGGGGAGAGGGGAGCCGGGTACGATCTCGCCCTGGAGGACCTCAGGATAAGGGGAAGCGGCGACCTTATCGGCGCCGCCCAGCACGGAACGGGGAGAGGGGGCGCCGAGTCCTACCTGTACTACTCCATTCTGGAGGAGGAGATAGGCAGACTGCGGGGCAAGTTGCCGTCGTCGGCGGAGGTAACGGTGGATATCCCGTGCCTCATACCCTCGGCCTACATCCCCCAGGAGGCCATCAGGATCACCCTCTACCGCAGGCTGCTCCGGCTTGAAAACCCCGAGGAACTTAGGGCGCTGGAGCGGGAGGTGGAGGACCGGTTCGGACCCCCGCCAGAAAGCCTGAAAAACCTGATTTCAGTATCTTTGCTGCGGTCAGGAGGGGGGAAATATGGTATTGTTTCCGTGGAGTGCGGCAAAAGGGATACAATACTCCGGGGGGAAGGCCCCCTGTTTGATGAACTTAAAAGAAAAAAATTTTGGATCGCTTCGGAGGGCAGGGCCACCGGGCCAGGCGGCGCAAGGGGCCTTGAGGACGTTCTTCAGGCCCTCCGGCATGGAAAGCAGGTGCGATAGATAAAATGGACGAAAGTGCGGGAAGCGCCTTCGTAGAATTGCTGTCGGTCATGAAGCGCCTCCGGGGCGAGGGCGGCTGCCCCTGGGACCGGGAGCAGACCATGGAGAGCATAAGGGCTTACGTGGTAGAGGAGGCCTACGAGCTTGTGGACGCCATCGCCGGGGCCGACCCGGAGGAGATCCGGGAGGAGTGCGGCGACCT
The DNA here is from genome assembly GCA_964642285.1 of uncultured Synergistaceae bacterium. Classification (GTDB taxonomy): domain Bacteria; phylum Synergistota; class Synergistia; order Synergistales; family Aminobacteriaceae; genus Aminivibrio. Next base: position 9,360 of record CAZXOD010000060.1, read on the forward strand.
GCTGCTTCAGGTGGTCTTTATAGCCCAGATGGCGTCGGAGGCGGGGCTGTTCAACGCTGAGGACGTGGTCCGGGGCCTTACGGGCAAAATGACGAGGAGACACCCTCACGTCTTCGGCGACGTCAGGGCCGACTCCAGCGCCGAGGTGCTGGAGAACTGGGAGGAGATCAAGACCGGCGAGAAAGAGCGCAAAAAAAAGAAGGACGTCTCCCTCCTGTCCGGCCTTCCGGCGTCAATGCCGCCGCTGTCTAAGGCCTTCCGCATCCAGGGCAAGGCGGCCCACGTAGGTTTCGACTGGCCAAAGGGCGATTTGACGCCCCTTTATGATAAAGTTGAGGAAGAACTGGAAGAACTGAGAGAGGCCATAGGGGAAGATGACCCCGGCAGAGTGGAGGAAGAGTTCGGAGACCTCCTGTTCGCGGCCGTTAATATGGCCAGGCACCTCTCCGTCAACCCCGACGCCGCCCTAGGCAGGGCAAACAGGAAGTTCGCCGGCAGGTTCCGTGAGGTGGAGCGCTTTGTGTCCGAAAGTTCCAGGCCATGGAGCGATTTCACCCTGGAGGAGCTGGACCGGCTGTGGGAAGAGGCAAAGATGGCGCCTCTCCCGCCGGACCGGGAGTAAAAGTACTAAATATCACATATCAGTCTGGAGGAGAAAGGTGTATGTCTAACCAGAAGAGTCAGAAAAAAGGCAGGCCGGGCGAAAAAGCAGCCCAGCCTTCTTCAGTACCCGCAGTTTCCGCCGAGGCGCCGGAAGCCCCGGTTGCAGCGACAATTGAGGTTATCGAGCCCGAGGTAAAGATAATCAAGTCCCCGAGGAAAGTAGGAATCACCGACACCAGCCTGCGGGATGGTCACCAGTCCCTCATGGCCACCAGGATGCGCACGGAGGACATGACTCCCATAGCGGAGATGATGGACGACGTGGGCTTCCACTCCATGGAGGTATGGGGAGGGGCCACCTTCGATACCTGCATGAGGTTCCTGGACGAAGACCCCTGGGACAGGCTCAGAACCCTCAGAAAGCTCTTTAAGAAAACGAAGCTCCAGATGCTGCTCCGGGGGCAGAACGTGGTGGGCTACCGCCACTACGCCGACGACACCGTACGGGAGTTCGTGAAGCGGGCGGTGGGCAACGGCCTGGATATTATCAGGGTTTTCGACGCCCTCAACGACCTCCGGAACATGGAGGTGGCGGCGGATCAGATAAAGAAGGAAGGGGCTCATCTACAGATGTCCTTCTCCTTCACCCTGTCGCCGGTTCACTCCCTGGACGCCTTCGCCAAGCTTTCAAGCGATATGAAGTCCATGGGCGCCGACTCCATCTGCATCAAGGACATGGCGGGAATAATCAGCCCCGTGGAGACCGCGGCCCTGGTAAGGACGATCAAAAAAGAGACGGGCCTGCCGGTGCAGGTTCACTCCCACTATACAAGCGGCATGGCCTCCATGGCCTACTTCGCCGGACTTGAAGCCGGCGCCGACGTGGTGGACTGCGCTATCTCCCCCTTCGCTCAGGGCACCAGCCAGCCCCCCATCGAATCCATGGTGGCGGCCATGAAGGGCGGCGATTTTGAGACGGGCATAAAGCTTGAAAAACTCGTCCCCGTGGCGGAACACTTCAAAAAGATCAGGGAGCAGAACAAAGATATCTTCATCGACCTGGGGGGCGTGGATATCAACGTCCTCATGTACCAGATCCCCGGCGGCATGTACTCCAACCTGGTAAGCCAGCTGAGGGATCAGAACTCCCTCCACCGGCTGTCCGACGTGCTCAACGAAGTGCCTAAAGTAAGAAAGGAAATGGGCTATCCGCCCCTCGTCACCCCCACAAGCCAGATCGTGGGCAGATCGGAAGAGCG
>CAZXOD010000061.1:0-11061 GCA_964642285.1 uncultured Synergistaceae bacterium
CAGGTCGTTTCTGCCGGAAAACTCCGCGGCGATCCCCAGCCCGCGAAGGGCGCCAAGGACTGTGCCAAGCTGCAGCGTCATGTCGTAGGCATGCCGGGGCATGATAAACGAGAAGTTCAGGTTGCCAAGGTCGTGATAGACGGCCCCCCCGCCCGTAGACCGGCGGGCAAGCCTGCCCCCCTCCGACTCGAGGAGGTCGAGACGGCACTCCGCCCAGGCGTTCTGGTTCCGTCCTATCACTACTGTGCGGGCATTCTGCCACAGGTAGAGGATTGCCTCCCTGTCCCCGCAGTCGTCCATAAGCCACTCCTCCCTGGCCAGGTTCTCCCAGGGGTTGACGTCCGCCGAACGGACCAGTCTCACTCTTTCAAACTTCACGGTTATCCTCCGGCATCAGCAGGAATCAGGTTTCTTGCCGCGCAGAGTTGTTTAATTTAACCGCAAGAGGTGGAAAAGAATATCTATTCAGATATGATAGCCTTCATCCGCCGCCGGGTCAATGAAAACAACTACCGCCGACAGGGCAAGTTTATCACATTTCAATACTGCTGGGGGGTATTTTGAAGTGTATGATTATAATGGATTTTTCACGAGCCAAAAGCAAAGAATGGGGGGAGGGTTTTTATGGCGGCGGCTGATAGAAAAATAAACCGGCGGCTTCTGTCCCGGCCCGACGGGGCATCCATAAGCTGGGGTAGAGCAGAGGGGGGCGAAAATCTGCTCCAAATACCGGGCTTTGGAAGCGACAGTTCCTGCTGGGGCGCCGCCTTTCCCCGGCTGCTCAGGGAGCGGGGCATCGCCCCCGTAATCTATGATCCCCGGGGGCTGGGGGAGAGTTCCGGCGGCTCCTCCGCCCACTCTATGTCCCTCTATGTTGAGGACGCTGCCGCGGTGGCGGAGGCCGCAGGGGCTCCCCTGGCGGTCCTGGGCTGGTCCATGGGCGCCGCCGTGGCGGCGGAGCTGGCCCTTACCCGGTCAGAATTAGTCTCCGCCCTGATCCTCTGCTGCTGCGCTGCGGACCACGGCCGGGCCTCGGCAGCCCGGCCGGAGGTCTTCGGCCCCCTTACGGGAGAATCCCTCACAGAGGCTGCCGCCGCTCTGGCGGAGGCCCTGGCCCCGCCCCACGGTTGGAATGCTCCCTTCGCCCGGGCTTTCCGGCATTCCCTGTCAGATTTCTTTTCCAGGCATGAAGAGGCTATCCGGGGCCAACAGTCAGTCCTTAGGGGGATGCGCCCGCTGGCGGGCAGGCTTAGGGGAATTGCCGTTCCTGCCATGGTGATAGGCGGGGAGGAGGACCGTCTCATCTCTCCCCAAGAGGGGGCCGCCCTGGCCTCTGAGATAAGAGGGGCGGTTTATAAAATCCTGCCCGGCGGTCACGGCCTGGTCTACGAGCGACCCGGAGAGCTTGCCGGCCTGATCGCGGCGTTTCTAAAAGGACACGATCTGCGGGACGATTCTGGTGAACCCACCGACTCTGATATGATCAGCGATCCTGAATGCCCAGCGAGGACTTCAGCCCCGCCTGAAGGATTTGCGAGAAGTTAAGTCCCGCCTTTTCGGCGAGGGCGTTCAGCCACAGCGGCACAGTTACGTTCTTCTTCACCGAGCCCGCGCGGCGTTCCTCCCGGAAGATGGGCAGCCATGCATCCACCAGGCAGACCGCCTCATTCGGACCGGGGTGAAGATCTGATGTACGGGACGGTGGCGGTACGGGCTCACCAAGGTCCTCGGTGGCCACAATCCACGCGCCCAGGGCGTCCCGTGCCATATGCAGCGCCTCCTCGTCCGTCTGCGCGCAGGATATGCACCCCGGAAGATCGGGAAAGGTAATGGTAATGCCGTCGCTATCGTGCGAAAAGATCGCCGGATAGACGGCGGTGGCGCCTTCGTTTTTCATGAAACTAACCCCCCTTTTGCATTTTAGAATAGGAGAGGAGACCATTCTCAACGTATTTCATCGATTCCAGTCTGACGGCGTATGGCTGCCAGCGTGTTTTTCGGAATGTCCTTGCCGTACGGTATCGTGGTTCTTCGTTTGGTATCCGGGTGGAAGAAGACCATTATTGAGAGCGTCAAGCATGATTTATAAGTACTGATAAAAAGAAGTACTAAATGGCTAGGGGAGACCGCCATAGCGTCTTCACTCGACCCGGGAGGCTATCTGGGTTTTCTTATCCCCATCCGTCTCGTACATTTTTTTGCCGTCGCCGCTCATGACTACCTTGAGCTCTGCCTTTCCGGGGAGCTTTACTTTCAAAAAATAGTTCTGTCCCCCGTGGGTCAGCCAGGGGTAATCCTTTCTCCAGAAGCTCACTATCCGTGACGGGTCAACCGCTCCGCCTGGACCGAAACTCAGAAGGCTTCCGTTATGCCATCGCCACAGGCCTTCAATGGGATCCTTTACGGCCGGACGGGCCCAGCCGGGCCTGAAATTTCTGACGGACTTCTCAAGCAGGGCTCCCAGGGCCTCATCTTCCGGGGGCCATACGGCCAGTACTCCGTACCAGGTCTCGTGCTCGCCGAAGTAGGCCCCGATCATATCCGCCTCCCGGCCGCCAAGGGTCGCCCGGTAGCGCCTTAGAATGCCCTCCGCCCCGCTCGCCGTATGAACGGAGCCGGTCCAGGTCTGCACCGGGGAGAGGGCGGCGAACTCCTCTCGCTCCTCGAAGGCGGCGGCTGCTTCAAATTTCGATGCAAAGGGCCGCCACAAGGTCAGCACCAGGAGCAGCCCGTCTTTTTCCGGCGAACGGGCCTCCAGGGCAACCTCCGGAGTGGCCCACTTCCGGGAAACCCACCCCTGCGGAACGGCTATGTTGAAGGATGTCCTGGTATCGAGAATTCCCGCCCCTGCGGCCGGAGGCGGCCCTGTTATGATCAGGAACAACAGCAGAAGAGCTGCGGCGCGACAAAATTTCATATTCTCCACCTCCCGGGTCTTCCGGAACTGGCCGGACGTGGTTTCCGCCACTTTCCTCACTATTCTGCCCCCTATCTGCCCCGTCGGCAAGGCCTTTAAGCTTATTTTGCCCGGAGATGGCTAAAGTTTACAATTCCGTTACAATGCCGTGACAGGCTTCTGACACATCATCCTCCCGTACAGAGTACTCTTTGGGCCAGGAGGTGGTGGACAATGTTTAAAAAGATGACGGCGCTTGTTTCTGCCCTGTTTATGGGAGCGATCCTTTTTTCAGGTTTAGTCCCCGCGGAGGGGGCCCCGGCGGAAGGTGATGGAGTTGTTTTCAGTGCCAACGGAGAGTATTCCATCCTGGCAGCGGGGGCGGGACGGCAGAAGCTGATAGTCAGGGCGCTGGTCGGTCCCTCGGGCGCGGCCAGACAGAGGGCTCCTCTGGCGGTGGCCCTGGTGCTGGATAAATCCGGCTCCATGATGTCCGACGGCAAGATGGAGAACGCCAAAAAAGGCGCCCTTGAGGCGCTGCGGATGCTGGATCCTCAGGATGTGGCGGCCATAGTGGTCTACGACGACGGCGTCTCCGTTCCCGTACCCGCCAGGGCGGTGGGCGGCGGGCCGGAGGACCCCGTGTTTTACCGGGCCATCAGCCGAATCAGAGCGGGGGGTATGACGGCCCTCTACGCCGGTACCGCGGCGGGCGCCGATCAGCTCCGTCCCTTTATCGGCGAGGGGTACATTCCCCGCATAGTAATGCTCTCCGACGGCATGGCCAACGTGGGGCCCTCCTCGGTGGGGGAGCTGGCGGCCCTGGGACGGAGGCTTTCCTCCAGGGATGACATTACTGTTACCACTATCGGCCTCGGCCTGGATTATAATGAGGACCTGATGACGGCTCTCGCGGCGGAAAGCGGCGGAAACGCCTACTTCGCCCGCAACGCTGGGATGCTGCCGGAGATCTTCGCCAGGGACCTGGGCGACGCCGTTACGGTAACTGCCCGGAGGGTCAGAATCACCCTCAGGTGCGGCGAAGGGGTGCGGCCCCTTGGCATAGTGGGTCGCGGGGGCGAGACGGCGGGCGGCTCCATGGAGGTATCCATCGGGAGCCTTTATGGCGGAGAGAAGTACGCCCTCTTCGAGATAGAGATCCCCGAAGGGGCGGGAGGCGACCTGCTCAGGGCCGCCGAGCTGGAGGTGGAATATCTGGACGCGGCCTCCGGCGCGCCGGTTAAAAAGACGGCGTTCCTGGACGTGGCCTTCACCGGCGACAAGGATGCCGCTGACAGCAGCCGCAGGGCCGATATATCCTCCCAGATCGAACTGGCCAGAAACGCGGAGGTAAGGGAGGCGGCCATTCAGTTGGCGGACAGCGGAAAGATAAAAGAGGCGGCTGCCCTCTTGGGAGCTAGGGCGAGGCAGCTTCATACGGCGGCTTCGGCAGCCGGGGAGGCGGCGCCGGCGCTTTCGAAGGAAGCGGAATACTTCGAAGAGTACGCCGAGGGGCTTGAGGCTGAGGGGAGACTCTCCAACGCCGCGAGAAAACAAGTGATGAACGACGCCTATATGCAGAAGAACCAGCAGGCCCCTGTTAAGGGCGGCGGAGATAAGGACCAGGACTAAATAACCGCAAAAAATTACTGAGCTGGGAGGGACGGCCATGATGAATAGAAGTCGGGGAAGGGGCGGCGGAGGGCTGTCCCTCCCCTTTTCCATGATACTGGTCTTCGCCATGGCGGTGCTGCTCCCCAGCGGAGTACTGGGGCTTCTTGCCCTGAGGGCGGCGGACAGGGAAGCGGCCTATGTGGAGCGGAGCCTTGAGGCGGCGCTGCTTGCGGAGGTTAACCTGGCCGCCCAGAAGATCTCCGCCCTTTTAGAGGGGCTGGGGGCGGATCTGGGGCGAGAGGCGCTGAAGATATCGGGCCCGGGCGACCTGGAGGGGACGGTTGCCCTTCCCGCTCCGGCGGCCCTGTCTTTTTTCGCGGCGGAGGGCCATGTTTTTATCCCTGCCGCCGATTCTGCCCTTAGATCTGAATTTTTAAAAGCCTTCGGAGATTTCCTTGAGGGACGGGAGGAGGTTCAGCAGTATGATTCCGTGGCTGGAGTCTACAGGAAGGAGATGGGCGATGGGGCTGCGGCCATAGCTCATCCTCGCGAAGGGCCGTTCCGTGCCCGGGAGGAGTCTTTCTCCGATAAAATGTCCTTCAGGGAAGAGGAAGAAGGGGCAGCTTACGAACTCCATAGCTCCGCTCCTCTCCGCGAAAAGTCCTCCCCCGCGCCGCTCCCTTCCCCGCCTTCCGCCTCTGCGGGGGCTGACATGCAGAAGGCAAAGACCATGGCCGCCGTGGATCCCTCCTTCCGGGACAGGCTTTTCAAAAAGGCCGAGGAGGAGGGCTTCACCCTTATGCAGCGAAACGTGGCCCCTCAGGCGGGCGCCGGGCCCTCTCCGGAAGAGGAGGAGCGCTCCGGCACTGTGGCCAGGGGCATAACCTTTCCCCGGCTTTTGGCCGTGTCGGAGGGAGGTTTCCTGCCCAGGCTTACGGAGAGGGGCCTTGAGCTCATCTACTGGGCCCGTTCCGGCGCCGGGGCCGGCGGCTTTTTTATCGACATGGAGGCATTGAGGGACAGCATCGCCGGGGCCGCCCCCGACATGCTCACCGATGTGCGGGTGCTGGCGGTCCTGGACGACGGGGGCGAACCTCTGGCCGACCCCCCTCTTCCTCCAGGAGCCGACTGGCGGCGGCCCTTTGTCGCCAGGGAGATCTCCCCCCTCCTTCCCCGGTGGGAGGCGGGGGCGTGGCTGTCCGATCCCGGCCTCGTAGCCTCCAGGGCCCGTCTTGCCTCCATCGCCGTGTGGGCCCTGACGGCAGCCCTGCTGGCGATAATAGCCGCGGGAGCGGCGGCGGTGTTTTGGATGGTATGGTCGGAGATGCGCCTTGCCGCCCAGAAGACCACCTTTGTCGCCAATGTCTCCCATGAGCTGAAAACTCCCCTCACATCCATCCGCCTCTTTGCCGAAATGCTTCTGTCGGGAAAGCAGAAGGACGAAGGGCGCCGGAAGGAGTACCTGTCCGTCATGGTCTCGGAGGCCGAGCGGCTCTCCCGGCTGGTGGACGACGTGCTGGCCTTCTCCCGCAGGGGGAGGGAGAACAGGCCCCTGCTCATGGAGACCATGGACCTGGCGGCGTTGGCAAAGGAGACCTTTGAGAGGATGATGCCCCGCCTGGCCGGGAGGGGGTTTGCGACGAACTTCTCATCCTCGGGGCCCCTGACCGTCAGGGGAAACAGCGAGGCCCTGGCCCGGGTGATCATGAACCTGCTCTCAAACAGCGAAAAGTACTCCCCCGACACAAAGGATATAGCCGTAGAATGCGCCTCCGGGGACGGCCTGGCCCAGGTGAGGGTGGCGGACCGGGGCGCGGGGATAGACCCGGCCCTGGGGGAGAGGATCTTCCAGGAGTTTTTCCGGGTGGACGACTCCATCACCGCCCCCGTGAGCGGGGCGGGCCTGGGCCTTGCCATTGCGAGGGCCATTGCCATAGAGCACGGCGGAGACGTGAAATACAGCCCCCGACCGGGCGGAGGCAGCGTCTTCACGCTGAGCCTGCCCCTGATCCGTCCCCATGAAGAGGAGGAGATTCAATGAAAAAAATCCTGATCGCCGAGGACGACAGGGCGATTCTGACCGCCGTGGCGGACCTGCTGGAGATCGAAGGCTACCAGGTTGTCAAGTCGGCCGACGGGGCCGAAGCTCTGGAGCTTTTCAGGAAATCCTCCCCCGACCTGGTACTCCTGGACATTATGATGCCCGGCATGAGCGGCTACGACGTCTGCCGGGCCATCAGGGCCGAAAACGCCGCTGTCCCCGTGATCATGGTCACCGCCAGGGGGCAGGAGGTGGACAGAGTAGTGGGGCTGGAGCTCGGCGCCGACGACTATATCGTCAAACCCTTCGGCATGGCGGAGCTGCTGGCAAGGGTTAGGGCCGCCCTCCGGCGGGGTGCCCTGGCGGCTGGGCCCGACAGGATTCCTCCGGGGGGAGATACCCTCTCCTTCGGCGACGTGGTCGTGGATTTTGGCGCCATGGCGGGGAAGAAATCCGGGGCGCCCTTCGCTCTGACTCCCATGGAGACGGCTCTTCTGAAGTTTTTGGCGGCCATGGACGGGGCTGTGGCGTCAAGGGAAACGCTGCTGGAGGAGATCTGGGGCGTGGAGTGCGACGTCACCACCAGGACCGTGGACCAGCACGTGGCCCGGCTGAGGCAGAAGATTGAGGACGATCCGTCCAGGCCGGAATTTCTGCTTACCGCCCACGGCGCGGGCTACCGCTTTGCCGCGGCAGCTGAGTGAAGAGAGCTTTTCCGGAGCGGGGGCGCTTATTTCACCGGCCCATTCTTCCTTGACTCTTTAACAAAAATGGATGTACAATGAAAACATAAATTAAGAAAATCCCCCGTCCGGCATGGAACCGCAGCCGTCGGGGCCAAGGTGCGGATTATCCAGCCGAAGGAGGCTAGCCCATGGTCCGTATTACAACTCTTATCGAAAACTCCCCTGGAGAGCATCACGGCCTTTCCACCGAGCACGGCATCTCTTTTTGCGTTGAGAAGGACGGCAGAAAAATAATATTCGACACCGGTCAGAGCGGCGCTTTTCTGAAAAATGCCGCAGAGCTGGCCATTGACCTTTCAGACGCGGAGCACGTGGTGCTGAGCCACGGCCACTATGATCACTCCGGAGGATTCCGGTCCATTGCCGGAGTGGCCAAAGATTTTACCCTCTGGACCGGAGAGGGTTTTTTTACCCCCAAGTACGGCTTCAAAAAGGGAGCCTGTGAATTTCTTGGCAACAATTTTGACGAATCTTTCATCAGGGAAGCGGGCATTAAACACAGAACCGCCTCGGCGCCCCTGGAGGAGATAGCCCCGGGAATTTTCATTCTGGCTGACTTTCCCCGCATTCACCCCGACGAGACGATCAACCCCAGGTTTGTGCTTGAAAAAAACGGCGCCTTCGAGCCCGACGCCTTTAACGATGAAATCCTGCTGGCGGTTGAGACGAAAGCAGGCTTTGCCGTTCTGATGGGCTGCTCTCATCCCGGCATGCGAAACATGCTGGACGCCGTAAAAGAGAGGCTCAAGGGCCCCATTGCGGCGGTGCTGGGAGGAACCCATCTGGTGGAGGCCAGGGGGCCGGTCCTTGAAAAATCCCTGGACTACCTTAAAAATGCCCGGATTCCCTTTATAGGCATGTCCCACTGTACCGGAAAGGAGGGGATGGAGAGGCTGGAGGCGGAGTGCCCGGGTTTTTTCCGCAACGCGACCGGTACATCTCTTTTGTTAGGGTAACTTCAGTGCGAGCGCTTTCTAAGCCGGGGATGGCCCCCGGCTCCGGTGAACGCCATACTCAAAGGAGGTTGCAAAGATGAGGAAAGTCTTGTTAGCGCTACTGGTTTCCGTTCTTGTTTTAGGCTCCTTCATGCCCGCCGCGGCGGACGCCCCGAAAAAGATCATTTGGAGGTCTTCGGGCCACGGCCCCGCTTCCGACCCCTCCCAGGTATTTCATGACGATCTGTGCAAGGCAATAACCGCCGCATCAAACGGCCGCCTGGAGATCAAGCCCTTCGTCGGCGGATCCATAGTCCCCGCCTACAAGGAGCTGGACGCAGTCCACGAGAACGTACTCCAGCTGTGCTATACCTGCCCCATGTACAACCTTGACAAGTGGTCCGCCGCGGGGCTTATCAGCTCCCGTCCCGGCGCCCTGGCCAGCGAGGCCCTCAGAAGCTGGTTCAACTACGGCGGCGGCGCCGATCTCATGAACAAGATGATGGAAGGCTACAACGTCATGACCTTCCCCGGCGCCCTCTCCCCCCTGCCTGAAGAGGTATTCTTCCACTCCAAGAAAAAGATCGAGTCCGTGGAGGACCTTAAGAGCATCAAGGCCCGCTGCATGGGTGACGCCGGCGAAATCCTCAAGAGGATGGGCATGGCCACCGTCATCATCCCCGGCGGAGAGCTCTACGAGGCTATGAAGAGGGGCACCATCGACGCCTTCGAGTACTCCACCCTTGCCTCCAACTGGGACATGCACTTCAACGAAGTGGCCGAGTACGTCTACCTCTCCCCCGTGCGGGCGCCCTGCGATCCCCAGGTCTTCTTCGTGAACAAGGACGCCTGGAACGAGCTTCCCGATGACCTCAAGCTCCTGGTTCAGACCTTCGTCGATCGCTTCACTCAGGCCCAGCAGGAGTACCTGGTGTACGAGTCCATCCAGGCCCTTGATAAGTTTAAGGCCTACGGAAACAAGGTCGTCAAGGTTCCAGACGATGTAAACAAGGCTCTGGCCGCAGAGGCTGCCAAATTCTACGAGGAGAAGAGCGCCAGCGAGCCTCCCATCTTCGGTGAGATCTACAACTCCATGAAGGCCTACGGCGAAGCATACGAGTCCATGAAATAGTCCGGTTGCCGCGAACCCCGGACAAGGAGACAGGACATGTCGTACTTAAAAAAACTGCTTAAATTTATCGATTCCATTAGTGAAACGTCAGGCTGGGTGGCGAAATGGTTCGCCCTTGTCCTTGTGTTCGCGGGAACCTACGAGGCTGTGGCGCGCCATTTCTTCGACGCGCCCACCGAATGGGCCTATGACGTGCTGTGTATGGCAGGAGGCGCCCTGTATATGCTGGGCGCCTCCTACGACTACCTGAAGGACGCCCACACCAGGGTGGATATGTTCTACAACATGCTCCCCCCAAGGGGGAGGGCCTTCATGAACGTGATCTGCTCCCTGACTCTCTTCTTCCCCCTCATGTTGGTCATGCTCAGGCTTTCCTTCACCTGGGCGGTCCGGGCGGTAACAATAAAAGAAGTGTTCTTCAACAGCTTCTGGTACCCCCCGGCATGGCCCTACCGCGCCGTCTTCGCGACAGGGGTGTTTCTGCTGGTGCTCCAGGCATCCGCCAACCTGGTGAGGGACTTCTATTTTATGGTAAGGGGTGAGACTCTTGATTGAACTCAGCGCTGAAGCCGTCACCTATCTCATGCTGGGAGGAGTCTTTATCCTTGTAATGACGGGCTTTCCCATCGCCTTCGTCATTGGCAGCGTGGCTTTTTTCACCGGGTTCGCCGTCTTCGGCCCCACTACCACGTTTCATATCCTGTACAGCCGGTTTTACGACCTCTCCCTGAACTACCCCTACCTGGCGGTGCCCCTGTTTACCTTCATGGGGGTCATTCTTCAGCACTCCGGGGTGACAAAAGACCTGTACCAGAGCCTCTATGAGGCCATGGGCAGGCTACGGGGCGGCCTTGCGGTGGTGACCATCATCTTCGGCACCATCCTGGCGGCCTGTCTGGGGGTTATTGCCGCGTCGGTGACCATCCTGACCCTCATAGCCCTGGAGCCCATGCTCACCAGAGGCTACGACAAATCCCTGGCGTCGGGTTCCATCGTGGCGGCGGGCACCCTGGGCATACTCATACCTCCGAGCATCATGCTGGTGGTATATGCTCCCCAGGCGGGGCTGTCGGTAGGGCAGATGTTCATGGGCGCCGTCTTCCCCGGACTGCTGCTGTCGGCATTTTACATGCTTTATGTAATCATCCGGTGCAGGATTAACCCCGCCCTGGGGCCCGCCATCCCCGAGGACCAGGTCACTCCCTTCGACCGGGTCAAGTTAGTCAAGCTTCTTAAGTCGCTGGTGCCTCCGGTGCTGCTTATTGCCGCGGTGCTGGGCACCATCTTCCTGGGCATCGCCCCTCCCACTGAGGCGGCCGCCGTGGGATGCATGGCGTCCATCCTGCTTGCCATCGGCTACCGCAAGTTCAGCTGGGAGCTCCTGAAGCGGGCCTCCCTGGAGACCATGAAGGTCAGCGCCTTCGTCGTGATGATCGCGGCAATGTGCTATGCATATGTGGGCATCTTCATGAACGCGGGAGCGGGGGACGTGGTGGCCGATTTCATCCTGTCGGTCCCCGGGGGCAAGTGGATGTCCTTCTTTGTGATCATGGCCATCGTCTTCCTGCTTGGGATGTTCATCGAGTGGATAGGAATTGTCTTCATCGTAGTCCCCATCTTCTCGCCCATCCTGGCGGCCCTGGGCTTCAATCCCCTCTGGGCGGGCATGATGATCTGCATCAACATGCAGATGGCCT
>CAZXOD010000062.1:0-11050 GCA_964642285.1 uncultured Synergistaceae bacterium
AGCAGGAGAACCCGGGCAACTTCCTCCTCATGCACGCCATGGGCCCCAACGTGGCTGGCGTCATAGGCACTGCCGTAGCGGCGGGCGTTATGCTATCACTGCTTTCCTGAGGCGAAAAGATTACTTATGGGCGGGGGGTCATTCAGGATCCTCCGCCCTTAATTTTAAAATTGTGAAAACCAGGAGAAAATCGTGAGAGAAATATCCTCTGAAAAGATTGCGCAGACGGTAGAAAGACTGTTTTGGGAGGCTAATTATATTCTTCCTCCCGACATGACGGCCCTCATCCGTTCCGGAGAGGAAAAGGAACAGAGCCCGACGGCCCGCGCGGTTTTGGGGACTATCCTTGAAAACGCGGCCCTGGCGGCTGAAGGAGAGTACCCTCTCTGTCAGGACTGCGGTATGGCCGTGCTGTTTATGGACGTCGGACAGGAAGTGCTTATTATGGGCGACGGGCTGGAGGAGGCGGCGAATGAAGGGGTGAGGAGAGCCTATGAAAAAGGCTTTCTGAGAAAATCCATCGTCGGTGAACCTCTTTTTGAACGAAAAAATACGGGGGATAATACCCCCGCTCTTTTGCGGGTGCGGATCGTCCCGGGCGATAAAATAGAGATAACTGCGGCCCCCAAGGGCGCGGGCAGCGAAAATATGAGCGCCCTGACAATGCTTTCCCCATCCGACGGGACGGAGGGGGTAGAGAGGTTTGTCGTCGAAACTGTCCGTAGGGCAGGCCCTAATCCCTGTCCCCCAATTGTGGTCGGCGTCGGCATCGGGAGCAACTTTGAAGGAGTGGCGGAGCTGGCCAAAAGGGCCCTGCTTCGCACCGCAGACAGTAAAAACTGCCATCCCTTGTACTCGGAGCTGGAGGATCGGCTTCTTTGCAGGATCAACGGCCTGGGGACCGGCGCCGCGGGGTACGGCGGAACTGTAACGGCCCTCGGGGTTAAAATCGAGTGGGCTCCCACTCATATTGCGTCCCTTCCCGTTGCGGTCAATATATGCTGTCATGCTAACAGGCACAGCAGCGCTGTGATTTAGGAGGGAGCAGGGTGGAGAGATGTCTGAGGCTTACCGCGCCTTTTTTGCGAAGAGAGGCTTCCGGACTGAGGATGGGAGACCAGGTTCTTCTTTCCGGAGTCATATATACGGCAAGAGACGCCGCTCACATGCGGATGTACCGAGATATGGAGGATGGCAGCCGGCCGAAAATTGATCTTGAGGGAGCCGTGATCTTTTATGCAGGCCCCGCTCCCGCCCGTCCGGGGGCGCCTATAGGATCCATAGGGCCCACCACCAGTTCCAGGATGGACCCCTTTGCGCCGTCTCTTCTCGATCTGGGCGTGAAGGGCATGATAGGAAAGGGCGCCAGGTCCGACGCGGTCATCGCCGCCATGAAAAGTAACGGGGCGGTCTATCTGGGCGCCACGGGAGGCATCGCGGCCCTTCTCGCCCGGACGATAGTATCATCCCGGGTCGCGGACTACGAAGATCTTGGGCCCGAGGCCGTCAGAGAGCTCATAATCCGCGATATGCCCCTGGTTGTTCTTATCGACAGCCTGGGAAACAGCTTGTATCGGGAAGGGCCTGCAAAATATCGAAGACAGGATTGACTGTCTTATTTAATTGTCGCCTTATCCGGGATTCCCGAGAGGGCCTTTCTGGTCCGCTCCTCTGCGTTCTGCAGGTGGCGGTTGACCGCATCCTCTACCTTGTCGGGGTCATGCAGCCTCAGGGCGGCTATGATTTCGCTGTGGTCTTCGGTTACCTGTTCGATTACCTCTTCCCTGAAAGGCCCGTTTTCGGCGAAGTATCTTATTCTCTTCGCGTGAACGCTGAGGTTGGCCAGCGATTCAAGTATCAAGGGGTTTTCGGTGCAGCTGGACAGCAGTCCGTGAAGGGCTGAGTCCGATTCCTGGTATATGGCGAAGTCGTCAGGGTGCTCGTGGACTTTTTTCAGCTTGAGCTCCACTGCGTCGATCTGAGCGTCTGAGCATCCGGTTGCAGCATCCCGGGCGACTCTGCATTCCAGAAGACGCCGGAACTCCCAGACGTATCTTGACTTCTTTTCGCTAACCTGGGTGACAACGGCGCCCTTGTTCCGTTCTATGTCAACGAGGCCGATTCCCTCCAGCCTCAGGAGGGCCTCCCTCACGGGAGTGGTGCTTACCCCAAATTCCGCCGCGATCTTGTCGATCTGAAGAACCACCCCCGGATGGTAGGTGTTGTTGATGATATGTTCCTTGATCGTCTCAAAAACCTGGTCCCCTAAAGAATGAAAAATTCTTCCTGCCAAAGACTCCAACTCCTCTCAACGAATACCATATATTATATCTTACCATTCTGACGGCATTTTTACATTGTAATTTTGTTTTAAAACGGGGTTGCTGTTTTGAGAAAAATGATCAAAATTATGGAGGCCTTTCTTCCCGGGCGTTAATATTGTGGAGGTGGGGAAAATAGAAGTACGATCTGCCCGCTTCCGGGCGGTAAACCCGGAAAAACTATGCACTGCCAGATTTATGGAGCGGCCCAACCGCTTTCTTCTCCGGTGCGACCTTGACGGACAAACCATAGAAGCCTTTCTGCCAAATCCCGGCCGTTTATGGGAGATCCTTCTGCCCGGGACGGAGGTGCTCCTTTCAAAAGACGGAAAAAGCCAGACCCGGAAGACGGCTTATACCGCAGTCGCGGCCAGGAAGGGAGATATTTTCATTCTTCTCCATACTCATCTGGCGAACGATGTGGTCGGCCGGCTTCTGGCTGAGGAGCAGGTACCGGGCCTGGAGGGATGGACAGTAAAAAAAAGGGAGGCTGTTTTTGGTAGATCGCGGTTCGATTTTTTGCTGGAGAAAGACGATAAGCGACTTTTTCTGGAGGTTAAATCCTGCACTCTCTTTGGAAGACGGCTGGCCATGTTTCCCGACGCCCCCTCCGACCGGGGGAGAAAGCACGTGGAGG
This sequence comes from uncultured Synergistaceae bacterium, assembly GCA_964642285.1. GTDB lineage: Bacteria > Synergistota > Synergistia > Synergistales > Aminobacteriaceae > Aminivibrio. The sequence goes on from CAZXOD010000062.1 coordinate 2,959, forward strand.
AACTGGCGGGACTGTTGGCTCATGAAGCCCGGGGGGCGGTCTTAATCCTGGTTCAGTCAGATGTTCCCGAATATTTTCTGCCCGACTTCCATACGGATCCTAAGTTTGCCCAAAGTCTCTACAACCATAAGAATAAGATCGGGCTTATCCCTCTGGGGGTGAGCTGGACCCGTGAATTGGAGCTCTCCGACAATCCCCGTCTTCTTGATATTCCCTGGGAAATCTACGAAAGACACAGCCCTTGCCCGGGTGTAAGCATTGTCTCAGGAGAAAGAACCGGGGGAGGACATTGGGCTTACGTTTTGGACGAGACAAATCCGGCGGGCTGGTCTGAATTTGTCCGTAAATCCGGTTGGAGGGCGCGACCTTATGTAATGCCTATCAGGTCCGCGAGCGCCGATGCCGGGCAGATTAACCGCGAACTTGGCCTGATCACCGACGGGGAAGAGGACAGAGACGGCCGCAGGTTTTTCTTTTTCCGGGATCCACCCCTGAAAAACCCTTCTTTTGCGTCCATGCTTCTGCATCAAAGGACTGACAGGCTCCTGGAGGACCAGGATCAAAGAGCTGACGAATAAACGTAAACTGATTTTAATTGGGTCAGTCAGAAAAACAGGCCGGATAGCCATAACTGAGCGGGCGAAAACTTCCTGTCCATGTTATTCTATTGCTAGCTACCGGGTGATGATGACAAACAAGGAGACAAAACTGTGGCAGCGAAATCCAACTTAACTTTAACTGCGTCATGAATGAAAACTGGTCCTGGAAGCTGATCGAGGGGCTTCAAAAAATACTTCGGGCTCTTCCTTACTCGTGGTCAGTCAGGGCGGGCGCCGGACTGGGGAGAGTCCTTTCCGCCCTGAGCAGGGGGAAAGTGGATGAAGCCGAGAGACGGTGCGTAAAAGCCCTTCAAATTGGCGTCACAGAGGCCAGACGGATCGTCAGGGCCTCCTATGCAAACCTTGGAAGGTCGGTGGCGGAGTTTGTGTCCATGGACAAGCAGAGGTACAGGCTGACTGAGCTTGTCAGGTTTCACGGTGAGGAATATCTGAAAGAAGCCCTGGCCCGGGGCAGAGGCGTTCTTCTGATCTCCGCCCATTTAGGAAACTGGGAGATAGGCGCGGCGGCGGTAGCGTCCAGGGGATACCCTATGAACGCCATTGGGACGGAACAGAGGGACGACCGCATTACAAACCTTATAATTCAAAAGCGGGCTGAGTGCGAAATCACAACCGTGGGCAAGGGTTTCGACCTTAAGGCGGCAATCCGGTGTCTGAAAAAGGGCGAGGCCCTGGCAATTCTCATAGACCAGGACGTCAGAGACAAGGGCGTGGTAGTCCCTTTTCTCGGATTGTCGGCAAGCACCCCCTACGGCCCCGCAAAAATAGCGGCCAGGCTCGGGAGCGTTATTCTGCCCTTGTTTATGGTGAGAAGAGGAGCTTCTGTCCATCACGATCTTTACATCCTTCCCTCTCCGTGGAAGAAGGGATATCCTGAAGAGGACGAATCCATGGAAAGGGCCATGACCCGGTTAAACGACGAAATAAGCCGCTTTATAAGGAAATATCCCGAGCAGTGGATGTGGCTTTATCCCAGATGGGCTTCCACGGAAGGCAGATAAGATGCTTTTGGGCGTCGACCCGGGCAGAGGAAAGTGCGGATGGGCGCTGGCCTCCGAGGAAGGAAACCTTATTGCTTCCGGGATTTTTGAAGTTTCCAAGGCGAAAGAATTTATGGATGCTATGTCCCGCGGGGACGGCGTCAAGGCGGCGTCCTTCGCTCTGACGGGGGCGGAATCCCTTCCTCCCGGGTTTACAGTAAAAGAATATCTGGTTGGAGACGGAACAGGGAAAGAAATTTTTCTTTCCCTTGCAAAAGGACTCCATCTTAGAGTAAAGTTAGTGCCTGAAAAAGAAACTACCCTGAGGGGCAGAGAGCTGTATTGGGAGCATTGCCCTCCCACGGGATTAAGAAGATTTTTGCCGGAAGGGCTGCGGGTTCCGCCGAGAGACATTGACGATTTTGCCGCCCTAGCAATTGTTCTGGAATATAAAAAAACCGAAACAGGCATGACGAACAGGAAGGTGACTGATAATGGGAACTGAGAAGCTGGCGGTACTGGTCAATACATTTGGTTCTTCTCTTATGACTGTCAGCAAAGAAGTTGGGGTAGAAGTAAATCTTGTGAAGTCAGAGATAGCCCAGGGAGTTAACGTAACGGGAAGCTGCGTGGCGGCGCTGATCGGCATAGTTGGCGGAGGAGTGCAGGGCACGGCGGTGATCATGCTTGACAGAGGCGGCTTCGATGCGACAGTTTCGGCCATGTCCGGCGGAATGATAACTCCCGATACCGACGACCCCGTGTCGATGAGCGTAATAGGCGAGCTTGCCAATATGGTGAGCGGAAGGGCTCTGGTGCAGGCTGCCCTTGAAGGAACGGAAGTTACCCCGCCCCAGCTGATTTCCGGCGCGGGGATCAAGACCATTCCCAGCCAGTCCCCGGGAGTAAGGAGCTTTACCCTTCCATTCCGGCTTTCGGTCGGCGGGATGTTGTTTCTGGTACTTTCCTTTCATGCCTGATTAAAAACTCGAAGGGGGCGCTCCCAGCGGGAGCGCCCCCTTCGTAATAACAGGAACCATAAAACTCTACAATTTTTCTCCTTCAGTTACGGCAACTACCGCAGCGACGCAGGCATCGCCCACGATATTAATTGAGGTTCTTGCCATGTCCAGGACCGCGTCGATACCCGCCACGAGGGCGGCGCCTTCAAGGGGCAGCCCTACGGCAGTCAGCACCAGAGTCAGCATTATCAGACCGGCGCCAGGTACTCCGGCAGTACCGATGGACGCCAGGGTAGCCGTCAAAACTATGTTCATCTGGGCGCCCATGGTGAGGGGCAGCCCGTAAGCCTGGGCGACGAAGAGGGCGCAAACCCCCTGGTAAAGCGCTGTCCCGTCCATATTGATCGTGGCGCCCAGGGGCAGAACGAAGGAAGATACTTTTTCAGAGATTCCCAGGTTGACCTGGGCTGCCTCCATGTTGACCGGAAGGGCTGCGGCGCTTGACCTGGTCACAAAAGCCGTTAACGCGGGCGCCCGGACGCCTTTAAAGAACCAGAGAGGCGATTTCCTGACAATTGCCATTATCAGGCCGGAATAGACCAGCGCCGCGTGGATAATGCATCCGGCATAGACTGCCGCAATTACTTTCGCGAAGGGCGCCAGCACTGAAATGCCGTACTGGGCCACCGTAACCGCTATGAGGGAGAATACGCCGTAGGGGGCTGTTTTCATGACCAGCCCCGTCAGCTTGTACATGGCCTCGGCCATGGAATCGAAGAAGCTGATGAGCGGTTTGCCCTTTTCACCCGCAAGCACCGCGGAAACCCCCAGGAACAGGGCGAATATTATGATCTGCAGCATTACTCCGTCGGCGGCCGCTTTGATGGGGTTGGACGGGAAGAGATCGAGCAGGACTTTCTTTATGCTGGGGGCTTCAGGGGCTTTAAAGGCTGCTGCCCCCTGGGACAGAGTAAGTCCAACCCCGGGCTGGATGAGGTTGCCCAGGATGAGACCGATAACTATGGCTACGGCGGTAGTCGCCAGATACAGAAAAAGGGTCTTGATTCCTATTCTTCCCAGATCCCGGGGGTCTCCGATGGAGGCCGCGCCTACAACAAGGCTTGAAAAAACCAGGGGTACGATCAGCATTTTAAGCAGCGCAAGAAAAACCTGACCAACCGGCTCAACATACTGAACTTTGTCTCCGAAAACAATTCCTGCCGCGATGCCGAGGACAAATCCTATGCCTATCTGCCATATCAGGGGAATCTTCTTATTCGCCAACAATAACGCCTCCCTTGGAAAATGGTTTTAAAATTTAAACCGTGCGGGACTCCTTCTTCCAGCCTCCTTCCAGTTGAAATCATGGAACTTTCTCACTGAAGTGAATTATGCTTATAAATTTTATCATGATTTCGGCGGAATTGTTCACCCGACATAGAGAAATAAAGAGAAGTATGGTTAAGCGACGCCTTTTTTGTTAGTATATCCCGTAATAGGGGAGAGGTATTTTCTCTCCAGCCGGGGAGGGTTACCCATGTTACTGAAAAAAATCGCATCGGTCCTGATCAGCATACTGCTCCTGCTCTTCGCCGGGGACGCTCACGGGAGAGGGGGAGTGGTCCTGGCCCTTTCAGGCGGGGGCACAAGAGGGCTTGCTCACATAGGAGTTCTTGAGGCCCTGGAGGAAGAAGGGATTCCCATTGCGGGAATAGTTGGAACCAGCATGGGGTCCATCATCGGCGGGCTGACCGCGGCAGGCTACACTACAGCCGAATTGAGAGAGGTTATTGCAAACCTTGATCTGACCAGCCTTTTGTCGGAAAAGACCAACCCCATATTCGTCCCACTGGGCCAGGACAGCGCGACGCCCCGGAGCAAGATCCCCTGGGTGGCCCTGAGTTCCGCCGGGGAAGTGGAGGGGCCTCTCGGAGGGATGACGGGAGTGAAGCTTCTTGAACGATTCGCCCAGCTTGCGTCCCGAAGCCAGGTCGTCCGTTTCGACGAGCTCACTATACCTTTTGCTGCGGTGGCCACCGACCTGGAGACAGGTGAGAAAGTAGTTCTGAGGTCAGGGAGCCTCGCTTCGGCAATGAGAGCCTCCATGGCGATTCCGGCCCTTTTCGACCCATGGCCCCTCGGAGGCCGGCTCCTCGTCGACGGAGGCCTGGTCTCAAACCTTCCCGTTGATACCGCCAAAGACCTCTTCCCGGGCTATCCGGTCATAGCCGTAGATGTGTCCGGCACTTTGAAGGACAGAAAAAATATCCGTTCCCTGGTCGACGTGATAGACCAGTCTCTCACCATATTTACTAGGCGCAATGTCGAAAGTGAAATCGTAAAGGCAGATATAGTCATATCCCCTCTCGTGGGCGGGGCGCCCATTTTTGACCTGACAAACGCGGCCTGGGTTGTAGAGGGCGGCAAGAAGGCCGCCATGGCCGACATGGACGCCATAAAAAAACTTGCTGACAACGCTCCTCCTCCGCCCCAGAGAGAGGCCCTGTGCATAACAGCCAAAGTCAGATCCATTGAAGTTGAAGGGGCCGACCCGGATATGAGCCTGAAGATAAAGAAAAAGTACGAATCATGGGTAGGCAAGCCCCTCAGCAACATCAACCTGGTCAGGGCGTCCAGGGAAATAAGCGACCAGGAAGGCGTCCTTGCGGTAGACTATCGCTTCGATGAGAACGGCGAAGATTTGAACGTTGTCTTCGTCGTACAGAGAAAATCCGCCCTGGAGATAAACTTCGGCGGCTACACAACCAACCTTCACCCCCATCGCTGGGTCTACCTCCATGGAATAAGAAGAGATCTGTTTTCCGACGGAGACTCTCTCCGCTTCAATGTAAAAATAGGCTCTCAGTGGGGGATTGACACCAGCTATCTGACTTCTTCCAACAAGGACAACACCTGGGAGTTCAGGCTCGCCGCGGAAAACTGGGAGCTTGAGACGAACCGGGGGTCAAGATCCTGGGACCGGTATTCCGCGGGACTCATCCGCAGATTTAGGTCGGGCTCCTTCAGGGGAGGAATAGGCTACGGATTTGAAAGAGTGCACAGCGGCGGCCGGGACTTTGACGCCTCGGGACCAACGCTCTATTTAACGTCGGATACCCTGAACGACCCCACGGACCCGACCTCGGGCTCACTTCTGCACGTGCAGGCCTGGTGGCCCGAATTGGATGAAGTTCTCTACCGGATCACCTACTTCAACGCGATGCGACTGTCGGATAACTGGCGCTTTTATTTCAGGGCCGGTTTTGCCGAGGGAGATGAAAACGCCGCTCCCGGAAACAGAGCCGTCTATCTCGGAGCTGCAGAAGAGCTCTACAGCTACTCAGGCAATCCGATTCAGGGCGAAAGAATGCTATGGTGGAACGCAGCCTTCAGGAGGAGTCTCATGAGAAGCTGGTGGGGCTCGCTGAACACAGAAATATTCGGTGGAATGGGCTTCGTTTACAACGACGGGGGCGAGCGATACAGAGACGTCTGGGAGGCGGGAATATCCTTTTCAGTCCCGGGCTTTCTCTTCGACGGCAAACTGATGTTCCTTTACAACGACGAAAAAGATTTCAAAGTGGGCTTCTTTATCGGAAGCCCCGTCTGGGGGCACCATCCGCTGCCCTAATCCCGGGATTGGGCTAAAAACGACGGGGGGAAACGCCCCCGGTAAAAAAGCAGCGCTGTCCGCCGTCTGAAAGCTGAAGCGGCAACGACGCATTCATAAACAGGAGGAGCAATAATGGCTCGAAACATAACACCCAGATCGGAAGACTATTCCCAGTGGTACCTTGACATAATTAAGGCCGCGGAGCTGGCCGACTATGCCCCCGTCAGGGGCTGCATGGTCATCCGCCCTACGGGCTATTCTATCTGGGAGTCCATTCAGCATCACTTTGACGAGGCCTTTAAAGAGACGGGGCACGTCAACGCTTACTTTCCTCTTCTGATACCCAATTCATTTCTGGAAAAGGAAGCGGAGCACGTGGAGGGCTTTGCCCCGGAGTGCGCCGTAGTCACCCACGCCGGGGGAGAGCCCCTGGAGGAACCTCTTGTAGTTCGGCCCACGTCCGAGACGGTCATCGGCCACATGTACAGCAAGTGGGTCCAGTCCTGGAGAGATCTCCCCATCCTCATAAACCAGTGGGCAAACGTTATGCGGTGGGAAAAACGCCCCAGGCTCTTTCTGCGGACCTCCGAGTTCCTATGGCAGGAGGGCCACACAGCCCACAGCACAAAGGAAGAGGCCATGGAGGAGACTCTGCGCATGCTGGAGGTATACCGCACTGTCATGACGGACATCCTGGCCCTTCCCGTCATTCCGGGCGAAAAGACCGAGGGAGAGCGCTTCCCCGGCGCCGCCAACACCTACACCTGCGAGACCATGATGAGCGACAAAAAGGCACTCCAGGCGGGCACGAGCCACTTCTTAGGGCAGAACTTCGCAAAGGCCTTCGACATCAAGTTCCAGAATAAAGCCGGCGACCTTGAATACGCCTGGACAACAAGCTGGGGAGTATCCACACGCCTGATAGGGGCCATAATTATGACCCACTCCGACGACGACGGACTCGTCCTGCCCCCCCGGGTTGCTCCTGTAAAAGCCGTAATTCTGCCCATAAGCACGGATGAAGCAAAAATCGACGAAGTACTCCTGCCTAAGGCCAGGGAACTTTCAGCCCAGCTTAACGGCGCCCTTGGAGGAAGATTTACCGCCGTCGACACCCAGTTCCACCTCAGACCGGGGGACCGTTTTTTCAATCACCTGCAAAAAGGAGTACCCCTTCGCATTGAGCTTGGGGAAAAGGATCTCTCCCAGGGTACGGCCAGGATTGTCCGGCGGGACACCGGAGAAAGGACCGATATCCCTCTGGAGTCAGTGGCGCAACAAGTTCCCGCCATTTTGGAAGACATGCAGCAGTCCCTCTACCGTAAGGCTCTGGATTTTACCAGGCAGAACACCAGCACCGCGAAAACTTACGATGAATTTAAAGAGATTATCAACTTGAATGGCGGCTTCATCGAGACCTGGTTTGACGGAACCTCCGAGGAAGAGAAAAAGATCAAAGAAGACACGGGAGCGACCGCCCGGTGCATGCCCATGGACGACAGCTCATTAGGAACGTGCTTCTTCACCGGCAGGCCGGGGGGCAGAAAGACCATCTTCGCCAAAGCCTACTAATTGTCCATTTATTTCGAATATGGTTCGATTCCCGGATTTTCGTGGCGCCTTGGGCAGCCTTGGGATGCTGAAGCCTTGCCCTGTAAGGTGTTGTGCGATTTTACATAAGTGTCCTGAGGGGAAAAGAAGCAGGTTGACTTCCTCCTGAAAAATGATATTATACCCTTCGCGCCGATGAAACGGCGGCCCGGAATTGGCCCGCAAGAGCCGCAGGGGCAGCCAAAATGAGGCGCAACAGAACCTTGACAGTTTTATAGGGGAGTTAGATATTTAGCTAAGCGTGCGAGAATTAATTTCTTGAGAGTTTGATCCTGGCTCAGGACGAACGCTGGCGGCGTGCTTAAC
>CAZXOD010000063.1:0-11002 GCA_964642285.1 uncultured Synergistaceae bacterium
GCACGGAGAGGTTTTCGTGACCGACGACGGCGCCGAGACGGACCTGGACCTGGGCCATTACGAGAGGTTCATCGACGAGTCTCTGAGCGGCGGCAACAACGTCACGACGGGAAAGATCTACTCGACGGTGATCGAAAAAGAGCGGCGGGGCGAGTACATGGGGGGCACCGTGCAGGTGATTCCCCATATCACCAACGAAATTCAGGAACGGATTCTGCGGGCGGGGGAGAACCGGGATATAGTTATTGCCGAGATAGGCGGTACTGTGGGGGACATCGAGGGGCTGCCCTTCCTGGAGGCCATCCGTCAGATGGCCGCCCGGGTGGGGCGCGAAAACGTGGTCTACTGCCACGTCACCCTGGTGCCGTGGCTTGAGGCCGCAAGGGAGCTGAAGACAAAGCCGACTCAGCACAGCGTTCAGGAGCTGAGAAGGATAGGCATTTTGCCCAATATCCTTGTATGCCGGTCTCATTACGCCATCGCCGAGGATATGAAGGACAAGATAGCCCTTTTCTGCAACGTGCCTCCCGAGGCGGTCATCGAGGCCCTGGACGAGTCCACCATCTACAGAGCGCCCCTGAGCCTTTATGACCAGAAATTCGACTCCCTGGTGATGAAATATCTTTCCCTGAAATCACCGGGGGAGCCCGACATGGCCGACTGGCGTTCTGTGGTGGACCGCTTCCTTAACCCCTCCAACGAGGTGGAGATCGTCATGGCGGGCAAGTACGCCAACCACAAGGACGCCTACCTCAGCGTAAGCGAATCCCTTTACCATGCGGGAATCCATCACGACGCCAGGGTAAAAATCCGCAGGGTGGAGGCGGAGGAGATAGAGAAAATTGGAACTGAGGCCTTCCGGGGCGCACACGGAATCATCGTGCCCGGGGGCTTCGGCGCCCGGGGATTGGAAGGAAAGGTTGAAGCCGCCCGGTTCGCCAGAGAAAACGGAATTCCCTTCTTTGGCCTGTGCCTTGGAATGCAGGCGGCGGTGGTGGAGTACGCTCGTCACGTCTGCGGCATTCCCGGCGCCAACAGCCAGGAGGCGGACCCCGGATGTCCCAGCCCTGTGATACACTTAATGGATGGATATTCCACGGGAGCGGGAGGGGCCATGCGTCTGGGAGCTTTTTCCTGCAGGCTGATCCCCGGTACAAAGTCCTTCGAGGCCTACGGGGAAGAACAGGTAACAGAAAGGCACCGCCACCGGTACGAATTTAACGGCGACTACCGCAGCCGGCTGGAGGCCGGAGGAATGAAGATCGCGGGGGTCGGCGAGAAAAATCTGGTGGAGATAGTAGAGTTGCCCGATCATCCGTGGTTTGTCGGGGTGCAGTTCCACCCCGAGTTCAAGTCCCGCCCGGTGAAACCTCATCCACTCTTCTCCGGCTTTGTGGGCGCGGCTTTGAAGAAGAAGAATTCCATTTCAGGGAGTGAGCAGGCATGAAAAAATCAATATTAGTCCTCGCGATTGCGGTTTTTGCCCTCCTGGGGGCAGGCATGGAGGTGGGCGCGGAGGAGCAGGAGTCTACCGTCTACCTAATGAGCAAGGTTGAAAAACTCCTTTACGGCAGTGAAAGGACGGGGGGCCTCATTGACCGTCTGAGTTCGGTGGAGAAAGAGATGTTCGGACGGGAGCTTCCCGGAAGCATCGCCGAGCGGCAGAACGCCCTGCTGAACTTCATCGAGAAAGGCGCTCCCGAGCAGCCTTCAGTCCTCTTCAAGCTGGCCATTGCCGAATGGGCGGTGGGACAGCAGGTATCCTCCTTTACCCCGGCCGTTAAGCGGGTGGAGGCCCTGGAGGTGGATCTGGAGGGGACACCTCAGGTGGACCGGCCGGTGTCTATGAGGATCGAGAGGATTCTTGGTCTCCTGCTTTCCGATCCGGTAGTGATGGCGGACGCTGAAGTACCCGCTGCCACCGTGGTTAAAGGCTCCCTCAGGGACACTTTGTCGCCAAAGACCGCAAAAAAGGGAGACGTCGTCAATATCACCCTTCAGAATGATCTGGTGGTCGGAAGCAATCTCATTGCCCCGAGAGGGAGCAGGATGGAGGCCCTCGTCACCAAGGTAACCAAGCCCGGAAGCTTCGGCCGTCCCGCGGAGGTCAAAATTTCCGTTGAAAAACTCTATCCCCTGGGCCCCGAAGAGATTGGGCTGACTGTAGGGGAGAGCACAAAGAAAGCGGCTGAAGCAGAATCGGCCCAGCTTGCCGCGGCAGGAACCAGCTTTGTGGGGGCTGTCCTGCTTGGCCCCATCGGCCTGGCGGGTGGATTTTTGGTGAGGGGTGACCTGAAGGAAATTCCTGCGGGTTCCATCGTCTTCGCGGAAACCTCGGAGGTCGCGAGAGTCTCTTCCTACCCTGTGCCGGAAGGACTTCAGGGTATGCTTAAAGGCGAGGCGCCAATGAAGGAAGACAAGACAGATGGTTCCGATTAGGGAGGTAGAGTAGGGTGAAAGGATTAAAACGAAAAGGTCTCGCCCTGACCCTCGCCCTCTCTCTGGCTTTTGGCGGAGCCGCCTGGGCCGCGGGGCTGGGCGACCTGATAGGCGTGGTGGGAGGCGGCTTTCTTGTCTCCACCATAGCGGGCCCTATAAACGACTTTATCAATACCATAACCCTTAACAAGGGCGCCAAGGTAGAAGGGCACACCAAGGTGGTGCCCATAGTGTCCATCGGCTCGGGCACCCACATCGGAGCCGCCCAGGTGGCGGGACCCAAGGGCGACGCTATTTCAAGCACCAAGGCGGTGGCCCAGATTGAGAGCACTTTCCAGAATCGCCTCAGGGTAAAGATTCTCGTGCCCATAGACTCGGAGAACCCGGTCCAGCGTTTCCGGAGGGTGCAGGGTGTAGGCGTTTCAGCCATAATAGACTTTAAGCTTTAGAGAGGTTCTTTTAGTGACGTTGGCGCGGTTTAAAGCGGGGCGAACACTGCTTTTTCTGCTTATAATTCTGTACGCTCTTCAGCCGGTTTCAGCCTCGGGAGATATTGGCGAGGCCACTGCCATACTTGAGCGGTGGACTTCCTTTCACTGGGGCCGGGACTGTCTGGTATGGATTGTCCACTACCCCGAAGAGCTGGTGGACCCGTGGATCAGGGCGGAGGCCGCCCGGGGAGGAATGTCGGAAGGGGAGAGGGAGGATTACCGGAAGGCCTTCGTATCCGATCTGAGGATTGACGATACGGAGCCCTTCCTGGTGACCATCTACTCTTTCGGACCGCGGCCCCTTGATTTCGGCGGATTTGCCGAGGCCGTCAGCCTGGTGACGGCGGGGGGACGGAAGGTAAAGCCTCTGAGCTACGAACGGAAGTTTGATCAGCCTGTGAGCGGCATTGTTCAGGGGCTGGTTTTCTTCCCCAAGCAGTCCGACAAAAACTTTTCCCTAGCCATGAGGCGCCTGGGAGTGGTAGATGAGCAGCTGTTCAGCTTCGCCCGGGAAGAGGCGGTCCTGGCCGCCGTCCCGGAGGAAAGGCCCAAAGAGGTTGTAGTGGTGGAACTACCTCCTGCCGCGCCTAAAATTCCTACCAAACCCAAGGTGCAGGAAGCGCCGCCTCCTCCTCCGCCTCCTCCGCCCATTCCCGCGCTCCAGGAGGAGCTGGCGGACCTGAAGCCCCGGCCTGAACCGGAACCTGAGCCCCCGTTGCCTCCTGTGAAGGAGCAGGTGATTTTCATAAGCAGGGATAAGACCCTGGAGCTCTTCATCCGACGCTGGATTGACGGGGATGGGGCCGGTATGTACGATCTTCTTTCCTCCGATACCAAAACCATCATGAACGAAGAGCAGTTCGGACGGCAGGTGGCTGCCACGGGCCTTCGCCTCTCCCTGAGGGATGGCTACAAGGTACAGTGGCAGGAGGGAGACCGGGCAAAAGTTGTGACGGCCCAGAAGATGCTTCTGTTCCGTACCCTCAGAAGCAAGATGCTTGCCCTCGTAAAAGAGGATAAGATTTGGAAAGTGACGTGGTAAAATCGTGTCGGACTCTTCTGCGACGGAAAGAAACCCCTGGAGGAGAAGGATTCTCATCGCCCTGGTTCTTTTGGGCGCCGGGGGCTACTTTGCCTCCGTGGTAATCCGGGACGCCGCCATGGATATCAGTCAGGGCCGGATTCCCGCCGGGATACCGGACTCTGTCCTGGAGAATATCAAGATGGACAGAGATGTAAACGGCGACCTGTGGAAGGCCGACGTGGGCAGGGCCGAGAGGGGCAGGGACTGGACCAGTCTTTATGATATCGCCGTAGAGGTAAACCGGGTGAACGGCCAGATCTGGACCCTTAACTCCCCCAGCGGCCGGTACCTGGGGAAAAATGCCACCGCCGCCATAGACAGTCCGGAGGGGACTGTAGCCGATGGGGACGTCCTCTTCAACTACAAAGCCCCCCTCGCCTCATGGGAGCAGGAGGCAAACGTGATAGTCTTCCCGGAGGGTTTTGAGGCCTGGGGAGACCAGGGCTCTTTCAGGGCGGGATATATGACGCTCATTCCCGGAGGGGTTATGAAGGCGGAAAAAGGCGCTGTACTTAAATGGTTCGATCTGGGGGGTAAAAACCGATGAGACGGGGCTTTATAATACTTTTTCTATTCCTGGCCGCCACTGCCTTTCCTGCCAGTTCACAGGCCGCGTCCGGAGGAGACATAATCCTGGACGCTGACAGAGTAATCTTCGACCAGGCTACCGGCCAGGCGGAGGCGGAGGGGAAAAGCAGGCTTCAGCAGGACAATATACGAATCTTCTCCCACCGGATGGAATACGATACGGTAGGCCAGTTTGCTTCCGCCACCTCCCTGCCGGGAGAGACGGTAACCCTGCTCTACGGCAATAACCGTTTCACCGGGAAGACCCTTGATTACGATTTTGAATCCAGGGAGGGCGTCCTCACCGATGCTACGGGGGATCTGCCCGCAGGGACGCACGGGGGAACCGTCTTTATCAGGGGCAAAAATCTTGAGGTAGTTCCTCTGAACTCCGCCCTTGAAAAGAAATGGATAAAAAAGAGACACGCCCGCCGGGTGAAGGAGGAAGACGGGCAGGTCGCCAAATGGAACGACGCTTCCATGACCACCTGTCCCATGCCTAAAACTCACTATCGACTGATGACCAAACGTCTCGTGGTAATACCGGGCGTAAGGGTGATTGCCAAAAATCCCCGGGTCTACATCGCAGAAAAATTTCTTTTTTCATACCCCTTCGACTACGTTATCCCTCTCCACGGCCAGAAGGATTACGTTCTGGGCATATTCATCCCCAGCATGGTCTACGATTCCGACAAGGGCGTAGGCTACGCCCTCCAGGGGCCCTACGCCTGGGATACGGGAGAGGTGAATATGGCCTTCCGGTACTGGAGCGATATCGACCTGGAGGCCAGGGCGGGGCTGCGGCAGCGTTTAGGCCGTAATTTTTCCGTTTTCGCCAACATGGACTACTCCTGGGAAAAGCTTGACGAGGACGAAAAAGGAAACGTCAGAGGGGATAAAAAACACCGGCCTTCCTGGGGGATAGACTACGGACTTGGAGGATGGAATGCCAGGGTGCTGTGGTCCCAGAGGGAGAACCTTGATCTGGAGAAGCGGGACCAGGTAATCGACGGAGCCCAGCAGACCCAGAACTACCGGAACGTGCTTCACAGGGAGCCTGAGGTGACTGTCTCCAGCCCCTGGTTCAGCCTTGGCGGCCTAAAGGACTTCTCCTGGAGGGTTACCGGCGTTTGGGGAGAGTACGAGACTTCAAGGACCAGGAAGGGAGAGGCCCCTTCCGGCGCCAGGTCCGTCTGGGACGTGCAGGCCCAGTATATAGCCAAGACGGGGGATATACGCCCCTTCTGGCGGGGCCAGTACAGGAAGTTCAGCTACTCAGGCTATGAAGACGCCGCGGGCAGCCTGCAGGATCACCAGGAGATTTCGTCCATGTGGCTGGGATTTCGAACCCGCCTGGGGGTGTTCGACTTCGCCAACGCCTGGCATACTCAGAGCACCACGGGCCGTTCGCCTCTGGGATGGGACCGGGGGGGCGACAGCGAGGTGTTCTACACTGAGCTTGGTCTGCCGATAGGAAGGGATCTTTATTTCTCCGCCCTGTCCACCTACAACTTAAAAACTCATAATATCAGCGAGGTGGTCTACCGGCTGATTCTTGACCACGACTGCAGCAGATGGGAGCTTATTTACAGGGATGATCACCTTAAAACGGACGACGACTGGATGAGCCTGAGGTTCATGGTGAAGGCCTTCCCGGAGACGCCCCTTATCTTCGGCGACAAACAACCCACCAATCCCTTCCCCAACCAGGGCGAGTTCAGGGGCAGGGGGCCCGGAGGGGTTCCATCCCGCAGGCCTATCTTGGAAGACGACTGGGGCGACGACGGCCTTACCTTCAGGTCCGACCCGTCGGAGCTGAAGGAGACAGGGGATGTCCCTGTCCCCCGTAAGGACGGCGAAATGGAGGAGGAGCCCTCAGGCGAGTACGGAGATATCCTTAACCCTTAGATGTCTGACTCCCCTGGGGACCTTCACGTGCACCTCGTCGCCCACTTTTCTGTTCAGGAGGGCCTGGCCGACGGGGCTGGAGGAGGATATCTTGTCGCACTTGGGGTCGGATTCTTCGGAGCCAACGATGGTATACCTGAATTCTCTGGAGTTGATTATGTCCTGGATGGTAACCGTGGTTCCGAGGGAGACCTTGCTCTTGTCGATGGTGGAGGTGTCGATTATTTTGGCCTTGCCCAGCTGGTTTTCGAGGTAGGAAATGCGTATTTCAAGCTTTGCCTGCTCTTCCTTGGCTGCCGCGTACTCGGCGTTGTCGGTGAGATCGCCGAAGGATCTGGCTTCCTCAAGCAGGGTGGAAATTTCCGCCCTTCCGGTGCTTCTCAGCTCCACGAGCTCCGCCATCAGTTTCTCGTATCCCTGCTTTGTCATGGTGGAGAGGTTGTCGTTTGGTTGATTGCTCAAATTTTATTCCTCCCGGCGGGGTCCCCCCGGGGAGGCCCCTTATTCTCGTTATGTTTGATACGAGATTTTAACAAAGAAAATTCGCTTCGGCAATACGGAACATAACTTCCTCTGCCGGGTTATGTAAGTGAGAAAGGCATGGTGTTTTAATGGCGCGAGTTTCAAGAAGCCCCAGAAGGAGGGCTTCTTCCCCTAAAAAAGAAGAAAAGCTCAGGTTTATTCCCCTGGGCGGCCTGGGCGAGGTTGGGAAGAACATGTTCGCCCTGGAGTACGGCGACTCCATACTGGTGGTGGACTGCGGACTAATGTTCCCCGATGATGAGATGTTCGGCATAGACTTTGTCATTCCCGATATCTCCTATCTGGAGGAGCGGAAGGACAAGATCTGCGGAATTGTAATTACCCACGGCCATGAGGACCATATAGGGGGCCTGCCCTTTATATGGCCCAAAATCCCCGCTCCCCTCTACGGCACCAAGCTGACTCTGGGCATGGTGGGAAACAAGCTGTCGGAGTGGGCGCCAGGCTTCAAGCCTGATTACAGAGAGATCAGGGCTGGAGAGAAGGTTGAGATGGGCCCCTTCGGCGTGAGGTTTATCGCCGTCTGCCACTCCGTCCCCGACGGAGTGGGTCTTGCCATTGAAACGCCGGTGGGAACTGTGGTCCACACCGGGGACTTCAAACTGGACCCCACCCCCATCGACGGAAGGCTGACGGACTACGCCGCCTTTTCCGAGGAGGGCCGCAAGGGAGTTCTGCTGCTGCTTTCCGACTCTACCAACGTGGAGCGGTCAGGTTTTACCCAGTCGGAACATACCCTTTCATCCACCATCGACCGCCTTTTCAGGCTTCACCGGTCAAAGCGGATCGTCATATCGGCTTTTGCCAGCAACCTTCACAGGGTACAGCAGGTGGTGGACGCCGCCGCCCGGTTTAACCGCAAGGTGGTGCTGGTGGGCCGCAGCATGATAAAGAACGTGGAGCTTGCCAGGGAGCTGGGCTACCTTAACGCCGACGACAAGGTAATGGTGGATCTTGAGGACATTGCCTCCGTACCCAGGGGCTCCCTGGTGGTGATGACCACCGGAAGCCAGGGGGAACCCTTCTCGGGGCTGGTCCTGATGAGCAGGGGAGAGCACCGGGCCATAACCCTCACGGACAAGGACGTGGTGGCACTGTTCGCCACCCCCGTGCCCGGCAATGAAAAGATGGTGAGCAATACCATAAACAGGCTCTTCTCCTGCGGCTGCGAGGTGGTCTACGAAAAGGAGCAGGCTCTTCACGTTTCGGGCCATGCCGCCCGGGATGAGCTGAGGATGATGTTCAACATGGTCCGGCCGAAATTTTTCGTCCCCGTTCACGGCGAGTACCGTCATCTTGTGCGCCACGCCGAGCTTGCCCGGGAGATGGGAGTTGGAGCAAAGAACGCCTTCGTCATGCAAAACGGCGACGTGCTCAACCTTGAAAAAGACAAAGCCTCGGTGAAGGATCGAGTTCAGGCAGGGGGAGTGATGGTGGACGGCATCGCCCTTGGAGAGATGCAGGGCAGCGTTTTAAAGGAGCGCAGAGAACTAGCCGAGGAGGGGACCATCGCCGTCTCCCTTGTCCTTGGGGCCGACGGAGCTCTTTCATCTCCTCCTGTTTTTGAAAGCAGGGGCTTTCTCCACCTTGAAAACGCCGCCAGACTCCGGGAGGACCTGACCGTCTCCGTGGAAAAAGCGGTGGAGTCTCTGGGCGTGAAGGCGGCCGCTGATAGAGAGGCTCTGGAGTCGAGGGTAAGGGGAAGGATGAGAGACGCCCTGCGCCGATTCGGAAGGGGGAGGCCCGTAATCGTCCCCCTGATCACCATTCTGGGGGAAGCGCCCGCTCCCCGGAGCAGAAGGAGAAGAAGCTGATGGACTCTCTGTCTGCCGTCTTTCTTGGACTGGTTCAGGGAATTACCGAGTTTTTGCCCGTGAGCAGCTCGGCTCACCTGGCTCTGTTTCAGCGGCTTTTCGGCTTTGGAGAGGCGGCCTTGTCCTACGACATCATGCTTCATTTCGCCACTATGCTGGCTGCGGTGACTTTTTTTGCCCCCGACATCGCGAGCCTTCTGAACGGCTGGGTCCGGGGCTTTTTCTCTCCCTTGGGCAGAGAGTCGGAAGGGTGGTCCTTCGGGTGGGCGGTGCTGGCCGGTACAGTGCTCACGGGAGCGGTGGCCTTGCCCCTGAGGCCTGTGGTGGAGCTGGCCATGACCCAGCCCTGGGCCATCGGGGCGGGGCTGCTGGCTACCGCCTGCCTTCTTGCGTACGGCGTCTCTCTTTCGGAAGACTCGGGGGACAGACCGGTAACCCTGGCCAGAGGCCTGATCGTCGGCCTCGTTCAGGGCATTGCCGTTATGCCGGGGCTATCCAGGTCCGGATTCACTATCGTGGCCGGAATGAAGACGGGGCTGACGGCGTCGTCCGCCTTCCGGTTCTCCTTTCTTCTGTCGGTGCCCGCTATCTTCGGAGCGACTCTTCTTGAGGCGCTGAAACTTCTGAAGACTCCCGACTGGAGCTCCACCCTTCCTCCCGGATGGATTTGGGGCATGATAGGGGCGTTTTTATCGGGCCTCCTGGCCCTCAGGATTTTCAGGAGCCTGGTGGTAAGGGGCAGATGGCGGCCCTTTGTTGTCTATTGCGGGGCGGTGGGATCTTTCTCGCTGGCCCTTTCATTTTTCGGATGAAGGCCGCCGGCGGACCTCTCCAACTGATCCTTGCCTCGGCAAGCCCCAGGAGAAGGGATCTGCTGGCCTCCCTGGGTTGGTCTTTCTCGGTGATTGTGCCTGAGGTTGACGAGGTTTTCCTTCCCGAAGAGGACCCTGCGGAGGGGGTCAGGAGGATCTCCAGGGAGAAGGCGCTATCGGTAGCCAGGAGCCGTCCCGGAGGATGGGTGGTGGCCGCCGACACGGTAGTGGTCGCCGGGGGGCGCATCCTCGGAAAACCGACGGACAGGGACGATGCCCTCTCCATGCTGAAGCTCCTGAACGGCTCCGTCCACCATGTCTATACCGGTGTGACCGCAGTGTGCCCCCGGGGATCGGAGACAGAGGCGGAGGTCACGGAGGTGGCCTTCAGACGGCTGTCGGAGGAGGCTCTGACGGCCTATGCGGAAAGCGGCGAGGGGGACGACAAGGCCGGCGCCTACGCAATTCAGGGCCGGGGCGCCCTTATGATCGAGGCAATCCGGGGAGACTATTTCAACGTGGTCGGCCTGCCTCTGTGCAGGCTGGGCAAAATGTTGGAGTCTCTTGGTTTTTCCCTTGCTGATCAATGGAGGAATTCGCTATGAAGAAGAGGTTGTCCGCCCTCGGAGAAGTCCGTTTTAATCCAGGCCTCTGCCTGGTTATCGTTCTTTTTATTTTGTCTTTTATTGCCCTTGGCCCCCGTATGTGGGCGGAGCGGGCGTCAAAAACCGCCGGGATACTGCTCGACTTCAGGGACGTGGTCTCCCTTGCCGCCGGCTCGGGCAGGGAGACCGGGGAAGCCTGGCAGGAGCTGCACGGGGCGGGCGCCACCGGCCTGATGGTGTCGGAGCTCACCGGCGAACAGCTCTCCCTTGGCGTTTTGCCCGTCTATTACGGTCGGTCGTTGGGCCTTCCGGGAGAGGCGGCTAAGGCCCTGGGGGCTCCTCTCTCTGCTCCTGTGCTTTTTATCCCGGATACCTTCCCGGCCGGAAGAGCGGCCCTTCCCTTTCTTTCTGCCCGCTTCCCGGGGCTTCGCACCGCCGAGGCCGGCGGCGGCGTGGCGGTTCAACTGCCTGCCTCCATGGAGGAGTTGATGTTTACGGGAGTCCTTCCTGATATGGAGGGGTTGCTCCTGGCTGAAAAGCTTGATATTCCGGTGTTTTATCGGGTGGCGCCAGGAAGGATGGGGGACGCCCCCGGGGCGGTTGCCGCACTGGAAGGCCTGCTTGGGGAGTATGAATCCATCAGGGTCATCGCTCCCTCCGGCGAGACAGCCCTTGGTTTTCCAGACCTGCGACCCCTTGCTGAAGCGGTGCGGAGGGCGGGCCGGTCGGTGGCGGCGGT
>CAZXOD010000064.1:0-11000 GCA_964642285.1 uncultured Synergistaceae bacterium
GATTTCGCGGAGTGACTGGAGTTCAGACGTGTGCTCTTCCGATCTACGGGCAGCATTTGGCTCTGCAGGTCGCCCAGAAACAGGATGGCGGCTCTGACTTCGGAACAGTCCGCCCGGACGGGAGCCGGCAGAAGGCAGACCAGAAGAAAAAGTACGGCTAAGAAATTTGTTTTACATACGCGGTTCACTGTCCGCTTCCTCCTCCTATCATGGTTTTAACGGCCTCCCAGGACAGCGGTTTCGAGATCAGGAAGCCCTGGACTTTGCCGCACCCCACCTTATTCAGCCATTCAAGCTGCCTGGTGGTCTCCACTCCTTCTACTATTATATCCAGTTCCAGCTCTACGGACATGTTGATGATGGTCTTCAGAAGGCGCTGTTCTTTTTTCGATTCAAAAAGCCTGGACACAAAGGATCTGTCCAGCTTCAGGTAGTCCAGGGGAAGCTGGTTGATGTAGTGCAGGGAGGAGTAGCCCGTACCGAAATCGTCAAGAGCTATGTTTATTCCGGTCTCCTTCAGTCTCTCGAGTTTGCCCCTTACCTCGTCAAGATTTTCGATAAGCAGGTTTTCCGTTATCTCCAGAACGTAAAGGGACGGGTCAACGCCGGTTTTTTTCAGAAAAGCTTCCACTACGCTTTCCATCTCCGGCATCTGGAAAAAGGCGGCTGAGCCGTTGGATGAGAAGAAAATTCTGTCCCCGGGGTTGCGGGTCCTAAGTTCCCCGGAGGCCCTGATGGCATCCTCCATTATCTGCATATCGATCTTTCCTACGAGTCCGCTGTCTTCGGCTACAGGCATGAAGTCCGCCGGCTGGAGCATTCCCCTATGGGGATGCTTCCATCGGGCCAGTGTTTCGAAGCCGACTATTTTACCCTCGGTGGTGGAGTAAATAGGCTGGAAGTAGGGTATAAACTCTCCCGAGGCCAGGCCCGAGTTCATCTCCGCGCTCATGCGGAGGATATTCACAGCAGAGGGCGTCTGGGAGCTGTCCTCGCTGAAGTAGTAGTGGGTCATGCCCAGTCCTGATTTCTTTGCCTTTTGCAGGGCCATCTGAGCCGTATTTACCACTCCCGTGGATGTGGCGTATTCGTCCACATTGGCAAGAAAGCCAATCCCCGCACTCGGGTAGATTATGTCGTTCCCCACGGGACAAGGTTCGCTGATGGCTCCGTGGACTTTTTTCATAAGCTCTTCGGCCTTTTCCTTCAGCAGAATAGGAGGCAGAGGTATCAGGAGGGAGAATTCATCTCCGCCCGTCCGGTAGAGCCTTATTGTCGAATCAATGGCTGCCCCGATCCGCCGGGTGATTATGAGCATAATCCTGTCGCCGTTGGCGTTGCCCACCTGCTCGTTTATCAGCTTGAACCGGTCAAGATTTATTACTGCCGCCGACATGGCGTCTCCGGCACTGCCCTTTGCCCGCAGGTGTCTGTTCAGGTCCTCTATGAAGGCCGCCCTGTTGGGAAGGCCGGTCAGATCGTCGTAATAGGCCTTTCTGGCAAGACGCTGTTCAAAGCTTTTGCGTTCGGTTATATCTCTGGCCAGGAAGAGCACCATGGGACGCTTTCCGTAGATTATCTCATGCCACCTGACCTCAACCGGGATGGCGGTTCCGTCAGGCCTGACAATGCTCGCCTCGTAGGCCTCCCGGTTTAAAGGGTCGGACTGGTCGGACAGAAAGTCTTTATTGCCGTATTTGCCCCCGCTTGAGGATGGTTTTAAGATAGACGTAACCAGGGCGTCGGGAAGGGGGCCCCGTTTTTCCAGGCCCAGGACTTTCCTGGCCTCGGCGTTTGCGATAAGCACTTTGCCGTCGGGGTCGCATATGAAAAGAACGCCGGGGATATCGGACAGAAGGTTTTCCAGCGTATCCAGCAGGGTGTTGAAGGTGGATGAAAGAACGGAGATCTCATCCCTGCCTCCTGCATCCGGCGCCCGCAGAGCCACTGTGCCTTCGCTCAGGATTTGCTCCGAGACGGACCGCAGCTCCTCGATCCTTTTTAAAACAAGGGTGTTCAGAAGAATCATGACTACGGCCAGGATTACGCCGCCCACAAGAAAAATCCAGAGGTAGGAATGAAATACCGCCATCCGTCCCGTGCTGTAGATAGGTCTCGACTGAACGGTAACTACGTCCATAGGCGTAGAGGAAGGCAGGATTTTTTCCCACTGCCGCCTGACCGTCGCTGTCCTGTCATCCAGGGGCGTAATGCCGGTCTCCCCCGACGGGAGCCGGCCGGCGCCCTCGGAGGGAGAAACTGTGAACTTTGTCCCCAGGCTGGCTTCAATCGCAGGAGCCCTGTTTTTCAGGCCGGCCCCGACCATCAGAAAGCCTCTGGGCGTTCCCATGCGGTTGGTAAACAGTATGGGGCTGACGCCGGTCAGGTAAATTTCGCCGCCTATGTACATGAGGTCCTGAAAGGGGCCTTCCAGGGCGGCGTCGTTCAATTCCCCCGCCATCGCCCGAAGCCCGTCCATAGCTGGGGCGGCAAAGGGCATGCTCCCTCCGGTTTCGGAGGCCGTATAGGCGACGACGGGCGACAGGTCGGCGTCGAAAATGGCAATGAAATCCAGGTCCAGGGCCCTTAACGTCATGGAGTCTATCATCTCGGGAAAAGTGGAGAGGTCTCTGTTTTCCATGAAAAGGTACAGGCTGTCCCATGCGCCCCAGTCGGCCGCGTATCCGCCTACAGTATTGAGTTCCGCCGTAAGCCTGTTGTGAACCCTGTCCATGGATTGCTCAAAAAACCGGCGCTCCACGTCCTCAAAAGCCTTAAGGGTAAGATAGCTGGAGCTGCCGCTCATTATGGTGAGCAGACATAATATTGTGAATAAGATGTAAAGGAATACCTTTCTTTTAAGGGACATGGATACCTCACAAAATACACCCATATTGAGAGATAGTATACCCTTAAAAAGGTTTTTATTGCCAACTCCGGTTCAGATTTTTTATTCCCTTATTAAAAAATTACGGGGGGCCGGCAGGCCCCCCGCGGGTTTACAGTCTGTGGGCTCCCGCCGCTATAAAGGAGAGCCCCGCCTTTGTGAGGGCCGCCGCCGTGTCGTTGGTCGCCTTATGCTTCAGCAGGTAGTTCTGTTTCAGCAGCTCCATCTCGCCGGACGCCTCCACTTCCTTTTTATCCCGGAAGTAGTCCAGGATATCGGAAGGATGGGCAAGGCCCTGTTCGTCCTCAGGATTGCCTCCCTCGTGCTTAGCCGAGATGTTGGGCACGGTTTTAACAAGCTCCAACAGGCCATCCCTGCGATTGTAGGGCTGACGGACAATGCTCTTCCGCGTCTCGGTTATGTGATGCTCGATTCTTACGTGATCCTCCAGGCCCAGGGCTCTGCGGATCTCCGCTGCCTTGACAATGTGCCCGTCGTCGATGGAGTTGGACAGGTTGAACCCGGCCAGGGGGGTGGAGCCGTCGTCCCTGGCGAAGAGCCGGGCGGCCAGCAGCGTCCATAGCACGGCGTAGGGGTTGTCGTTGCCCATGAAGACGGAGATTTTAAACCGGATATTCACACCCAGCTTGTAAAGAAGGTAGCCCAGGAAGACGGTGCCGGGGTTGATATTCAAAACCTCGTCCACGCCGTAGTTTACGTAGTAGTAAAGAGCCTCCTCCGCCCAGCGGAGAGGGTGGCCGTTGGGCTGGCCTATGCCCCCGAAGTAGCCCGTGATAGTCTCCGGTCCGTTAAGATGAATGTTTGAGCCGTCGGTACCCTTGGTGTCCAGCGTCTCCACACAGGAGGCGCCAAGGATTTTAAGGGCGGCGTGCACCGCCGGAAGATCTCCTCCGTCGGCCTCCGACTCCTTCATCTTCCGCACCCGGATAAACCGCCCCGGCAGTACCTCTTCCTTCTCAACGCACTGGCGGGCCTGGGCCGCGAGCCAGGGGAAGTACTGCATGGCGCTTATCTCCAGGGTGGCGGCGTTGGAGTGATCGTAATCCCAGACGGGCCGCTCCGGGTTCACCCCGGACCGGTAGTCGGACAGGGAGACGAACTTCCCATCATCCCGCGCCGAGGCCAGCCATTCAATATCCTTAAGGAAGGGCGAGTTGATCCGCTCCAATTTTTTTACGAGGCTCTCCACCCTTCCGGCCTCCCTCGCCCGCTCGTTGATCTCGCTTACGGAACCGAACTTGCTCACCACCCGCCGCAGATCGGCCAGGGCGGCGTTTGCCGGGTCCGTTAAAAACTCGTTGACCTGCGAAAAAGTACCCTCGTCAATGCGAAAAGCTGCGTTATGCATAAGTTAAACCCTCCTGATTTATATTCAGCCATAAAAAAAGCCGGGGGCCTCCCTATAGGAAGACCCCCGGCTGAAGCTCAAAGACGCGCGAAACTATGCGCCCCCGGCTTCAGGAGGGTCGCTGCGCATCATCATGGCAAAAAGAGCTGCTGCTGAACGGTTAACTTCTGACATAGCCTGCGCCGCCTCCTTCTCTCCGGGATTTAGTATGATGAACATGGTACAGAAGGTTTCAGGATCTGTCAACTTAGGGGTTCGTTTTTTGGCGGGACAGCGGTGTCGTCCCAGGCGCCGCAGGGGCTTGTCTCCCGATGCCCCGATGATTATATTTTATTACGCCGACCGCGGAATTGACAATATTGTTAAGTTGTAATATAAGCTGTTTCGTTTTGATAAGAGAAAGCGCATCGTTTTTGAGACATTGCAATGTTACGTAAGATTTTTTAGTTTATACAGTTAACTTTCGAAGGGCCATAGCGGCAAGCCCGCCGATCGTGTGTAAATATGCTTCCATAACCTGCCGTACAAACCGACAAGGAGAGATTTGATGAAAATTCGCACGTCGTTCGGGCTCATTAATTCCAGCATAGTAGCGCTGCTTGTTGCCATTGCGGCCTTTACTTCCTTACTGTTCATTAATCAGCAGAATTTGATAGGGGCCCAGGAAAATCGCTATCAATCCTATCTGGCAGCCGATGAGCTTCGCCAGAGCTCCGACGACCTTACCCGGCTGGCCAGGGCTTACGTTGTCACAGGCGACGATCGGTATGAAAAGATGTATAACGACGTAGTAGCTATCCGGTCGGGCGTAAAGGCAAGGCCCGAGGAATACCATAAAATCTACTGGGATTTAGTGGTAAATTACGGAGACGCCCCGAGACCGGCTGGCCGGGCGAAAGCCCTTGACCAGATCATGAAAGAGCTGGGTTTTAGCGAAGCTGAATTTGAAAAACTGCATGAGTCCGAGAGAAATTCGGATAACCTGATCAAAACCGAAGTAATCGCCATGAATGCCGTAAAGGGGCTTTTCGCCGACGGAGCCGGGAATTATACAGTGAAGGGAGATCCCGATCCTCAGACGGCCGCCCGAATTCTTCATGATACGGGCTACCATGCTGAAAAAGCAAAGATAATGAAGCCTATCAACGATTTTTTCGGCATGCTCGACAGGCGTACGTCCGATACCGTCGAACTGTATGTAAAAAGAGGAGATATGTATCTGACGGCCATTATCTCCATGGCGGTCTTGGTGGCCCTTCTAGCTCTGTGGTCCCTGGTGCTTTTCGTTATCAGAGTGGGCCGTCCCCTGAAAATGATCAACGGACTCCTACAGAAGAGCGAGGGCGATCTTACCATCCGCTTTGACATTACAACTAAAAACGAGATGGGGGAGATGGCCGGCTTCTTCAACGACTTCATCGGCAAAACCAGGGAGCTGGTTCAAAGAGTGGCCGGGGCTGCGGGACGACTGGGAGAATCCGCCGAAGATTTTTCCGCCCTTGCGGAGGAGACGAGCGCCGGAGTTGCCGAATCCCGGATGGGAGTGGACCAGGTATCCGCGCAGATGGAAAGCCTGGCCTCCGCTTCCGGCGAGATAAACTCCTCGGCGGAGGAAGTCGCAGGCGGAGCTCAGTCTTCGGCGATCAGGAGCACTGAGATGGCGTCTGATGTGGAGAATGCGCGGCGCGAGGGAGAAATGGGAATGGAGGCCGCAGAAAAGGTGGCCGATAGTATTAACATGGTGTCTCGGGAGACGCTTCGGTCCGCCGAAGAGGCCAAAAGCCTGGGCGACCGCGCAAGAGAAATCCAGGGTTTTGTGGACCGGATAGGCGGAATTGCCGACCAGACTAACCTGTTGGCGCTGAATGCAGCTATTGAGGCGGCTCGCGCAGGCGAAGCTGGCCGGGGTTTTGCCGTCGTAGCGGAAGAAGTCCGCAAGCTGGCGGAGGAGAGCAACGACGCGGCCAAGAGGATTACGGAGCTTGCAGGGCTGATTACCCGCGATCTTGATAAAGCGGTCGCTTCTTCTGAAAAGAGCGCGGAACACGCCAAGGAATCGAGCGTCATGGCCGAGGATACGAAAAATACCATCAGCGGCATGATAGAGATTCTGTCCCGGATCTCCCTTGCGACGCAGGATTTGGCCGCGGTATCGGAAGAGCAGGCGGCGTCGAGCGAGGAGATAGCCGGCGCTGTGCAGAGCATAACCGTCCAGGTGAGCGCCGCCTCCGCTTCGTCGGATATGGTGAGGGAACAGATGAAGGAAGTCTCCGCGGCCTCCGACAGGGTTGCCAGAGGGTCGGAAGAGTTGGCCGGACTGTCCATGGATCTTAGGAGCCTGGTAAATACCTTCAGATTTGAGGAAACGAACAAGCCCGCTGTTTTAAAATAGAAACTAACGAAACTTAAACAAAAGCAAAAACCCCGCCCTGTTAATTCTGGAGGCGGGGTTTTCTTGATTATGGTATTTTTTGAGGAGACAAAAAACATACTAAAAGCAATTTTGATGTGAATTATAGTTATTTTACCTTTATTTTATGGATGATTCTGCCTTTTTCCGTACCCAGGCTTATGGTAGTCGTCAGGCCGTACTCTATTTTCACGCCGCCGATGACATGGGGTCCGTCGGCCAGGTTCAGCGACACTCTGTACTCCCCCTCGGGAACTTTGACGGGGCCGCCTCCTGCAGAGCCCCGGGCGATGACTTCCCCTCCCGCGCTGATCACTTCGTAGACGGGGTTCATGGTCTTTAAAATGCTCTCCTTCAGCCCTTCTCCGTCCAGGGTGTCGAAGAAGACTCCCCCGGAGACCTCCGCCACCTTCCTGCTGGCCTCCCTGTCCGACTCGTCCTCAAGGTCGAAGCCCACCACGTCCACCCGAACGTTGATGCCGGACCGGCGCAGTTCTTCTACTGCCCCCGCCGGGTCGCCCCCGCACTCCTCCTTGCCGTCGGTGATCAGCAGAATCCGGCGCTCTCCGGGGCCCGGGGGTAGGTCCTCCCCGGCCTTTTTAAGGGAATAGGCTATGGGCGTGGTCCCGAGGGCCTTTATGCCGCTCACCGCCTTCTTGAGCTTTGTCCTGTCCAGGGGGCCGAAGGGTATCAGCAGCTCCGTATCCTGACAGTCGCCCTTTCTGCCCTCCCTGATCCTGTGGCCGAAGACCCGCAGGGCTACAATGGCGTCCCCGGGCATGGAGTCCACCACCTCGGCCAGGGATTTTTTGGCCAGGTCGATCCTCCTGGGGGAGTTTTTATCGCCTATGCGCCTGTTCATGGAGCCGGATGCGTCGAACACCAGCTCGATCACCGGGGCCAGTTTTTTCTCGATTTCCGGTATGCCGGGGGCCTCCGCCGCAACGTTCAGCAGGCCCGATCCGCCGCTAATCCGGACCGCCACGGAATAGGTACCGTCCCCCTCCAGGTCCGCTGCGATCTGCCGGTAGAGGTCGGAGAGCTCTTCCTCCGACTGCACTCTCAGGTAGCGTCCGCCCCCTGCAAGAGCGAAATGTTTCAACATTCTCTCGTTGCTTGTGCCCGCCTCGCCGTTCCAGTCGTCCAGGGAGGCGCCGAAGCCCAGGGTGTAGATCCGGACTCCCAGGGGGCCGATTTTATCCCATATTTCCCAGGCGTTTGTTTTGCTCCCCTGGGTTCCGCCGTCGCTGAAGATGACCATGGCCCTGTCGCCTCCCTCCCGCTCCAGAAGGCCAAGTCCTTCCGCCATGGCGTCGTAAAGGGCGGAGCCCATGCCCGCTTTGAAGGAACCCTCCATGGAGGCGGTAAGTTCGGCGCCGTCCGAGGAAAAGGAGGGCAGCAGCACTCTGGGCTTGTCCGCAAACTCTATCATGTTGACGGAGGTCTCAGGGGGAAGGGCGGCAAAATATTCCGATACCGCCGCCTCCAGCCTCCTCATCATGGCCTCCATGCTGCCGCTGGCGTCCCACATGAGCAGGACAGAGAAGGGAGGTTTGAAGACTTTCAGAAAATACTCCCCCGGGTTGAGAAGTCTTCCCTGGTCCGCCCCCGGCCTTACGGGGCCTCCCTCTTCAAGGGGTCTGCCCTCGTCGTCGAAAAGCACGGCGAATACCCGCCCTGTAAGGTCCGCTTTAACGAGGCGGGGCTCCTCCCCCTCAACGGAGAAGCTGTAAAAGTCCACGTCTCCGGGAGGCGAAAGGGTTCCTCTGGCAACTGCCCCGGGGGCCAGCTTAACGGCCTGTTCAGGCGTATCGTTGAGCTCCGTCTCCTCTGTGGGAGCCCCGGCCACCGTGTCTTCGCCCTGGAGAGAGCCCTCGTCGAAGTGGGCGGAGAGGACGGAAAGCATGTCCCCGTCCCGTTCCTCGAACACACGGATTCGCCCAAGGGTTGTGTTCCTTGCTCCGTGATTATCCAGGATTTCAAGCTTTAAAAAACGCCCCGCCATCCCCACGGGGATTTCAAGGGTCTCTTCGTCCGGGGAGAATCTTACCCGCCCCGCCTCCCTGAAGCCGACCGGTTGAGAAGCGTCGGAGATATAAAGAACGGCCTCGCCGGGGAGAGACTTGGGATCGCCGGTCGCCTCAAGAACCACTTTTTCTATCCGGGCGGGCCTGTCTCCGTTGAAGGCCAGGACAAATTCCTGGGGAAAGCTGTTGTCGTAGGATTTCCAGTGACCGTCGTCCCATAGAAGATTTCCTGCGGATTCTCTGAATTTGCCTGATGTAAACCACACCATTGCCCCTCCCAGGGCGGAGCTCGCAATGTCAAGAGGCATGTCCGCCAGGATGGACCTTGAGGGGGGAGCGGCCTCCAGAATCTTAACTTCCGCAAGCTGCGGGGGCTCCCCGCCCTGAGTGGAGTGAATCCGCAGCATCACATATCGGGCCGGGGCGGGAGGGAAGCTTACGACGTGCTCCCCGGCCAGGGGCGGCAATACCTGGGAGGCGACGGGGGAGAAATCCTCAGGTTTTTCCGAAGAGGAAAGAAGTACCTCCACTTCGGCGGGGAAGCGATCCGGCTTTGGGACGCCCCCTTCAAGAGTGCCTATGGACAGAGTATCGATTATCATTGTGTCTATCAAGGCCTCTCTGCCCTCGTAGAAAGAGAAGACGAGCTCCTGGGGAAACTGTTTGTCCGCCGCCCTCCAGCCTACGGGGTCGAAAAAGTTCGTGTCCCCGCCGATAGTCTGGGAGCGGAGCCCGTCGATCAGATTGGCCGCCGCGAAGGATTTGTCGTCTCTCTGGGGGGTCCGGCTCTCTACCCTTCCCCCCAGGGCCGCCAGGGCGATGTTCAGCCCCGATCTTGAGGCTCCCGCCGCTGTAGGCGGGGCTAATAGGGCGGTAAGAAAAAGCACCAGTAAAATGAAGACTCTTTTTTTAAAAAAGTCTTTAAGGTTCATGTCAAAACCTCCTTGTTAAGCCTGGGTGCTAATCGACAAAAGCGGAAAAAATCCCTCCTCCCGCCGACATCAACGAGCCTGCAATACCTACTGCAACGCCGGCCGTACCGGGCAGAAATAACGGAAGCAGAAGGGCCTTGGAAGCGATACTCGACAGCAGCACGCAGCCGAATATTTTGACAAAACTGGCCTTTGTCCAACCGCCGGGATGTCCCATGCAGCCTATGAACGTCCCTGCTGCCACAAACGGAAAGGAAAGCAGAATTGCGTACTCCACAAACTCGCTTCCCCAGCCCATAGGGCCTATGCCCAGAGTCTCCCCCGTAGCCGCGTCGATCTGCCACCAGGCAAAGTCATCATACTTCCCGGCTCCTCCCGGACGGGGCGCCGCAATCACCAGGCCCGCAGCAAGAGCCGCGCTTATGCGGGCTCCGGCGTCGGCGGGAAGCTCGCTCAGCAGCGGGTCGTCCGGGGATTTTATCAGAACCCAGGGAACGCCCTCCTTAAGGGACTTGTCGAAGGCCTCTCCGGCGTTGCCCCGGCTTTCGCCAACCCGGAAGGCCTCCCTCATAATCATGGCCTCGGCGTTGGTGTCCAGCACTCCCTGAGCGAGGCGCTCCTTGAAGGCCTCTCCCTCGCCGTAGACCTCCGCCGGATTGCTTACTATATCGAAGGCCTCGAAGGCCAAATTGTCTAGCTCAGGGTCGAACCGCACTCCCGAGTGCCACGCAAGGATCAGGGGCATTGCGGTAAAAAGGCCTGCGCCCTCCCTGCGCCACGAATCCCTGACCGCCGCGAGCCAAAGGGGCTGGGGCAGGGCGGGAAGGGCGAAGGAGAGCTCAAGGTCCCGGAGAAGTTCCTCCGAAGCCCCCCCTTCCGCGACCTTCGCGGCGGCCCGTACTTTCTCCCGCAGGTCCAGCAGGGATTTTGCGTAGGAGTGAAGCAAAAACGCCTCAGAGGGCCTGCCGGGCAGGATCGTTATGTCCGTAGCGGTAAGAAGGGCAGCGGCGCGATGGAGCCTGTCCTCCTCAGATATCCTGAATTC
Source organism: uncultured Synergistaceae bacterium (assembly GCA_964642285.1). GTDB lineage: Bacteria > Synergistota > Synergistia > Synergistales > Aminobacteriaceae > Aminivibrio. The sequence continues at coordinate 10,671 of CAZXOD010000064.1, forward strand.
TGAAGGGGCCCTGGCGCCGATACGCCGGGCGGGGCCTGAAAGGTCGAAGATCTCCCGCCGTATTACCTCCTCATCCTGTCCCGGCGAGGCAATTTTGTACTCTATCCACAGTGCGGTGAAGTTGCCGTCCCCTGCGGAGCTCTTCCCTCCCCCGATGGAGTCCAGTTTGGCTCCGAATCCGCCCAGGGCAGAGCCAAGGCTCTTTCCCGTCGTGGGCAGGCCCGGCGAAGGATTGTCGTTAATGGCGCCGTCTGCCCCAATCCCCTTTTGATATTGGGCTTTGGAGTCGATTAGAAGCATGGGGACCCACTCCTTTTGGTTCAAAAGGGC
>CAZXOD010000065.1:0-10971 GCA_964642285.1 uncultured Synergistaceae bacterium
GGAGCGGATGTGGGAGCGGCAGAAGGCGGGAGAGATCTACAAGGCCCGGGTGGAGAGCGTCCTCCCGGGAATTCACGCTTCCTTCGTCAACCTGGGGGACGGCAGAAACGCCTTCCTCTACCTTAACGACGCCAGGGGCGTGGACCTCCGCCCTAACCTGGAGCTGCTGGTCCAGGTGACCAAGACGGCGAGAAAGAACAAGGGCGCCAGGGTGACCTCCAGAATCTCCCTTCCCGGGCGCTACATGGTGCTGGTCCCCAACGGCCAGGAGGCGGGAGTTTCCAAGAGGATCCGGGAGGAGGACGAGCGGAAAAGGCTGAAGGCCATCGCCCGGGAGCTTCGGGGAGAGGACTACGGCATCATTGTCAGAACCGCCGCCGAGGGCGTTGATGAAGAGAGCCTGGCCCACGACCTGGAAGGGCTCCTCGCCCTCTGGAGGGAGATCGAGCACAACGGCAGGGTGCAGTCCGCGCCGTGCCTCCTCTACCGGGACCTGGGCCTGCTGGGCAGAGTGCTCCGGGACGAGCTTACCGACTCCGTATCGGAGATCATTGTAGACGGGGAGGAGGAGTACGGGAGCGTTAAGAGCAACCTCTCCCTCTTCACCGGGGACGACTCTCCCGAGGTGAGCCTCTACGACGGCTCCGTTCCCCTCTTCGAATTCTACGGAATCGAGAAGGAGATCGAGGCCGCCCTGGAGCGCAGGGTCTGGCTGAAGTCCGGCGCATACCTGATCATCGATTACACCGAGGCGCTGACGGTTATCGACGTTAATACGGGCAAGTTCATAGGCAGGACCGATCTCCGCCATACCGTCCTCGACACGAATCTGGAGGCGGCGGACGAGATAGCCAGACAGCTTCGGCTGAGGGCCATCGGCGGCATAGTGGTCATCGACTTCATCGACATGGACTACGAGGAGGACAGGGACGCTCTTCTCGCCCGCCTGGAGGAAGTGTTCCGCAACGACCGGTACAGGGCCAGAATTTTCGGAGTCTCCCGGCTGGGGCTTGTGGAGATAACCAGGAAGCGGGCAAGGCCGGATATCCGTTCCACCCTCGCGAGGAGCTGTCCCTTCTGCGGCGGCTCCGGGTGGGTTCTCAGAGAGGACTCCGTATCCATGGCCATTAAGCGCTTTCTCAGAAAGGTGGCTCTTTCCAACCGCTCGGACGCCCTGCTGCTGGAGGCCAGCCCCGCGGTGGCCCAGCACATTTTCGATACCTATCTTCCACTGTGGGAGGAGGAGCTTGGCAGGAGGATCTTTCTGGCGGCGGCGCCGGAATTTGCCTGGAGCAAGTTCCGGCTGGAGGCCCAGGGCAGCCTTGAGCTGGTGGAGCGGAGAATAGGGCAGATGGAAAGCCGGGAGGCCCGTCCAGTTGTATATAGAACGTCTTCATCTTAAGGGCTTCAAGAGCTTCGGAACCCCTCAGGAACTCCTCTTTTCCCGGGGACTCACCGCCATCGTCGGCCCCAACGGAAGCGGAAAGAGCAACCTCCTCGACGCCCTCCGGTGGGTTCTCGGCGACGGCGGCCTTCAGCGCCTGAGAATTGCCAGGCAGGGAGACCTCCTCTTCTCGGGAAGCGCCTCCGTCCTGGCGGCCTCCAGAACGGAGGTGAGCCTTACGCTGAGGGAGGACGGCGGCCCCGGCGCGCCGGGCTGCCTCCTCAGGAGAAGCTACTCCCACGAGACGGGGGCGGTGATCACCGTTGACGGCGCCAGGACCAGACTCTCCGACCTCGACGATGTTAAAAGGCAGTGGAAGCTAGAGGGCGACCAGTTTGCCTTCATCGGCCAGGGAGAGGTGGCGGAGGCCATCCGTCAAAGGCCCTCCCAGCGGAGGGCCTATCTCGACCTGCTCTTTGGGATCGACCGCTACCGGCGCAAGAGGAACGAGGCGGCGGGCAAGCTGCTAGCGGCGGAGGAAGAGAGCCTGAGGCTTGAGGCCCTCGCGGCGGAGCTTTCCAATCGCAGGGACGAGATCGCTCCCGCCGTGGAGCTGGCGTCCAGGGCAAAAATTATCCGGGACAGCCTGGAGGAACAAAGAAAGGTCTGCTACTTCCACAGGAGGCGGACGGGGGAGGAAAGCATCGGGGCTCTTGACCTCGAAATAGCCGCGTTGGAGGAGGAGGCAGGCTCCGGACTCCGGTGGAAAAACCTGTGGAAAGAGGGCCGGAGCCGGCTTCTTGCCGATGGAGACGTCCTCGCGGGAGAGACCGAAAGGCTTGTCAGGGCCCGGGAAGAGCTTGGGCGCAAAAGGGAGGAAATTCAGAGAAGCTGCTTTGCCGCCGCCGCCGCTGTGAGGGAGATGCGGTCGAGGCGGGGCCCTCTCGCCGGAGAGGAGGAGGCGCTCCTTCTCCGCAGAGGCGAAATAGCAGCCGAAAGGGATGAAATTCAATCCAGGGAGGAGAAGTTGTCCCTGGAGCTAAAAGCCGCCGCCGAGGAAAGGGACGGCCTTGCCGCCAGGATGGAGGAGCTCAGGGAGGCCTTCGAGAGAGAGAAGGAGAGGAAGCAGTCCCGATCCCGGGCCCTTTCGGCCCTCGGCGCGGAGAAGGACACTCTTAAGTCGGGCATGGACGCCAGGGAGGCTTTTTTAGCGAGCTGCGCGGCCCGCATGGAGGAGACCGGCCATGTTCTGGCCGCCCTGGAAAAGGAAATAGATGAAACAGAGAAGAAGATAGCGGCCCTTGAAAAGAGGGAAACGGAGATAATAGAGGCTCACGGCGAGGCCTTTGCCTCAAGCCGGAAGACCGCCGCCGCCCTCCAGCAGGCCCGCAGAGAGGCGACGTCGCTGGAGGCAGCCGCCGAGGACCTTAAGAACGCCGAAAGCTCCTCCTACCCTGAACCGGTGAGATTCCTCGTCTCCGCGGGCCGCCTGGGCAGGCTCCAGGTCAACCTGGCGGTGGCGGCGGAGACCTTCACATGCCCCCCCTCCGCAGCCCGGGCCCTGGAGGCCTACCTCGGAGGCAGGCAGTACTGGGTTTTTGTGGAAAACCTCTCTGACGCGGGCGTCTGCATTGATATGCTGAAGGAACGGAGAGCGGGCCGGGCCACTTTTCTGCCCCTGGATAAAAGCCGCCCCCGCCGCCCCGACAGATCGGCCCTCCTCCCCGCCGACGGGGTCGTGGGCTGGGCCTTTGATCTGGTTTCGCCCCGGGATGAATGGAAAGACTGTGTTCATCACCTTTTGGGCGACCTTCTCATCGTCCGGGACTATGCCGTCGGGTCGTCCCTGGCCGCCTCCGGCGTCCGCTGGCCCGTGGTTACCCTGGAGGGGGAGGTCTTTCTCTCCTCTGGCACCGTCAGCGGCGGAAGGGGCAGACAGACGGAGGGGGCCATTGAACGGCGCCGCAAAATCCAGGAATGCCTGGACAGGTTGGAGGAAGTAAGGAGCGCAGCGACAGCCCTTGGAGCGTCCCTTGAAAAAGAGGAGGCCGCCGAGCGGGCCCGGGGAGCGGAGAAAGAGGCGCTCAGCCTTGAGCTGAGAAGGGCAAAGAGCGCCTTTGATGAAAAAAAGCGGGACAGGGACCTTGAGACGGCCTCCCTGGAGCGCCTTGAAAAGGAGCGCCGCGGGGCGGAGGAGGATATGGAGTCATGGAGGGAGCGCCTCTCCGCTATCGGCAATGAAATGAAGGCCCTCTCCTCCCGGGCCGGGGAGACCCCTGAGGAAGAGGACGGCCCATCCCTCTCCGGACGCCTGGCCGCCGCCGAGAGCGCCCGGGCACTAATTGCCGAGCGTCTGGCCGCCGCCGCGGACCTGAAAGCCAGGGCAGCGGCGGAGCTTGATCAGGTGGGAGACCGCCTTGCCCGGTTGGGGAGCGAAAAGGAAAGCCTCCTCACCAGAGAGGGAGGGGAGCTTGACCGGCTTAAAAAGTGGGGGCTTGAGCAGGGAGTTATTGCCGGAGAAGTCCGCAGGGCGGACGCCGCCCTGGAGGTCCTCCTTAAAAAAGAGAAGGACCTCGAACTCCGCCTGAAAAAGGCTTCAGTGAGGCTGGACCAGGCTCTGGAGAGGTCGGCCGGGACGGAGGAAAAAGGGAAGACCCTTGCGGCCAGGCGGGAAAACCTGGCGGGGGAGCTTCTGCGCCTGGTGGAGACCTGGGACGGCCAATACCCCTACGTTCCGGCGGAAGCGCCTACTGTCGCTGAAGGAGACGCGGCTTCCTCAGCAGTCCGCAGGCTGGAGCGGGAGCTGAAGGCCCTGGAGCCTGTGGAGTGGGGCGTTCTGTCCGAGAACAGCTCTCTGGAGGGCCGCATAGCCTTTCTTGAGGACCAGCTTTCCGACGTCAGGTCGGCCATCTCAGGCCTCAGAGAGCTCATCTCGGAGACGGACCGCCACGTGGGCGCCCTCTTCAGCGACGCCCTTGAGAAGATCAACGAACGATTCAACGCCCTCTTCCAGAGGCTCTTTGGCGGAGGGGAGGCCCGTCTTCGCCTCCAGGCCCCGGAGTCTCCGGCGGAGGATGAGATGGAAAAAGAAGAAGCGTCCTCCCCCTGGGACTCGGGGGTGGAGATCGAGGCCCGGCCGCCGGGCAAACACCTTCAGAACCTGGCCCAGCTTTCGGGAGGAGAGCAGTCCCTGACGGCCATAGCCTACCTCTTTGCCTCCATGGAGGCCGCCGGTGCGCCTCTGGCAGTACTCGACGAGGTGGACGCTGCCCTTGACGAGTCAAACCTGCTGCGGTTCGGCGACCTTGCCAGGGAGTACGCGTCGCCCTCGGGCAGGGGGAAGGGGATCCAGCTCATCGTCATGACCCACCGGCGGGCCACCATGGAGAGGGCGGACATCCTCTACGGGGTGACCCTCTCCGAACCAGGCCTGTCCGCCGTGGTGGGCATGAAGGCCGAGGACTGGACCGATCCGCCGGAACGGCGGGGGAGCGCCTTTTCAACGGGGGCGGGGCAGTGACCGTTACCAGGGACGACGTCCTCTTCGGGGCCCTCACCCTCCGCCAGCCTGAGGCGGGTCCGAGAGTTAACGTGGACACAATCCTCCTTGCCGCCTACGTCAGGGACACTTTTCCGGGCAAGGGCGCAAGTGCGGCGGAGCTTGGGTGCGCCACCGGCGCCGTCGCCCTTATACTGGCTCTCCGTTTTCCTCATGTTTCCGTGGCGGGGCTGGAAATTCAGGAGGATCTGGTCGCTCTGGCCAGGGAGAACGCCCTTATCAACGGACTGGGCGACAGGGCGTCCTTTCACAGGGGCGACCTCCGGGAGCCGAGCCCTCTCTTTCCTCCCCAGTCCTTCCACTGCGTAGTGGCCAACCCCCCCTACGAAGAACCGGGCAGGGGAAGGCCCAGCGCGTCGCCGGCAGAGCGGGCGGCCCGGCACGGCGACCTCTGCTCTCTTGCGGACGTCTCAGAAGCCGGAAGACGGCTTCTTAAGCACAGGGGAAGGATGTACGTGGTATTCAGGGCGGACAGGACCGCCGAGCTTATGGCGGAGCTTTCGGAAAAGGGGCTGGAGCCCAAGAGGATCCGCTTTGTGCACCCCCTTCCCGGCAGAAAGGCCTCCGTGGTGCTGGTGGAGGCCCTCAGGGGAGGAAGGCGGGGAATGACGGTGGAGCCGCCGCTGTTTATCGAAGACGGCCGGGGCGGGTACACAGAAGAGCTCCTCTCGGCCTATACTAAGGAGGGACTGCCATGCCTCTCGCCATAATCCCCACCCCGGTGGGAAATCTCGGGGATATATCGGCAAGAGCCCTGGAGACCCTGGCAGATGCCGACATCATCGCCTGCGAGGACACCAGGGTCTCGGGGCCCATGCTGCGCCACTTCGGCATCTCCGTCCCTCTTGTGTCCTATCATGCCCACAACGAGAAAGGAAGGACGGAGCAGCTCCTGGCCATGCTGGCGGATGGGAAGAAGATCGCCCTTATATCCGACGCCGGGACGCCAGGGATCTCCGACCCCGGCTCCGAAATAATCAGAAGGTGCATCGACGAGGGAATGGATATAACGGTCCTTCCCGGGCCCACCGCCTTTGTTCCGGCGCTGGTCCTCTCGGGGCTGAAAACTCACCCTTTCCTTTTTTACGGCTTCCTGCCCGACAAGGCGGGAGAAAGGGAAAAAGCTCTGGCGTCCCTTGCGTCCCTGGAGTTCACCCTTATCTTTTATGTCTCCCCCCACAAGGCGGAGAAGCATCTTCGGCACTGCGCCGCTGCCCTGGGCGACAGGAGGGCGGCCCTGGTCCGGGAGATCAGCAAGCTTTACGAGGAGGCCAGGAGGGGAACCCTGACTGAGCTGGCCGAATCGGCGGCCGGAGGAGTGAGGGGAGAGCTGGTCCTGGTCGTAGAGGGAGCCTCTCCCGAAAGGGCGGAAGAGGGAGAGTGGAAAGAGAGGGCCCTTGAAATGGCCCGCGACGGAGTCCCCTCCCGGGAGGTTGTCAAAATCGTCTCCAGGGAGTATGGTTTATCGAAAAATGAGGTAAAATCCTTTCTTTTCGCCCCGGAGCGAGAGGAATAAATCAGGCCAGACAGCAGGAGGGAGTTCCATGCCGGAAAACGCAAGTCAGAACAAAGGGAATTTTTATCTAACCACGCCTATCTATTATGTCAACGATACCCCCCACATAGGGCATGCCTATACAACCATCGCAGCCGACGTTATGTGCCGCTACAAGCGAATGAAGGGCTTCGACGTCATGTTCCTCACCGGCACGGACGAGCACGGACAGAAGATCCAGCAGAGCGCCCAGGAAAAGGGACTCACCCCCATGGAGCTCGCCGACCGCACGGTTTTGAACTTCAGGGAGCTCTGGACGGCGCTGGACATCTCCAACGACGACTTTATCCGCACCACCGAGGAGCGCCATTTCAGGACGGTGCAGGCGATCTTTAAGCAGCTCATGGACCAGGGGGATATCTACAAGGGCAAGTATCAGGGATGGTACTGCGTCCCCTGCGAGACCTACGTGCCTGAGAGCGGCATGGGCGAAGACAAGACCTGCCCCGACTGCAAACGGCCCCTCCAGATGATGGAGGAGGAGAGCTACTTCTTCAGGGCGTCCAAATACGTGCCCCAGCTTCTGGAGTACTACGAGAAAAACCTCCGGGGAGTGATGCCCCGCAGCAGATACAACGAGATAGTAAGCTTCCTGAGGAGCGGAGTGAGGGACCAGTCCGTCTCCAGGACCACCCTGAAATGGGGCATACCAGTGCCGGGGGACGACGCTCACGTGGTCTACGTATGGTTCGACGCCCTCATCAACTATGTGACCGCTTGCGGCTACCTGGACGACCGGGAAAAGTTCGCGAAGTTCTGGCCGGCGGTTCATCACCTGGTGGGCAAGGACATCATCCGCTTTCACTGTGTCGTATGGCCCATTATGCTGCTGGCCCTGGGGATCAACCCTCCGGTGACCGTCTTCGCCCACGGATGGTGGACCGTGGAGGGGGAGAAGATGTCCAAGTCCAAGGGCAACGTGGTCAACCCCTTCGAAATGGTGGAGCGCTACGGCAGGGACGCCTTCCGGTACTTCCTGCTCCGGGAGGTGCCCTTCGGCCTGGACGGCGACTTTTCCGAAGCGGCCCTGGCGGGCAGGATAAACTCCGACCTTGCCAACGACTTGGGCAACCTCCTCAACAGAACCCTCCAGATGGTGGATAACTTCTGCGGCGGCGTCCTCCCCCCAGCGCCCGCGCCGGGGGAGATTGAAAAAGAAGTCTCGGCCCTGGCCGGAAAGACTCTGGAGACGGCCGACAAAAAAATCTCGGACTTCGCCTTCGACGAGGCCCTGAAATCCATCTGGGCCTTCATAAGCCGGGGGAACAAGTATATCGACGAGACCATGCCCTGGAAGCTGGCAAAGGAAGGTAAGGAGGAAGACCTGCACAGGGTCCTCAACACCCTGTGGGACGTTCTGCGGCTGAGCGCCCTTCTTGCGGCGCCCTTTATGCCCGATACATCCAGAAAGCTCTGGGAGCAGCTGGGCCTTGAGGGAGATCCCCTGGCCTTCTCTCTGGACGGCTTTGCGTGGGGCGATCGGCCCGGCGAAGTAAAGGTAAACAAGGGCAGAGTCCTCTTCCCAAGGATAGACATGGTCGCCTGGAGGAAGGAAAAAGAGGCCCGGGACGGGCAAAAAGCGCCCGCCGCTGCCGTCCCGGTGGAGCCGGAGCACGAGGAGCAGATCGACATAGGAGTCTTCAGGTCGTCGGAGCTCAGGGTGGCCCAAATTCTCGCCGTGGAGGAGATTCCCGGGTCAAAGAAGCTGATCAAGCTCTCCGTGGACCTCGGCTATGAAAAGAGGACCATCGTGGCGGGCATCAAGAAGTTTTACGCTCCCGAAGAGCTGGTGGGCAAACGAATTGTGGTCGTAGTCAACCTGAAGCCCGCGAAGCTCTACGGCGTGGAGAGCAACGGCATGCTCCTGGCGGCAAGCGACAGCGCCGATACGGCTCTGTCGCTTCTGACTCCCGACAGGGATATTCCTCTGGGCAGTAGGGTCAGCTGACCGACGGCAGGGGTCCGTTTTACGGGAGCCTTCGGCCGCGGGGCCGGAGTCTCCCGGTTTTTTTGCAGAGAAAAAGAGGTATGAGCAATGAAAGATGACAGCAGAACAAAGGGGCGGCTATTTTTTGCCGATACCCATTGTCATGTGATTGAAGGAAGAAAAGAGTACGCTGACGCGGCCCCCATCCTGAAAAGGGCCGCCGCATCGGGCGTGGCCAGAATGATGCTTGCTGGAAGCGATCTCTCAACCAGCATCCTGGCGGCGGCCACGGCAAAAAAATACGCCTCCCTGGGCGTCTTCTCCGCCGCCGGAGTCCATCCCCATGAGGCCTCCTCCATCCCCTCCTGTTCCGGCGAGGGGGAAGGCATTCCCTGCGAACTCAAAAGTTTAGCGGACCTGCCGGAGGTGATTGCCATCGGCGAGACCGGACTTGACTACCACTACAACTACTCCCCCAGAGATCAGCAGATCGCCTCCTTCAGGGCCCATATCCGCTGGTCCATTGAATCGGGCCTTCCCCTGATAGTCCACGGCCGGGAATCCTATGGAGATATAGTACAGGTCTTCAGGGAGGAAGAGGCCTCCAGGGGCAGGGGAGTAATCCACTGCTTTTCCGGCACGGAGCGGGACGCCGAGTTTTTTCTTGAGACGGGGTATTTTCTCTCCTTCGCGGGCCCCCTGACCTTCGCCAGAAACGAGGAACTCAGAAAACTCTTCCGCTCCCTTCCCGGTGACAGGATACTTTTGGAGACCGACTCTCCCTTCCTTGCTCCCGTACCCCTGCGGGGAAAGAGAAATGAGCCCGCCTTTGTGCGGTACGTCTACGAAAAGGCCGCCGAAGTGAGGGGAGTTCCGCTGGAAGACCTCGCCAGGGCCGTCTCCGCCAACGCCCACAGGCTTTTCGGCTGGGGAGACCCCTACTTGAAGGGGGAGGCAAAATGAAGGATGGCCTCTCCTTCAGGGTGGACGCCGTCTGCCCCGAAACGGGCGCCCGGGCCGCTACTGTTACCACCCCCCGGGGGGAAATCAAAACTCCTGTTTTCATGCCCGTGGGAACCCAGGCTACGGTGAAGGCCATGGCGCCCTTTGAACTTGAGGAGATGGGGGCGCAGATCATCCTCTCCAACACCTATCACCTCTACCTTCGTCCCGGAGAGGACGTGATCGGGGAGGCGGGAGGGCTTCACCGCTTCATGGCCTGGGACAGGCCCGTACTTACCGACAGCGGCGGCTTCCAGGTGTTCTCCCTGGCCTCCCTCAACAGGATAAGCGACGAAGGGGTGGAGTGCCGGTCCCACCTGGACGGCTCCCTCCACCTCATGAACCCTGCCTGGTCCATGAGGGTTCAGAAGAAACTGGGAAGCGACATCGCCATGGCCTTCGATCAGTGCGCCCCCTACCCCTGCTCCCGGGAGGACGCAGAGGAGGCGGTGAGGCGCACAACCCTGTGGGCCGCCGGGTCCGGGGAGGCCCATGCCCGGGAGTGGCGGGGAGAGGAGAAGCAGGCCCTCTTCGGCATCGTCCAGGGGTCCGTCTTCGAGGACCTCCGGCGCCGTTCCGCCGAAGAGATAGTCTCCATGGACTTCCCCGGCTACGCCGTGGGGGGCCTCTCAGTGGGGGAGCCGGCGGAGGAGATGTACCGCATCCTGGACGGGCTGAAAGGCCTCCTGCCCCCGGAAAAGCCCCGGTATCTCATGGGGGTGGGCCGCCCCGACAACCTGGTGGAGGCGGTGGCCAGGGGCATTGATATGTTCGACTGCGTCCTTCCCACGAGAAACGGCCGGAACGGGACCCTCTTCACCCCCGGGGGCGCAATGAACATCAAGGGAAAGAGGTACGAGCGGGATTTTACCCCTGTGGACTGCGACTGCGACTGCTATGCGTGCAGGACTTTTACCAGGGCATACCTGCGGCACCTCTACCGGTCAGGGGAGATCCTGGCCTCCCGGCTCTGCAGCTGGCACAACCTCAGATTTCTTATCCGGCTGGCGGAAGAGATGCGCGCCTCCATCCTTGAGGGCAGGTTTCCTGAATTCAGGCGGGCCTTCCTGGGGCGATATATGGCAGGTGAGATAAATTGAGCCTTTCGGGACTGGTATCCGTGGATCCCTGGAATCCTCAGCCCTTCGTTATTGAAGAGGCTGCCCGGCTCATCAGGGACGGGCGGCTTGTGGCCTTCCCCACCGAGACGGTCTACGGCCTGGGCGCCAACGGTCTGGACCCGGCGGCGGTGGCCCGAATCTTTGCCGCCAAGGGACGCCCCCTGGACAATCCCCTCATTCTCCACTTCTCATCCCCCCGGGACGCCGAAAGGGTAGCGGTGGTCTCCGGGAGGGCGAAGGCCCTTATGGAGTACTTCTGGCCTGGGCCTCTTACTCTCGTGCTTCCCTCCCTTGGGACGGTGCCAGCGGAAGTTACCGCCGGCCTGAATACGGTGGCGGTCAGAATGCCCTCCCACCCCGTGGCCCTTGCTCTTATTGCGGCGGCGGGCGTGCCCGTGGCGGCGCCAAGCGCCAACTCCAGCG
>CAZXOD010000066.1:0-10779 GCA_964642285.1 uncultured Synergistaceae bacterium
GTAACTCTTATTTTTTCGGGCAGTCAGTACAGGGGCTCCGCGGAAGCCTACATTGCGGGCCTTGAGGAACGAGCTGCCCGGGGACTGGACATTTCCGGGACGGCTTCAGTAGCGTCCCTGTTCGTGAGCAGGTTGGATACGGCCGTGGATAAGATTCTTGAAGAAAAAGCGCCGGGAAGCCCTCTTACGGGCAAAATTGCGGTGGATAACGCCAGATCGGCCTACGCAGACTTCGAGAAGATGTTTTCAGGCCCCCGCTGGGAGACTCTGGCCGCCAAAGGGGCCTCCGTACAGAGGCCCCTTTGGGCCAGCACGGGGACTAAAAATCCCTCCTATTCGCCCACCCTCTACGTGGACTCCCTCATCGGGCCCCACACTGTAAATACTATTCCTCCCGCCACCATGGAATTATTTCTTCAAAAAGGCGCCCCCGCATTTACGGCGGCCTCAGACAGAGAGGGCATGGCGCTCAGGCTCGGCGAACTTGACGCCATGGGAATATCCCTGGAAAAAGTAACCGGGAAGCTGCTGGAAGAAGGACTAGAGGCCTTTGAAAAGGCTTACGTCTCCCTATTGGAGGCGATTGAAAGAAAAGGGCGGGCGCTGGCGGGCTGAAAAGTTTTACTTTGGTTTTTTCCGCCCCGAAGGTTGACAGAATCGGATTGCCTCCTTATAATACTCCCGTTGTGCATCCGGGGCTATAGCTCAGCTGGGAGAGCGCTTGAATGGCATTCAAGAGGTCAGGGGTTCGAATCCCCTTAGCTCCACCAATATTTCTGCCTGCCGGCAATACTTTGCCGGCAGGTTTTTTATTATTCGTGGATAGTCCGGCGAAAGCGTTTTTTAATCGTTTTTCTTTCTCCGTTTTATGATATAATTCCCGCTGCATCTGGGATTATCAGGCCGCCCGGTGAGACTGCCGGTCGGCCGTTTTTTCCCCCCGGGGAAAATTTCTGCCCGTGAAGGAGGTAAAAATGTCACCGAAGGGGTACCATTTTATCGTTGAGGCTTCAGGGTGCGGCCCCGTCATCTCACAGGTCGACAGGCTGCAGGAAATTCTTGTGGAGGCGGCGAGAAGAGCCAATACCCAGGTCTGGTCCGTGTCATTTCACCGGTTTCCGCCGGACGGAGTCAGCGGCGTGGTAGTGATCAGCGAATCCCACCTCTCCATTCACACGTGGCCGGAAGTGGGATATATGGCTCTTGATATCTACACCTGCGGAGAGGACAGCATGCCTGAGGAGGCAGTTAATTATGTCCTCGAACAGATAGGGGCCAAACACACCCACATCACAGAAATTTCCAGGGGCCTCGACGACGGGGACATGGAATACTATCATTCATTCATTACATGGCAGGAAGTGCTTAAACGAAACGGCAAATAGCTGCGGAACCTCCGGCGGGGACTTTCCCCCGGAGGTTTTTTCAATTCCGCTCCTTCCTTTGCCGTCTTTATGTTTCTTAACGGAGTTGTAAAACCGGCGGTCTTATGTTAGTTTATCAGGCAATCGTTCGTTTTTTAAAACTCTTCCGCCCTCTTAGTCGAAACGGCAGCTTACCCGGGGGCGGGGCATATTCTCCGGGAGGAATGTAAATGCAGACAGAACTCAAGGCTATAACGGCCCAACGCCTGGAAAGAATAATGGATCTGCGGTGCCGGATTCACAAAAATCCGGAACTCAGCAATGAGGAGAGCGCCACCGCCGAACTGGTTGCGTCTGTGCTGAAAGAGACGGGCATGAAGGTAATAACCGGAGTAGGCGGCCACGGCGTGATCGGCGTTCTTAAAGGCGCCGGGGAAGGCCCCTGCATCGCGCTCCGGGCCGATATGGACGCCCTGCCCATGGAGGAGAAAACGGGACATCCCTGTGCTTCGCAGGTAAAGGGCGTAATGCACGCCTGCGGACACGACGTCCACACGTCAGTGCTCCTTGGGGCGGCCCTGGTCCTTTCGGAAGTCAAAGACCGCTTCAATGGAACGGTTAAATTTGTCTTTCAGCCCGCGGAGGAGTTCAATCCCACGGGAGGCGCTCCAGGAATGATAGACGGCGGAGTGCTCCAAAATCCGGACGTGGACGGAATTATCGGTCTCCATGTCTGGCCTTCCCTGCAGACAGGTACCGCAGGCACAAAGGAAGGAGCTCTCATGGGAGCGTCCGACAGGCTCTTCCTCACCGTAAAGGGCAGGGGCGCCCATGGCTCAGAACCCGATAACGGGGTGGACGCTATCGCCATTGCCTCCCAGATCATTACAGCCCTCCAGACCATAGTCTCCAGAAACGTAAGCCCCCTGGACGCCGCAGTGGTAACCATCGGAACCATTAAAGGCGGCGACAGATACAACGTTATCGCTGAGGAAGTCGTTCTTGAGGGAACCGTCCGGACGGTCAACCCTGAAACCCAGGAGAAAATGCCCGGCAGAATCGAAGCCATTGCCGGCGGAATTGCCCGGGGAATGGGCGGCGACTGCGAAATGAGGTATATCAGGGGATATCCTCCTCTCATGAACGACCCGGCGCTGACAAAAAGGGTTTTCTCCACCCTGGGCAAAGTAATTGGGGAGGAGAATATTGTCTATGTGGAAAAACCCGCCCTGGGAGGGGAGGACTTCGCTTTTTTCACCAGAAAAGTTCCCGGCTGCTTCCTGTGGCTTGGCTGCAGGCCGGAAGGAGTCGCAAAAGAGGACATGGCTCCTCTTCACAACAACCGCTTCCTGCCGGACGAAAAAGCAATCCCCATCGGCGTGGAAGTTTTGGTTAACTGCGCCATGGACTTTCTTGGCGCGTAACAAAACGGAGACTTGCCATGACAGAGGCCGCGAACAAAAGATACGCTGAACTGAGAAGAGAATTTCACGCCCACGCCGAGACAGGCTGGACGGAGTTCTGGACCACGGCCAGAGTGGCCGGCATCCTGCACTCTCTGGGGTATGAGGTACTTGTCGGCAAACAGGTTCTGAACACTGACGCCGTCATGGGCCGCCCTTCGGAAGACGCCATCGCGGGCCATATCGAAAGAGCCCTCTCCCAGGGGGCGGATCCGTCCTGGATTGAAAAAATGGAAGGCTACACCGGCGCCGCCGGCATTCTGGACACAGGCCGCTCCGGCCCCGTGACGGCTTTCCGTTTCGACATTGACGCCGTGGACGTCACAGAGTCCCGGGATGAAAAACACCGGCCCACAAAGGAGGGCTTTGCCTCTAAAAACAAAGGAGCCATGCACTCCTGCGGCCACGACGCCCACATGACCATCGGCCTTGCTCTTGCGGAAATGCTCCAGGCCCGAAAAGACGGACTGACGGGAGTAATAAAGCTCGTCTTCCAGCCCGCCGAAGAGGGTGTCCGGGGTGGCATGGCCGTAGCCGAGTCGGGCCTTCTGGACGACGTGGACTGGTTTTTCGGGGCTCATATAGGCATGGGGGTCCCCACCGGAGCTATCTCCCCCGAGGCGGTGGGCTTCCTCTGCACTACCAAGTTCGACGTAGCCTACAAGGGCAGAGCCGCTCACGCCGGAGGCGCTCCCAATGAGGGCAGAAACGCCCTTCTCGCCGCCTGTTCGGCCTCCCTTGCCCTTGCGGGAATAGCGCCCCACAAAGACGGCCCCACCAGGGTAAACGTAGGATATATGCAGGCCGGCACAGGTCGAAACGTAATACCATCAGAAGCGGTTATGAAAGTGGAAACCAGGGGCAGCGCGGAAAACATAAACGATTACGTCTATGAAAGAGCCATGGAGGTTGTCCGGGGCGCCGCCGCAATGTATGGGGTCGAAATGTCCACCTCGCGGATGGGAGCGGCGGTGGACGCCCTGGGCGACAGAGAGGCGGTAGCCCTCGTGGCCGCCGCCGCGTCAAAAAGTTTTGCCACGGTGCTCCCCCCGGTGGAACTTGGCGGCAGTGAAGACGTGTCGTGGATGATGAAAAAAGTTCAGAAAGGAGGAGGTAAAGCGGCGTACTTCATAATAGGCAGCGATATTGCGGCAGGGCACCACAACGAGTTTTTTGACCTTGACGAAACAGTAATTCTTCCGTCGGCGGAGCTGATGGCCGCTCTGGCGGAAAGCGTAGCCAAACCCGCTTAAGCGGGGAAAGGCGGCGCTCAAACTGGAAGGAGGTTGTTTTATGTCGCAGGCAACGGAAGTAAAAAAGCGCGGCTTGCTCATGCGCTTCATTAAGGGAGTTGAAATCGTTGGCAACAAACTCCCTCACCCGTTCTGGCTGTTTGTTATTCTTTCCGGAATTATCCTGGCTCTTTCCTGGTGGCTTGGCAGGGCGGGCATGTCCGTCAAGTACATCGCAGCGGCGGGCGGCGGCAAAGAGGCTGCGGAGAAGGTGGTCGAAGTAGTAAACCTTCTTAACTACAAGAGCATGAGGGTTGTTTTCACCGACCTGCTGAAAATCTACGCGGGCTTTCCCCCTCTGGGCCTGATCATCGTCATGACGCTGGGCATTGGACTGCTGGAGCAGTCGGGCATGATCTCTGCTCTTATGAGAAAGACGATCCTCGGAGCCCCTTCCTATCTGGTTACCTTCGCTCTTGCCATTGTCGGAATTAACGCAAACCTCGCCTCCGACGCCGGCATCATCTTCACTCCCATGATAGGCGCGGCTATCTTCAAGGCCCTGGGCCGAAACCCCTGGATAGGCATCACCGCCGGTTACGCCGCGGCCCAGGGAGGATTCACGGCCAACTTCTTTATTGCGGGTACCGACGCCCTTCTTGCGGGCATCACTGAATCAGCCGCCAAGGGCATGAACATCCCCGGCCCTATCCACCCTCTGATGAACTGGTATCTCATGGTCGTAGCTACAGTGGTCGTAGCTTTCGTCACCACCTTCGTCACCGAGAAAATTACCTGCAAATACCTTGGCGATGATGGCGGTACTATGGACGCTACCGAACTGGAAAAGCACAGAGTCACCGACGTGGAAAACAGGGGCCTTAAATGGTCTCTCTACGCGTGCGTTGGCTATATCCTGGTGATCTTTGCGCTCACCTTCCCTGAAGGCTCCTTTTTCAGAGCTGACAACGGCCAGATTCTTCCCTCTTCGCCCTTCCTTTCCAGCGTGGCCGGCATACTCTTCGGCCTCTTCTTTGTCATGGGCGTGGCCTATGGCTACGGCGCAAAGGTGATCAAAGAAGGCTCCGACATACCAAAGATGATGGAGCGAGGGCTTAAGGGCGGCATCAGCTTCCTGGTGGTTGTTCTTCCGGCAGCCATCTTCATACATCTATTTAATGCCAGCAACCTTGCCACTATTCTGGCGGTCAACGGGGCGGAATGGCTCAAGAATATGGAGTTCACGGGGGCCAAGCTTATTATCGCTTTCGTGTGTCTGACCACATTTATAAACCTGTTCATCTCCAGCGGCTCGGCAAAGTGGCTAATTTTGGCGCCCATCTTCGTGCCCATGCTGGGCATGATGGGCTTCTCACCCGCCCTTACCCAGGCGGCCTACCGGGTCGGCGACTCCGTTACCAACAACCTGGCGCCACTCTCATACTACGTCCCGGTAATTCTTGGTTTCTACGAGCAGTACAAGTCGGATCCGGATCAGGAAGTGGGAATCGGGACCCTTATCTCCCTCCAGCTTCCCTTCAGTATCCTGTATCTTATCCTCTTCACGGCCCTTCTGGTCTTCTGGTTCACCATGGGCTGGCCCCTGGGCCCCGGAGCGGACCTCTTCATCACCATGTAATTGCGCAACTAAAAAAGAGGGAAGGCTTAAGTCTTCCCTCTTTTTTAGTGTCTTTTATTTTATTACCTGAGTTCCCGCTCTGCCTTCAAGGGCTTCCAGGGCTTCTTCCAGCCCCGCTATTACGGCCCGTTTCCCTCCGTTTTTAATAAACCTGATCGCCGCCCTTATCTTGGGCCCCATGGAGCCTGCCCTAAAATGTCCTTCTCTTTCATAGGCATCCAGCTCGTCAGCCGTCACCCTGTCCAGCCACTTCATATCCGGGCCGCCGTAGTTAATGGCCGCTCCCCTGACGTCGGTGAGGATCATCAGTACCTCCGCTCCCACGGCGGCGGCCAGACGCTCCGCGGCCAAATCCTTGTCGATGACGGCCTCCACGCCCTGCCACCTGCCGTCGGGAGTCCGGATCACCGGGATTCCGCCTCCGCCGGAGGCTATAATTGTGAAGCCCCTCTCCAGAAGGGTGTTTACGGCTTTTTCGTCAACGATGGCTTTTGGCTCGGGAGAGGGAACCACCCGCCTCCAGCCCCGCCCCGCGTCTTCCGCCCAGGTTTCTCCCGTTTTGTCCATACGGAGCGCGGCCGCCTCTTCAGAATAAAATGGCCCCACGGGCTTTGCGGGATTGGCGAAGGCTGGGTCGTCCGCGTCAACTTCAACCCTGGTTACCAGACACGCGGCCTCATGCCCCTTCATGCCTTCCCTTTCGAAGACGTTCTGGAAGCTCTGGCAGAACATATAGCCTATCATGCCCTGGCTCTCGGCGCCGCAGACGTCCATGGGCATGGCCGGGACAGAGGAGTTCCCAAGTTCGTTCTGGATAAGGATCGCGCCTACCTGGGGCCCGTTGCCGTGAGTAACCACTACATTGTGGCCTGCCTGGATCATACGGACTATCTGTTCCACGGTTCTTTCGACACTTTCAGCCTGTTCTTCCGCGCCGCCTTTTTGGCCCCGCTGCAAAATAGCGTTGCCGCCAAGGGCTGTTAAAATTCTCATGGGTTTATATGGCGCCTCCCTGTAATCAAACATAAAGGGGGCGCAGACTGCCGCCCCCTGGTTTCTATTTCAAAAGATCAACCACAAAGGGCGGAAGAACAAAGCTAGCCTTGTGGATTTCGGAAGTATAGTACTTCGTTCCCTCCGGCGCAGGGCGCGCCGGGACCGACGGGTCCGCGGCCTTGCTCCCCAGAGTGTAGGTCCACATTCCGCTGGGATAGGTGGGCATGGCGCCCCAGTACATTCTCACCAATGGAAAGACGGAGCTCATCTCGCGCCAGGCGCCCTTTACCACATGAGTGTCAGTAAAGGGGGATTCTGTCTGGGCTACCAGCATTCCGTCCTTCTTAAGGGCGTTCAGCACATCCCTGTAGAAGGGCGCCTGAAAGAGGCCCGCGGCAAAATCCACGGGGTCGGTGCTGTCCACTATGGCTACGTCGAACTCGTCGCGGGCCTCCTTTACAAACTTCATGGCGTCCATGTTTCTCACGTCGGCCCTCGGGTCTTCCAGGGCAACGTTGATGGTCGGCAGGAATTTCTTCGAGGCGTTGATTACGTCCTCGTCGATGTCAATGAGAGTCGCCTTCTCGATGTTTTTGTGGCGCAACACCTCTCTGAGCACGCCGCCGTCGCCGCCGCCCACGATTAAAACCCTTTTGGGGTCGGGATGGGAGCAGAGGGCCACGTGGGCCATCATCTCGGAATAGCAAAACTCGTCCCGCTCGGTAATCTGGATGGCGCCGTCCAGGATGAGCACCCGGCCGTACTCCAGCGTCTCCACCAGCAGAATATCCTGATAGTCGCTCTTCTTGTTGAGGAGCACGTCCGTGATCCTCAGGCTGAGCTTCATGTGGTCGCTCTGCTCTTCGGTTATCCAGAGCTCGTTAACTCTTTTTTCGCGAGTTTCCAAGGGGCATTCTCCTTTCTTGGCCGGGACGGGCCGCGATACCCCGTCGCCCGTCAATCCTCAAGAACGTAAGCCTTGAGCGGGGGAAACCCGTTGAACCACACTGATGAATAGCTCTGGGTGTAGGCTCCCGCCGTAAAAAAGTAAAGTCTGTCTCCCTCCTCCAAAGAGGCGGGAAGGGCGTACTTTTCATTTTCGTAAAGAATATCCATGCTGTCGCAGGTGGGGCCTGCGAGGATGCACTCCTGAGAGGGGCCGGTCTTCTCGGAATAGATAGGGTATTTTATGGACTCGTCCAGCGTCTCTATAAGTCCGCCGAACTTTCCCGCGTCTAGGTATACCCAGCTGTACTGGTTGGCCTCCGATTTTCTTGAAACAAGCACTACTTCCGTAACCAGAACTCCGGCGTCTCCCGCCATATACCTCCCGGGCTCGAGGATTACCTCCGGAAGGTTTTCACCAAAGTCGTCCTTCAAAAAACGGGTAATCTCCGCGCCGTACACGGCAGTTTCATGAGTAGGGGAGATGTAGCTTGCGGGAAATCCCCCCCCCAGGTTTACCATCCTAAGTTTGATGCCATGCTCCGCCACTGAATCAAAAAGATACCTGCAGGTGGAGATGGCGTGGTCCCACTGGCCGATATCCCGCTGCTGGGAGCCCACGTGGAATGAAACTCCCCAGGGAACCAGCCCCAGGTCCCGGGCAGCCAGAATCAGTTTGTAAATTGTGTCGGGGTGAGCGCCGAACTTCCTGGAAAGAGGCCAGTCCGCGCCCCTGCCATCGGTCAGTATCCTGAAGAACACCCTGGATCCGGGCGCGTTTTCCGCAAGTTTGCGCAGATCGCCCTCTGAGTCTGTGGCGAAGAGGCGCACTCCTTTGGAATAGGCGTAGGCGATATCCTTCGCCTTCTTTATGGTGTTTCCGTAACTCAACCGCTCCGGGGCGGCGCCCAGAGCAAGAACATGATCCAGCTCGTAGATGGAGGCGATGTCAAAACTGCTTCCCTTAGCGACAAGCATCCTGATGACCGACTCATGAGGGTTCGCCTTGACGGCGTAGTAAATTTTGGCGAAAGGCAGCGTATCCAGAAGCTCGTCGTACTTCTGCCCGATCTTCGCCAGGTCGATAACGAGAAACGGAGTCTCCTTATCCCCTGCAAAATCCCTGATGCGGCTGAAACGTTCTTTTGAAATATACCTTTCAAGATTGAACTGGTACTCCTTTTCCACCACTGCACCTCCCTGAAAAGTTTTTGAGCATCATGCAGTTTACGGGTTGAAGCCCCGAAATGCAATAGGTATAGGCAGATAAATTTTTTCTCTCTTCCATGATAAAATCTTTATTGTTAAAAAAACGGCCATCGCCTCAAGGAGGCTCAAGCATGTACTACGGTAAAAAATCCATGTCCGCCTGGCTAAAGTTCGGGGGCGCGTTCGTCCTTGTCATTGCCGGTTTTCTCTCGGGATACTGGGGGTACTCCCTGTATGAGGACAAAACCGCTCCTGTTCTTGAACCTCTTCCGCAGGAACAGCGGACCTCGGCGCCGGAACAGCCCTTGCTTACTATTATCCGGCCTGAACCGATTCCCCTGCCGGAGACGCCCGCGGAGACATCCCTGCGTCCCCCTGTCCCTCCGGTTCCGGAGCGGCCCGGCCCCGTTCCGGACAGGCCCGTGAAGCCCGCGGCGGACGGTCTTTGGCTCCACGTGGTCAAGGGGGAGTACAGGATGTATCTTTATAATGGCAAAAGACTGGAGCGCACCTATAACATAGCGGTGGGCGCCAACGGCGGCCAGAAGCGCATGGTAGGGGACAGCCGAACGCCTACCGGCAGTTTCACCGTCCAGCAGGTGCAGAATTCCACTGCCTGGACCTACGACTTCAAGGACGGCAACGGCCCCACGCCCGGCGCCTACGGCCCCTGGTTTATCCGTCTTAAAACTCCGGGCTGGTCGGGCATAGGCATCCACGGCACCCACGATCCTAACTCCATAGGAACCATGATAACCCAGGGCTGCGTACGGATGTACAATCACGAGCTTGAAGAGCTTAAGAGAAGAGTTTTTAAGGGAATGAAGGTAGTAATCTCAGAATAGGAGAGAAAAAAACCATGAAACTTGTAAATATCGATCTTCCCGTAAATAAGAGAGGCTTCAGGAGGTTCATCTCCTCATGGCTCATAAGGGACGAAGAAAATGACAAAACTTACATAGTGGACACCGGTCCCGGCTCCACATGGCCCATAGTCAGGGAAAATATTGAAAAGCATGGAGGCGGCCGCCTTGACGCCGTGCTCCTGACCCACGTCCACCTCGATCACGCCGGAGCGGCCCCTCTGGCCTACGCCGACTACGGCGCGCCCATGTCCGTCTCCCCAAGGGGCATACCTCATCTGCTCGACCCCACCGCCCTCTGGGAGGGCAGCGTTAAGACCCTTGGCGAAACGGCCTTTCTCTACGAGAAGCCTGAACCTCTTCCCGAGGCGGCGCTCATGGACGATAAGGACCTCCCCGAAGGAATCACGGCCATTGAAACCCCCGGCCATGCATCCCATCATAGGTGCTTCATTCTGGACGAGGGTAAGAAAGGAAAAACCCTCTTTGCCGGAGAAGCGGCGGGAATTTTCCTGGAAGGGGAGGAGCCCTTTCCGTACCTACGCCCCGCAACGCCCCCCCGGTTCTTCCCCGACATCACCCTGGAATCCATAGAAAAACTCATCCCCCTGGGGTGCAACCGCATTTGCTACTCCCACTTCGGCGCGGCGGAAGGAGCCCCGGAGCTGCTGACCATGGCCAGGGACCAGATTTTATTCTGGAGGGATACGGTAAAAGAGCTTTTTAAAAGAGGGGTGAGCCCCGACGACGAAGAGGCCATATTCAGTGAGCTAATCGAAAAAGACCCATTCCTGGCGGCCTGGAAGAACATGGAGCCCGATATAAAGGAAAGGGAGAGGGAGTTTCTGGGAAACAGCATCCGTGGCTTCGCCGGCGCCTACGGCGGTTAGCTAAGACAGAAGCGGTCTGTTATTGTAGCAAACTACGCACAGTTTAACCTGTCGCCCCGAAAGGCGGTTTTTGCCTGAGGGACCTGCATTTGAACCTGGTTTTTCAAACAGCCAGATTCAAAACCAGATCCCTCCGCCCTAAGGGCGTTCGGGATGACATAAGCAGGCGACCAAACGG
>CAZXOD010000067.1:0-10556 GCA_964642285.1 uncultured Synergistaceae bacterium
ACGCGATGATAACGAAGAACTGGCATTGATTGGTCATATTAACAAGGAGATGGCCGTGATCGAAGCGCTAGAGAAAACAGCCTATAATTTACCCTTCCCTCCCGAAGATATCAAGGACTATGACACTCAAGCGCAGAGTTTAATTGCCCACCTCAGCAACATGGCAATTTACTTTTCTTCAAGAGGGGTGAGTACTTGGCCATATATAAATCGGGTTCACTTGATGCGAAGTGAGGTGGAAGCTTTTCGTAGAACACTCGAGCGATTGGCCTTTGAGAGAGAAAAGCTAAATTAATCAAGAGATGCACTGACATAATCCTGGACTCTTTTATTATATAGAGGACTAATATATGAGATCTTCTAAGTTCATTGGGAAACAGAAAAAATTCAGCCCGGCACTACCTTGGCCACGGTTGCAATTATTCAAGTACCGTTAGAGTCTCAAGACACCCCATCAGACCCGGATCCCTCACATTCGTTCGGGATGACAGCTATTCTGACGTTTGTTCAGGGTCATGAAAACCGCAACTAAAACTATCGTCCCAAACGGACATGAGGGACCTGGCCCGAGAAAAGCAAATCTAGCTCCTCCGTTTCGAGGAATTACACTCTGCGGTAAAGCATCTTCTTCATTGGAATGGCTTCCAATGCTATACTTGTATGGCAGGAGAGGAGGAGCTTCTATGCTTGCTATACAACTGGATGAAAAACTCTCATCGCGCCTTGATGCTTTGGCGCGAAAGACGGGCAGGTCCAGAACATGGTATGCCCGCAAAGCTATCGAGGCATATATAGACGATATGTAGGACGCCGCACTTGCTGCGGCAGCCTATGAAGAGTACCTTCTCGACGGCGGCGCCTCTTCCCCTCTTGATGAAGTGAGGCGCCGCCTTGGGCTGGAGGATTGAACTTTCCCGCCCCTTCAGAACGTCAAAAATCCCCTACCCTTACCCCCGGATGCAGACCGACTCCAGGTCCCTGGGGAAGCTGTTCAGCGCCTCTCCTGTTCCGTCGGGTTTTACCGCTACCAGGTTTTCTATTCTTACGCCGAACTTGCCGGGAAGGTAGATGCCAGGCTCCACGCTGAAGACATTGCCCGGCTTCAGGGGCTTGTCGTTGCCCTCTATGATGTAGGGGGATTCGTGCACCGCAATGCCTATGCCGTGGCCCACCCGGTTGAAGAAATACTTGCCGTACCCCGCGTCAACGATTACCTTACGGGCCGCTCTGTCCACATCCTGCCCGGTAGCGCCGGGCTTAACGGCCGCCTCTCCTGCCGCCTGGGCCTGCCTTACAATCTCGTAAACTTGTTTTTGTTCGTCGGAGGGGGTCCCGGTGAACAGGGTGCGGGTGATGTCGGAGCAGTAGGACTTGTAACGTCCTCCAAGGTCGAGGATTATGATGTCGTTTTCTTCAATAACCCTGCGTCCCCCGCCGTAGTGGGGCATGGAGCCGTTGGGGCCGCTTGCCACTATGGGGGAGAAGGATTTGTCGTCGGCGCCCGCTTCCTCGAAAAAATCGGGAATTTTTTGGGCGATCTGCCGCTCCGTCATGCCCGGGCGGATGAAATCCCTCAGCATGCCGACCACATCGTCCGCCATGCGGGAGGCCTTCCTCATGAGGGACAGCTCCCCCTCATCCTTGCGGGAGCGCAGGGGCTCAAGAATCTTTGCGCCGTTCTCCATCTTAAGGTCCATGGCGTCCCTGACGGCAAGCATGTCCACTGCCCGGACGCCGTCGTTGAAGGCTATTTTGCCGCCCGCTATGCCCAGGTGTTCGCAGCCCCTGCGGAAGGCGTCGGTGAAGCCCTCGTGGTCGTCCCACTCGGCGTAGTAGGGTACGTCGCCGAAGGCCTTTACCATTTCTTCCTTGTACAGCAGGGGAGTCATGGCGAAGCACCGGCCGTCTGAGGCCACCATCAGGCCCCTGACCCTCTCGTCGGGATGGGTGTCCAGGCCCGTAATGTATTCAAGGTCCGTGGAAGGCCCCAGGTAGATGGCGTCTAGTCCCTTGTTCTTAAGCTCTTCTGTAAGCGCGGCGAGTCTTTTCTGATCGATCATGAGCATCCCCTCCATTTCATAAATTATAGCAAAATACCCGGCTTAAGCGAGGCTGTACGTTGAAAAAGAGCGTATTCTTAGAATTTGCAAGCATTGACTTAAATTTCTTAAGGGAATATTATGGTAGCGATACTATGTTTCAGCAGAAACGGCTGCTCGATTAAAAATCAAAGGGAGGGAACTGAATGAAAAAGGGTTTAAGTTATCTTATTGTCATTGCAGTACTCGCAGGACTAGGCTATTTCCTTCTGGCTGAAAAGCCGGCTCCGACCCCGGCACCTGCCCCGGCGCCGGTCGAGAAAAAGGCGGAAGTAGTAGCCGAGAAGAAAGAAGAGCCCGTAGTCGAAGAAAAGAAAGAGCCCGTGAAAGAGGAAAAGCCCGCCCCGAAGGGCAAGGTGGCAATCGTGACCAATACCGTCTCCCAGAACGAGGAAGAGTATCGTTCTGCCCAGGAGATGGAGGCAAAATACGGCGACAGGATAGTTCACGTCACATGGCCCGACAACTTCATGGCGGAGCAGGAGCAGATGGTCAGCGTAGTTGCCAAGCTGGCTCACGATCCTGAGATCAAGGGCCTTGTCATCAACCAGGCCGTTCCCGGAACCAACGCCGCCGTGGACAAGCTGCTGGAGACCAGGGATGATGTCTTCATCGTCTATGCCACTCCCCAGGAGAACCCCCCCGATGTGGCCGAGAGAGCCCAGCTCATTCTCATGCCCGACGAGCTCAAAATGGGAGACACTATTCCTGTTCAGTCCCAGAAGATGGGCGCCAAGGTTTTTGTCCACTACTCCTTCCCCAGGCACATGTCCCAGCCCCTTCTTTCCTCCCGCAGGGACCTTATGAAGAAGAAGTGCGAGGAGATCGGCCTTGAATTTGTGGACGCCACAGCCCCGGACCCCACGGGTGACTCGGGAATCCCCGGCGCTCAGCAGTTCATCCTTGAGGACGTGCCCAAGATGGTGGCCAAGTACGGCAAGGACACCGCCTTCTTCTCCACCAACTGCTCCATGCAGATCCCCCTCATCAAGGCCGTTGTTGACGCGGGAGCCATCTATCCCCAGCCCTGCTGCCCCTCGCCTTACCATGGCTTCCCGGCGGCTCTGGGCATCGAGTCGGACAGCTCCAAGCCCGGCGACCTGCAGCACGTGATCGATGAGACCAGGAGAATTCTCAAGGAAAAAGGCATGGAGGGAAGGCTCTCCACCTGGCCCGTGCCCGCGGCCATGACCATCACCGTGGCCTCCACCGAGTACGCCCTGAAGCTCATGGACGGTGAGATCGAGGCCGGCAAGCTTGACGTAAAGAAGCTTGAGGAGCTCATGGCGGACTACGCCAAAGTTCCGGTCAGCACCACTCCCTACGTCGACGAAGCGGGGAAGACCTACGACAACTTCCTCTTCTTCCTCATCGACTTCCTCACCTACTAGGAGAGGCGCTGAACCAGGAGGCGTAAACCGGCGGATCTGAAGATTCGCCAGGCCTTTGAACCACAACGGGGGCGGAGGGAAACTTCAACAAAACCGCGGCTTCGGGCGGGCAGTTTCGCCCGCTCGGACCGCAGGAGTTGAACTCCTCCGCCCCCTGCTCATGACCGGACGTCCGTC
The DNA here is from genome assembly GCA_964642285.1 of uncultured Synergistaceae bacterium. GTDB lineage: Bacteria > Synergistota > Synergistia > Synergistales > Aminobacteriaceae > Aminivibrio. The sequence continues at coordinate 3,668 of CAZXOD010000067.1, forward strand.
CTGGTTTATCCGCAAACAGGAGGTAACGGTTTGAACAATAACCTTCTCCAGTTCAAAAATATTTCCAAAAGCTACTACGGCAACACCGTCCTTTCGGACATCTCCTTCAGCGTGCAGAAGGGGGAGATTCACGCCCTCATCGGAGAGAACGGCGCCGGAAAATCCACGCTGATGAATATCCTTTTCGGAATGCCGGTGATTACCAGCACCGGCGGCTACGAAGGCGACGTCCTGATAGACGGGACGAAGCTTAATTTCAAATCTCCCCATGAGGCCATGGACGCCGGAATAGGCATGGTCCACCAGGAGTTCATGCTCATTCCCGGCTACACAATAACCGAAAACATCAAGATCAACAGGGAGATCACCTATTCCAATCCCGTATCCGGAATCTTCGGTAAACCCCTGGAAACCCTTGACATGCCCGCCATGGATTCCGACGCCCGCAAGGCACTGGACCAGCTGGACATGAACATTGACGAGTTTACGCTCATCGCCGGACTTCCCGTGGGGCACATGCAGTTTGTGGAGATCGCCCGGGAGATAGACAAGACGGGGATTAAAATTCTGGTCTTCGACGAACCTACGGCGGTGCTCGCGGAAAGCGAGGCAAAAAATCTTCTGGCGGCGATAAAAAGGCTGGCCGCCAAGGGAATAGGCATTATTTTTATCAGTCACAGGCTTGACGAAATCATCGCGGTGGCGGACAGGGTGACCATTCTGCGGGACGGCGAACACGTGGCCACCAAGGATATAAAGGACACAAACGCCGTGGAGATAGCTTCCCTGATGATAGGCAGAAAAATAGCCATCGACAGGGCCCATTCCGAAACCCGCAGAATATCGGACGAAATCTGCATCAGCATAAAGGATCTCCACGTGGGCATGCCCGGCGAGAGGGTAAAGGGAATCGACCTGGAAATCCGCAGGGGAGAAATTGTGGGAATCGGCGGCCTGGCAGGCCAGGGAAAGCTGGGCATAGCCAACGGAATCATGGGCGCTTACCCCGCCAGGGGAGAGGCGACCTTCCGGGGCAAACCCCTTAAGCTGAACGATCCCCGGGGAGCGATCCGCTCCGGCCTCGGCTTTGTCAGCGAGGACCGCAAGGGAGTGGGCCTCCTGCTGAACGAATCCATAGAGCTTAACATCGCCTTCACCGCCATGCAGGTAAACGATAAGTTTTTAAAGAAGGCGGGCCCCTTCACCCTGCAGGACGACGCCGAAATCCGTCGCCACGCCCTTAAGATGATTAAAGAGCTCGATATCCGGTGCGAGTCGCCCACGCAGCACGCGGGCAGCCTCAGCGGAGGAAACCAGCAGAAAGTGTGCGTCGCCAAGGCCCTCACCCAGGAGCCGGAAGTTCTGCTTGTCTCCGAGCCCACAAGGGGCATCGACGTGGGCGCTAAAAGGCTTATCCTCGATCTCCTCTTCAGGCTGAACGAAGAAGAGGGCATGACGGTGATCATGACCTCCTCCGAGCTCGCCGAGCTGAGGAGCATCTGCGACAGAATAGTAATAATCTGCGAGGGCAGGGTTGCCGGGGTACTTCCCCCGGACGCCTCCGACGCGGACTTCGGCCTCATGATGTCCGGCGCCGGCCTCAAGCAGGAGACTGCTTCCACGGAAGGGGGCGCCGCCCGTGTCTGAAGAGATTAACGGCAACGGAAACAGCGTTATAAAATCCGCTCTCGGCATCTTTGGCGGAATCGGCCTCCCGACGGTGATAATCGCCGTCTTCTGGGCATTTACCCTTATTGCGGGGCACTTCGTCGGAATCTCCATGGCAACCCTTCTTAGCGATACCCTGAAGCGGGCCGGGATGAACGGCATCCTGGTGCTGGCTATGGTCCCGGCGATCCAGTCCGGCACGGGCCCCAACTTCGCCCTTCCCGTGGGGATAGTCTGCGGTCTTCTGGGCCTTGTATCCGCTATAGAGCTTAATATGACGGGCATGGCGTGGCTGCTTGTCTCCTGCGCCCTCTCCATACCCCTGGCGGCGGTAGTGGGCTACGGCTACGGCAAGCTGATGAACGCCGTCAAGGGCTCGGAGATGACCATAGCCACCTACAGCGGATTTTCCATTGTGGCCCTCATGTGCCTGGCATGGCTTATGGTTCCCTTCCGCAACCCCAAGATGGGCTGGTTTATCGGCCAGGGCCTCCGGGAGACAATCCAGCTGGACGCAGTGGAGGGCGCCCAGATACTGAATAATTTCTGGAGGTTCACCGTGGGGGACGTCATAATTCCCACGGGGCTTCTTTTGACCTTCGCGTTTTTTGCCTTCCTTGTATGGATGTTCTTCCGGTCCAAGACGGGAATCGCCATCTCCGCGGGGGGAATCAACCCCAGGTTCGCCCTGGCGGCGGGCCTTGATATCGACAGAAACAGAATTCTGGCCAATGTGCTGTCCACCGTTCTGGGGGCCATAGGCATCATTGTCTACTCCCAAAGCTACGGCTACGCCCAGCTGTACACCGCGCCGCTGATGATGGCCTTTCCCGCGGTGGCGGCGGTGCTCATAGGGGGCGCCACGGCCTCAAGGGCCAAAGTATCCCACGTGGTAATCGGCGTGGTGCTCTTCCAGGGGCTGCTCACCACGGCCCTACCCGTGACTAACGAGATCTTCGCGGGCACGGACCTGTCGGAAATAATGAGGATGATCATCCAGAACGGAATCATCCTATACGCCCTTACCCAGGTTAAAAGAGGTGTGCAGTGATGAACGGACTTGACAGCAGATCCCGGGGCATGGGGGAGTGGGTGCTGGAAAACCTGGTGACCATAATTTTCGTGGCCTTTACCCTTTTTGGCTTTATGGTGTCCAGCGGCGTATCGGCGGGCTACTTCTTCTCGGAGCTTTCAAGCCGGGTATTCAGAAATTCCTTTCTGGTTCTGTCCCTGATCATTCCCGTTCTGGCGGGGCTTGGGCTTAACTTCGGAATAGTCATAGGCGCCATGTCTGGGCAGGCGGCCATCGCCATAGCCCGGTACTACGAGATGGGCGGCCTGTCGGGACTCTCCTTCTGTTTTGTCGTCGCCATGGTAGTGGCCCTCTTCTGCGGCTATCTTACGGGCAGACTCTACAACAAGACCAGGGGGCAGGAGATGATAGCTAGCCTCATCGTGGGCTTTTTCGCCAACGGCATCTACCAGTTTATCTTCCTCTTCGCCGTGGGAGTGATCATCGCCGTTCCGGCGGGACACCCCATGATAAAGCCCGACGGCGTGGGCATACGGATGACGGTGGACCTTATGTCGCTGAAGCAGGGAGGCCTGAAGTACGCCCTCGACAGCATCTGGCAGATACCCTTCGTCCAGGCCCTGCTCATCGCGGCCCTGGGCCTGCTGGCGCTGATGTTGGTCCGTTACTGGCTTAACGCAAGGCGGGGGAGGGGGCACCTCAACAGCCTGCCCGCCCTGGCGGTAAACGGAGGGCTCTGCCTGGCGGCGGCGGGAGCGGCGGTGCACGCCATGATGACGGGGTCGGCCCTCATGACGGTCCGGAAGGTCCCCGTGGTAACGGGGCTGCTCATCATAGGACTCTGCGCCTTCACAGTTCTAATCATGAAGACAAAACTGGGACAGGACTTCCGGTCCGTGGGGCAGAGCCAGCACGCGGCGGAGGTATCGGGAATCAACGTGGACAGAACGAGGATAATCGCCACCATGATCTCCACAGTGCTGGCCGCCTGGGGGCAGATAATCTACCTCCAGAACATGGGCACCCTCAACACCTACAACGCCCATACCCAGATAGGGATGTTCTCCGTGGCGGCAATTCTGGTGGGCGGCGCGTCCACTTCCAGGGCAAGCATAACTCACGCTATTTTCGGCACTGTGCTGTTCAACGCCATGTTCATCATGTCGCCTGAGATAGGCCAGTCCCTCTTCGGCCAGGCCCTGCTGGGAGAATACTTCAGAACCTTCATGGTCTACGGCGTCATCGGCGTGGCCCTGGGAATCCACGTCTGGAAGGCCAACAATAAGAGCAGGATCACCGTGGACTGACGGGCGTCATAAAAATTAAAAGCCCCGCTCTTCCGAACAGGGGGCGGGGCTTTTTTCTGTCCGCGGGGCTTTTAAGCTCCAGGCGCCTTAGCGTCTTTGCCCAAAGTCGCGGCCTCCATTTCAATCAGCCAGGTTTTAAGCTCAAGCCCTCCGCCGTAGCCCACCAGTTTGCCGCTTGCGCCTATGATTCTGTGGCAGGGGATGAAGATGGCGATGGGATTCCGGGCGTTGGCCATCCCCACGGCCCGCACGGCCTTCTCATTGCCTGCCGCTATGGCCAGATCCTTGTAGCTTGCCGTAGTGCCGTAGGGCACCTCCATAAGCTTCTCCCAAACCCTCTCCATGAAGGCCGTTCCCTCAGCCTTCAGCGGCAGGTCAAACTCCCTCAGCTTTCCGTCAAGGTAGAGCTTCAGCTGTCTGAAGGCCTCCTTTACAACTTTGGGTTCTTTTTTGCCGATGTCCGTCAGACCGACGGTGTTCTTCGGCAGGTAGAGATGGGTGATCCATTCGCCGTCGCTGCCTATGGCCATGGGGCCGACTTTTGTTTCCCTGATGTAAAGCATCGCAATCATGCGCCTCCAATCGTATCTCAAATAGATTCGGCAGGTCTATTTTGCCCCATAAGGGGCTAAAATGCACCCCTATTATGGCCGTTTTACTGGACAGTCAAGGTTTTTTAGTGTACAAAAGACAAAAAAAGAGAGCAAAACAAATTAAAATCAGGAGCCTTTAAGGAGGTTGACCTATGAAGAATATAGCATTTTTAGGCCTCGGCAGAATGGGCCTTCCCATGGCTAAGCGCCTGGTCGCGGCAGGATACCCGCTGAACACGGCAATTCACAGAAACGCGGCTCCCGCGGAAGAGCTGCGGTCGCTGGGCGCCGTTGTCTCGGCATCCCCTGCTGAAGCCGTAGCGGGCGCCGACATTATAATCACCATCCTTCCCGCGGATCGGGAGATCGAAGAGCTGCTCCTCGCGCCCGATGTTTACGAGGCCATAAAGCCCGGGGCCGTGGTGATAGAAATGTCCACGGCCTCCCCCCGCTGCGCCCGCCATGTGGCGGAGCGGTACGCCGCTAAGGGAGTCCGGTTTTTTGACGCCCCCGTCAGCGGCGGCGTGAAGGGAGCCGCCGACGGTACCCTCACCATCATCGGAGGAGGAGACGAAGGGGTTCTGGAGGAGATTCGCCCCGTTCTGGAAAAGATGGCGGCCAGAATTTTTTTGGTGGGGGAGGCCGGGGCGGGGAAGGCTGTTAAATCCATCAACCAGATCATGGTATCGGCCAACACCATGATTGCCGCCGAGGGGATAAGCTATGCCCAAAAACTCGGCGTGGACCCGGGAAAAATGCTCGAGGTAATTTCCGCCAGCACCGGCGCGTCGGCTGCCCTGAGCGCCAAGTTTGAAAAACTGGTCAACTCGGATTTCACTCCGGGCTTCACTCTGGCCCTCATGAAAAAGGATTTAAAAATCGCCCTCGCCGAGGCTGGAGACCTTCCCCTGCCCATAGCCAACCTTGTGTATCAGCTCTTCCTCATGGCGGGGGAGGAGCGGGAGAGTTTGGACTACACCGCGGCGGCAGAGCTGCTGAATCCCTGACAAGGGTTAGAAATCCCACCCCTTCTTAACGGGCGGGGGTGGTTGAAAAAAACGGCTGAAATGATGAAATTAGAAGGGCGAGGTTCACGAGAACCCGCAAAAATTCTAAGGGAGGTATTTTAAATGGCTTATCAAAAGGTAACCCAGACCAGCTGGTTCACCCGTATAGGCAGATCTTTCGGAGGCGTGGTGACGGGCCTCATCCTCATAGTTCTGGCTTCATGGCTTCTGTATTGGAACGAAGGCCGCACGGTAAGGGCCGGAGGGGCCATCGGCGAGGCCCAGATGCTCACAGTGCAGATGAAGGATATTTCAAAGGTCGATTCATCTTTCGAGGGCAAACTTGTCCACGCCATGGGCAGGGCCGATACTCAGGACGTCCTCCGGGACTCGACTTTCGGGGTTGAAAAGCAGGCCGTCAAGCTTGCCCGCAAGGTGGAGTACTACCAGTGGGTCGAGACCTCCAGGCGCGAGACCCGCAAAAAATTGGGCGGCGGGGAGGAGACGGTTACCACCTACACCTACAACCTCAAATGGAACAGCCGCCCGGTGGACTCCTCCGTGTTTGAGGATATCCGGTACAGAAACAGAAACACCCTCCTGGCCAGAGTGGAGGATGAGAGCATTGTGGCGTCCACGGTAAATTTTGGCGCCTACACCCTTCCCCCGTTTCTGAAAAACGGAATTGGCGGCGCCCGGCCTCTGCCCGTGGAGCTTTCTGAGGAAAAACGGGAGGAGATCGCCAAGCTCCTGTCGGACTCCAGCAAGGGTGCGGATTTTGTCCACGGCCGGGAAAATACGGTCTATCTGGGAGGGAACCCCGGCAATCCCCAGGTTGGCGACGTTAGGATAACCTACATGGAGACGCCTCCCGCCGATATTTCCATTGTGGCGAGGGTAATCGGCTCCACCTTTGAGGAGTTTGTAGCCTCCAACGGGTACACTTTCAGCAGGCTTGAGATGGGGACGGTCAGCCCCGAGACCATGTTCGAAGGCGCCAAAACTGAGAATACGGTCATGGCCTGGATCATAAGGGTGGTGGGAACTGTTCTCGTCATCACGGGCCTCAGCCTCATCTTTGCCCCTCTTTCAGTTGTTGCCGACGTCATCCCCCTGCTGGGAACCATCGTAGGCGCCGGAACGGGGCTTGTGGCCTTCCTGCTGGGGCTGGCCTGGAGCCTGCTCCTTATCGCCATAGCCTGGATCCGCTTCCGTCCTCTCCTCGCCGGAGGCCTTATCGCAGCGGTGGTTGCTATTTTAGCCCTGCTCTACATGAAGGGA
>CAZXOD010000068.1:0-10525 GCA_964642285.1 uncultured Synergistaceae bacterium
ATCCGCCGTACTTACCCTGACGGCGTCCGTGAGCTGGCAGACGGCGGTACTTGGAACACCATTGCCGGCCAGCCGACGGACGACTCGGAGATGGCGCTGCTGCTGGCCCGAATGTTGGCAGAGCGGGGAGGCTACGATCCTGTTGCCGCGCTTGGGGCCTATCAATTCTGGCTTGACTCCGACCCTTTCGACCGCGGCGCGGCCATTTCCGCCGCTCTTAGGGGGTACCCAAGCCCCGACAGCCAGGCCAACGGGGCCATGATGCGAATAAGCCCCCTGGGCATTTTCGGAGTCAACTACCCATTGGAGACGGTGGGCGAATGGGCCGGGCAGGATGCAGCTTTGACCCACCCTAATCCGGTGTGTTTGCAGGCAAATGCGCTTTTTGCCATGGCGATTGCCCGCGCCGTTGCCTCCGGCTGCGAGGCCGGAGAGCTCTACCGGAGCATCAAACAGTGGGCTGCCGACCTGGCAGTCGATCCGGCCCTGATGGACTCCATTCATGGGGCTGCCGAAGCGCCGGCGGCTGACTACCTGGGGCATCAGGGCTGGGTCTTGATCGCATTCCGAAATGCCCTGTGGCAGCTGCTCCATGCCCCGGGCTTTGAAGCCGGCGTCGTCGATACGGTCATGCGGGGCGGAGACACCGATACCAACGCAGCCATCTGCGGGGCGCTGCTGGGCGCCGTGTACGGTCTGGACGCCATACCCGCTCAATGGGTTGATAAGGTCCTGAACTGCCGCCCCAAGGCCGGAACTCCCGGCGTTCACCGCCCGCGGCCAGAGTGCTTCTGGCCCGGGGATGCTTTAGAGCTGGCGGCTCAGCTCATTTCTACCGAAACTCAATAAACGGAGTTTTTCGAGCTAAGAAAAAACGAAGCATTTTACAACGGAAAAATAGTAAGGAGCAATTATTGACGAATTTACGGTTATAATAAAAATTATCAGCACCTCTTTTTGAGGTACTTCTTATACAATGAACCCATAGGGTACAAAGTCGCTAAAAATTAGGAAGAGAGTTATGCAGCCATGGACAGCGTGGACGAAAAAAGTCTGGAAAAAGCCCGCGCTCTGTTTGAGTCCGGGGAGATTAAAAAGATAGAGTCGGGAACCGTAAAAGGGCTGATGCAAATTCATCTGCATCTCTTTGGCGGCCTCTGTGACTTTGCCGGGCAGATACGGACTAAAAACATTTCAAAGGGCGGTTTCCGCTTTGCGAGCGCCCTGTATCTGGAAGACGCCCTTGTTAAAATAGAGAAAATGCCTGATGGGTCTTTCCCCGAAATTATAGCCAAGTACGTGGAGATGAATGTAGCTCATCCTTTTATGGAGGGAAACGGAAGAGCCATGCGTATCTGGCTTGACCTCATGCTCATTAAAGGACTGAAAATGCGGGTAAACTGGCAGGATGTGGACAAGGCGCTCTACCTTCAGGCCATGGAGAGAAGCCCCATAAATGATCTGGAGCTGAGAAGCCTTCTGGAGCCCAATCTTACGCAGGATACAGACAATATGGGTATTATTTTTAAAGGCCTGGAGCAGTCCTATTTTTACGAGGGGTACGCTAAATAAGAAACAACATAGTGAATAAAAACAGCCCCGGGGCGGCCTTCCCGCCTCGGGGCTTTAGTGTTTTACATTCCCATGTAGGCTTTTCTGACCTCGTCGGAGTCCAGAAGTTCTTTGGCGTCGCCGGAGTGGACAACTTTTCCCGTCTGAAGGACGTACCCTCTGTTGGCGATCTCCAGGGCCTCCTGGACCATCTGTTCCACTATAAGCACCGTTATTCCCTGTTCGTTGATCAGCTTTACGGTCTCGAAGACCTTCTCCACCAGGCTGGGCATGAGCCCCAGGGAGAGTTCGTCCAGAAGGATAAGCTTCGGCCCGGACATGAGTCCTCTCGCAATGGCGCACATCTGCTGTTCGCCGCCGCTCAGCGTCTCCGCCGTCTGGAAGCTTCTGGTCTTCAGGATGGGGAAGAGGGCGTACATCTCCTCCAGTCTCCTGTCGATCTCGGCCCGGCTGCCCACTGAAAAAGCGCCCAGTTCAAGATTCTCCCTGATGGAAAGCCGGGGAAAAAGCCTTCGTCCCTCCGGGATATAGGCTATGCCCCTGCGGATATTGACCGACGCCGGGGAGCGGGAGATATCCTCTCCCTCGAACAGGACCTGTCCCCTGGTTGGGTGCATCAGGCCGCAGATGGCGCGCATGGTGGTGGATTTTCCCGCCCCGTTGGCGCCGATTATGGCCACAATCTCCCCCTCCCTTACCTCCAGGGAGACGCCGTGGAGCACGGGGGTTCCGTCGTAGCCGCAGTGTATATCCCTGACTTCAAGCATAGCGGCCATCGTCTGTTTCCTCCTTTGAATCCGAATCCTTCTGAAGCCTTTTGCTGTATTTCTCGCCAAGGTAGGCCGTGATGACGCCAGGGTCGTTGGCCACCACTTTGGGCGCGGCCTCAATGAGTTTTTCGCCGCCGTTCAGCACAACTACCTTGTCTGCGATGGGCATGATGGCCTCCATAATATGCTCCACCATAAGGATGGTCACGCCCTCCTTCCGAAGCCTTAGGATAACGTTTACCATCTCCTTCACTTCCGTGGAGGTGAGGCCGGCCACCGATTCGTCCAGCATCATGAGCTTCGGCCCCGTGGCCAGGGCCCGGGCTACTTCGAGCCTCTTTTTGTTGCCTATGGTCAGCCCTCCGGCCCGCTTGTTCATGTTAGGCGTAAGAAAGCATACGTCCATGCACCGTATGGCGATCTCCAGGGCCTCGGCGGGGTTGGCCGTCCTCATGTAGGCGCCCACCAGGATGTTTTCCAGGACGGTCATCTCCTTCAGGGGCCGCACCACCTGAAAAGTCCTGGCCACGCCGAGCCTGGCTATCTTCCATGACGGGTAGTTGGTAATCTCCCGCCCCTCCATGTAAATATTGCCCGACGTGGGCTTGAAAAGCCCTGCCGCGCAGTTGAAGAGGGTGGTCTTGCCGGCGCCGTTGGGGCCGATCAGGCCGACGATGGTTCCTCTTTCTACCTGGAAGGAGACGTCCTTTACCGCCGCCAGCGCGCCGAATTTCTTTGTCAGGTTTTTAACTTCAAAGAGGGCCATTATTTATCACCTCTTTCAGCCTGTCTGTCCCCGTCCCTGAGGAATATGGCGCTGATGAGCCCCATTATCCCCTTGGGCTGCTTTATCATGGTGAAGATGATGATAAGCCCGAAGATGATCAGGTCCACCCCTGACCCCAGGTGGGCCAGATAGGCTCTGGTGTATTCCTGCAGCGGAATAAGCACCGCGGCTCCCAGCAGGGGCCCCCAGAAGGTGCCCAGACCGCCGAGAATGGTTATAAGCACAAACTTCATGGACATATCCAGGGACATCACCATGGGGGGGTCCACCCGGTAGTTGTACTGGGCGAAGAAGGCCCCGCAGAGGGCGGCCAGCCCCGCCGAAAGGGCCATGGCGGAGAGTTTTACGACGGCGCTGTTTACGCCCAGGGATTCCGCCGTTTCCTGGCCTTCTCTGACAGCTCTTAGGTAGTATCCCATCCTGTGGGACTCAATCCACCGGACTACGCCGAAGATGAGGGCGAAGAGGAAGAGGGCCCCCAGGTAATAGCCGTCTTTGTCCGACGACCATGAAAAATTCCGCCATCCATCCTCCAGAATGGGGTAATCGAGCCCTATGGCGCCGCCCACGGCGTTCCAGATCATGAAGAGTCTGCTGAAGATCTCCACTATGGCGAAGGTGGCGATGGCGAAGTAGTGCCCCTTCAGCCTGAAGCAGGGGGCGCTGACCAGCACGGATACGACGGCCGCCGCAAGGGCCCCGACGGGGGCGCCGTACCAGGGCAGGGTGTTGAACTGAACCACGGCCATGGCCGCGCCGTAGGCGCCTATGCCGAAGAAAACGGCGTGGCCGAAGGAAGTCTGCCCGCAGTAGCCGCTGATGATGTTCCAGGCCTGGGCCATGGCGGCGTAGAGGAAAATCATGGTCAGGACGTGCCCGTGAAAGGAGCTTCCCACCCCGCCGGGAATGAAGGGTAGGCAGACGGCGCCCGCAAGCAGCAGATACCATATCCGGTCGGAGATTTTTTTGGTATTCATGGGCTGTTCACCACCCGAAGAGGCCCTTAGGCCGGATCAGGATTACCGCCAGGTAGACGGCGAAGACTGCCACGTACTTCACCACGGCGGCAATGTAAAAGCCTGAAAAGGACTCCACCAGGCCGATTAAAATGGCGGCCAGCAGCGCGCCGGGGATGCTTCCGAATCCTCCCAGGGCCACCACCACGAAGGCTATCAGGCTGAACAGGGACCCCACCTCGGGGTAGACCGCAAGGTAGGATGTCATGAGGCCGCCGGTGATGCCCACGCAGGCGCCGCCGATGCCGAACACCAGAAGGTAGATGTTTTCGGTCTTTATGCCCATGAGCTCCGCCGCCTCGCTGTCCATGGCCGCGGCCTGGATGGCCCAGCCCAGCCTTGTCCGCTTCAGCATCCAGTAGAGCGCGCCCAGAACCACCAGGGCAAAGAGGGCAGTGGCAAGCTGGGGCACGGAGAGAATGGCGCCGCCGACAGTTATGGTTTTGCCCTCCATAATGGTGCCGGAAAGTAGCCTGAAGTTTGGAGTAAAGCGGTTCATGCAGAAGTTTTTTAATACCATGGAGAGTCCGAAGGTGGCAAGAAGGGGAGCCATGGCAGATTTTCCGAGGCTGTTTTTGATTATGAGTTTGTAGGTGACAGCCCCCATGATGAAGAGAAAAATGCCCGACGCGATCCATGAAAAGAGCGGATCCACGTTCAGAAAGAAGCCAATCCAGTAGCTGACGTACATGCCCACCATGAGGAATTCGCCGTGGGCGAAGTTGATTACGTCCATAACCCCCCAGATCATGCTGAGTCCCGCAGCGACGAGGGCGTAGACAAGGCCGTTCAGAAGACCGTCTAAAAGGACCTGAAGAAAAGAGCTCATCATCCGTTCATCCTCCTGAAAAAAAGGGGGAGGCAAAGTATGCCGCCCCCTTTAGGTTCAAGGTTCCACAGAGTTAGTAGTGTTAGTTCCTTTTGTCCCAGGGAGCCATGGGGAATACGGGATCGGAGTCCTGGTATTTCTCGGGGTAGATGGTGTGGTATTTCAGGTCCTTCATCTGGGTGATTACGCTGAGGGCCTTGGTGTTCTGTCCGCCGGGCTCAAAGGCTACTTCGCCGCTGAGGGACAGAGGGGAGACGAAAGTTTCGGTGGCAAGGATCTCCCTGACCTTCTCCGTATCCACTGCGCCGGCCTTCTCTATGGCCTGCCCCAGGACCAGCAGCATGACGGCCTCCTGAAGGGAGTCGCTGTCAAATTCCTGCTTGGCCAGAGGGAAGTAGAACTTCTCCTGAACCTTCATGGCCTCTGGCATAAATTTCGCGGCCAGCTCCGGGGAGAAGCTCATTCCGCCCATGAAGTAGTCGCCGTCGCCGGCAAGCTCCTTCTGTACCGCGGGGTTCTGGTAGCCGGTGCAGTAGTTGATGGCAATCTTGGGAAGCCAGTTGACCTGCTTCATGGTGCGCACCCAAAGGGAGTAGTCTCCGCCCAGGGCCGCGCCGAAGACTGCATCGGGGTTGGCGGCCTTCAGGGTCTGCACTTCGCTGCTGAGGTTGGTGGCGCCGTTGTTGAAGGGAACGTCCGCCACAACTTCAAGGCCTATGGTCTTGGCAGCCCTCTTGCCCTCGTCGGCGGCGTGCTTTCCGAATTCAGTGTTTTCATAAATAAGGCCCAGGGTCTTAATTCCCGCGCCCTTCTCCTTGTTGAGGAAGGAGATATAGTCCACGAATTCGTCCGACTCAATGGCGTCAGTGGGGGCGTGTCGGAAGAAGTACTTGTAGTCTCTCTCCGTCAGGGCGGCGGAGCTGGAGGCGCCGCAGAGGAAGAGTTTCTTGGCTCTCTCCGCCACCGCGCTTGCGGGTTTTGTGGCGGCACTGTTGTAGCTTCCTATTATGGCAAATACGCCCTCCTGGTTGTAAAGGCGCTCCGCCTCAGACTTGGCCACGTCGGGTTTGCCCTGGTGGTCAGCCTTTATGATCTCCACTTTGTAGCCGCCAAGAAGCCCCGCTTCCGCGGCCAGGGGAACGTTGATGTCCGGGTGAGCGCCGTTGATCACTTCGGCCGCTGCCAGGACGGAATTAAGGCAGTTTTGGCCCGATACCGCCGAAGGCCCTGTCAGAGGGAAGAGCGTCCCTATCTTGATTACCTTTTCATCAGCAACGGCGGCGCCGGTAAAGAGAAGTCCCCCAATAAGCAATACGGCTGCAACGGCTACGATTTTTCTAAGCATGTCTTTGCATTCCTCCTTCAAAAAATAGGTTCATCCTGAAAGCTGGAAGTTTCATGCCGCCCGGCGGATTTTATTCATACCTCCTTTTCGTGCCGCCGCAGAAAAATGCGAGAAATTTCAAAATAACCGCCAACTATAGCTTCAATTAAATAGTATTGCTTTTGCTTTTCTTTGTCAATCGAGGCTCAGGTCTTCACAGGCCGCTGTCACCCCCGAAGGTGAATCCGGCCTCAAAAACCTCCCGGCAGGCCTTCACCGCCAGGGGGTCAAAAAGGCTCCCGGCGCCTTCTTCCACAAAGTTTAAAGCGGCGTCCGCCCCAAGGGAGGGACGGTAGGGGCGGTGAGAAGCCATGGCCTCCACCACGTCGGCCACGGCCAGAATTTTGGCCTCGGTCAGTATTTCATCCCCCCTGAGTCCCTGAGGATATCCGCTGCCGTCCAGTCGCTCGTGGTGCTGCCTTACTATTTCCGCCAAGCGCCATGGAAAGTCCGCTTTTTTCAGGATCAGGTAGCCTTCTTCGGAGTGGGTCTTTACAAGGTTCATCTCCACCGGCTGAAGCAGGCCCGGTTTGCTCAAAATCTCCGCCGGCACGCTGATCTTGCCCACGTCGTGAATAGCGGCGGCAAGATACATGCCCCGCCTTCTCTCTTCGTCCAGCCCCATGCGGGCGGCGATAGCCTCCGACAGAAGGGCGGTTCTGCGCTGGTGCCCCGCCGTGTAGGGGTCTCTGCTTTCCACCGTCAGGGCCAGAACTTCTATGGTCTGGGAAAAGGACCTGTTGAGCTTTGCCACATTGGCCGTGAGCTCCCGTTCCTTGCCCTTGATCTCCGTTAGATCCCGGAAAAAAAGATAAAGCCCCCTGTTTTCACCAGAACTGCCCGTAACGGGCAGGGCTAGTATTGAAAGATAAAGATCGGAGCCTCGCCTTGTCCTGAAAACACCCTCCGTCAGGGCGGGTTCGCCCAGCACTGCCTTTTTCATGAGGGCGGCCATATCCGGCGACCCCTCGGCAGGCTGGAAGCAAAACTTTTCGGCAAGCGGTCTGCCTGTTATTTCATCTTTCTGAAGGCCTGAGATTCGGCAGAAGGCGTCGTTTGCGTCGCTTACAAAAACTCCGTCCCAGCTTGCGATAATGGCCTCGGGAGAGTGTTCGAACAGCGCCAGGGCCTTTCTCTTTTCCGATTCTTCGGCCAGCTTCGCCAGCTTTAAATCGGTAATATCCCACCCCACGCTCTGAATTTCCTTTAACCGCCCATCCTCGTCAAAGATGCCCAGGTCGTTGAAAAGCTGCCAGGCCGTCTGGCCGTTTGGCATCGTGGCGTAATTTTCCATTAGCCGTCTTGGGGCTTCCGGGGTAAGCTTCGCGAAGGCCTCGACAAGGTAGGATACGTCCTTGTTTCTTGCCTCTCCAAGGTTTCTTCCGATAAAATCTTCAGGCGTTCCGCCGATGTACTTCGCGTAGGCCCGGTTGCAGAAAAGGATTGTGCAGTCTGGGAGGAAACGTACTATCAGAGTGGAATCGGATTCTACGATGGTCCGATACCTTTCCATAGTCTCCCGCTGCTCCTCTCTGATCCGGATAAGCTCCAGGGCCTTGCCCATAACCTGGGAGATAATGGATAGGATAGGGTAGTCTTCTCTCGGATTCATGGTTTTTGCCGGCACATTGTCCATGCCGAGGAAGCCGGTCAAGCCATCTCCCGATTCTACCGGGAAAATTACAAGGGAGCGTATGTCGTCCGACATAAGCCGTTCCTTTTCCAACCATGATTCGGGCGGAATTTCGCTTACGTCGTCAATGGCGAAGGGGACCCCTCGTTTAAGACGGTGGATAAGTCGGGGGAAGACATCCAGGGAGATATTCTGCAGTCTGTCTTTCTGGGATTCAACCCCCGGCGCGCACCATTCGCAGACGTTGGAGGCCAGGCCGTTCTCAAACAGGAAAAGGTAAACTCTGTCGACTTCATGAGCGGGACCTATGGCGGAAAAGCCCGCGTCGGTCATACTGAGGAACTCTTTCAAATCACTGCAGAAGGCGTATTCCGAAATAATAAGCTGAGCGCTCTGCTCAATGGCCAGTCTGGTCTCAAGTTTTTCTCTATAAAACCTGTAATTATGCTCCGGGGAGATCAGGGGGTCTGTTTCAGCTCTCCTCTTTTTCATCGCCAGGGCGATTGCTTCCCGCAATGCGTCGCCAGTTATCCCATCCTCGGGGATGGCTCCGTCAAAGCCGTCGAGCTGAGCCTGCAGAAAAGCCCCCGGCCCCGCTGCAAGCAAAAAAATGGGTGTTTCAATATGGCAGGAAACCAGGAATTTCAAGGCGGGGCCTGACGCTTCCCGCGAAACCAGGACGACGTCCGGTTGAAAAGGAGCAATATCCAGTCCGACGGGAATGGGCGTCGCAACCTGTTTTATTTCAACTTTTTTACATGTGACCATGGGTGGCCCATCGCCAAAAAACAATGTCTTTACCGTCATATTTTCGCCTCCGGCAACATTTTACTATATTTACTGGCAAGGCGGTAAAGTTCCATCAAGAAGAGGCTCTCCCACAACCGGTAATTTAAACTAAAAAATGCAGGTTACGGGACGATCCTGATTCATTAGTCCGAGCGGCCCCGGAGAGGCGTTCGCTCCTCCGGGGGGCCGCCGTTTTAAAATTCGTTTCGTTCTACTTCCCCGGGCCTACGGGCATAAGGCCCCTGGCGCCGGAGGCGTTGTCAATCTTAAACTGATCAACCAGGTTATTAAGATCATGAGACAATCCCGCCAGCTCCTCCGAGCCCCGGGCCACCCGTTCCGCCGACGCGGCTACTTCGCCCATCTGCCCCCGGACCATTTCTGAGGACGAAGCGGCCGCGCCCACACGAGTGGCGATGTTCTGCACGGCGCTCGCAATCTCCTCGCTGGAGGCCGCCTGTTCCTCTGATACGGCGGCAAGATCCTGGGTGGCGGAGGAGATGTGGGCCAGGGCTTCCATCATCTGGCCTATGGTGGTCCTGGTATCCTCGGCAAGCTTGCTGGATTCCTGGGAGTCCTTCGCGTTGTTCTCAGACGATAATACCACGACGTCGAGATCTCTGGTAATTATGCCCGCGAGCTCTTCTATCTTCTTGGCCGCCTCATTGCTCTCCTCGGCAAGTTTGCGGACTTCCTCCGCCACTACGGCGAAGCCCCGGCCCGCCTCTCCGGCTCTTGCGGCCTCGATGGCCGCGTTCAGGGCGAGAAGATTGGTCTGGTCGGCGATGCCCCCTATCTGGGAGACGAAGTTCTGAATCTCCCTGGCTCTGTCGCCGAGTCCTCTTACTTCCCGGGACGATCTTTCCGCGTCTTCGGCCACCTTGGTAATGCTTCTTACCACGTTGCCCACGGCCTTTGTTCCTTCCTCACCCGCGGTTCTGGCGTTTTCTACCTCGCCTGCCATTTCAGTGCTCTTCTGGGCTGAGGACTGGGCGCCGCTTGCCACTTCTTCCACTGAGGCGGTGATCTCTTCGGCTGCTGCGGCAAGGTTTTCCATCTGGGAGGAGACATCGTCAACTCCGGCCCTGGACTCTTCCACTCCGGCGTTGGACTCCTCGGCCAGGGCGGAGAACTCTTCGGCGGTGGTTCCTAGTCGGCTGGAGGCTTCGGCAATGTTTGCCACCATGCCTGTAAGGGCTTTTTCCATGGTGGCAAGGCTTCCGACCATTTCGGCGATTTCGTTCTTTTCATAGTTCATCAGCCACGCCTTGGAGCTGTCGAAGCGAAAGTCCAGGGAGGCTCTTGTCCGCAGAATTTCGGCCACGGCGTTAATGGGCCTGGTGACGGATCTGACGATGATTACAGCGAGGACGACACCCAGGATAATAGAAGTTATGGAAAGTAAAATAAGGACCTGCTTTGCTCCTGCTACATGTTCAGCGTTTTCTTTTCTGCTTTCCTGAGCCCGTTCGAGGCAGAATTTTGAAAGCTCCCTTTGAGCCTCCGTTACGCCTCTAAGGGGCTGTTCGCCTTTCTCCCTGAAAAGCTGGAAGGCCTCGTCGTTTTTGTTTTGAAGGGCCAGTTCGAAAATCTGCGCCATCGCCGCCCGGAATTCCCGGAGCGAAGTCTCTGCGTCGGCTACCCGCTTTCTTTCAAAGTCCTCAATATCAGCGCTCTTATAGTTGGCAAAGTTCTGGTCGTTTGCCAGCTTTCTCTCCTCAATCTGCTGGATGAGGGCCTTTTTT
>CAZXOD010000069.1:0-10440 GCA_964642285.1 uncultured Synergistaceae bacterium
TCGACCAGAGGGCCCGGTTCGAGGATCAGCTGAAAATGAAGGAGGCTGGCGACGACGAGGCCCACGTCTTCGACGAGGACTTCATAAACGCCATCGAGACGGGGCTGCCCCCCACCGGCGGCCTGGGCATAGGCGTGGACAGGCTTGTCATGTTCCTCACCGACTCCCGGTCCATCAGGGACGTGATCCTCTTCCCCACCATGCGCCCCCTGCCCTCCCGAACCAGGGAGGACGGCGAAGAGGAAGAAGAGGAGTAGATTTGGCATGACAGCTCCCGAGCCGGGAAGAAGCCGCGAGGTTCCCGACGGAGTCGCAGCGCGGGCGGCCTTTCTCCGGGAAGAGCTGACCCGCCACGGGCGCCTCTACTACGTGGAGGATTCGCCCGAGATTACCGACGACGAGTACGACAGGCTCTTCAGGGAGCTGGCCGACCTTGAGGCGGCCTATCCGGAGCTGGCGGTCCCCGACTCGCCCACGGCCCGGGTGGGCGGCAGGGCGGCGGAGGGCTTCGCGAGGGTCCCTCTGTCGGAGCCCATGCTCAGCCTGGACAACGCCCTGGACGGGGAGGACCTGGAGGCCTTCCTTGTCCGCTCCGCCCCGCAGGCGGCGGGAGGGTACGTCTGCGAGATGAAGATAGACGGCATCGCCGTGTCCCTGACCTACGAGGACGGAGTCTTCGTCCGGGGGACGACCAGGGGTGACGGCCGAGTGGGGGAGGACATTACCCCTAACCTGAGGACCATCAAAAGCCTGCCCCTCAGGCTCGGGGCAGGTCTTCCCGGAAGGGTGGAGGTGAGAGGCGAGGTCTTCCTGGACAGGAACTACTTTGCCGCCCTGAACGAGGAGCGGGAGGAGGCGGGAGAGCCCCTCTTCGCAAACCCCAGGAATGCCGCCGCCGGAAGCCTCCGTCAGCTGGACCCCTCGGTAACGGCCAAAAGAAGGCTTTCCATATATGTCTACTCCGTAGTATCTCCCCTGACCCTCGGCCTGCGATCCCAGAGAGCCGTCCTGGAGAGGCTGGCGGAGGCGGGGCTGCCCGTGCAGAAGGCCTGGGAGTTCTGCGGGGACGGGGACGGAGTAAAAGCCTTCGTCTTCCTCTGGAACGAGAAGAGATTCTCCCTCCCCTACGCCACTGACGGAGTGGTGATAAAGATCGACTCCATCGACGTTTGGGAGGAGCTTGGGGCTACTTCCCACGCCCCCCGGTGGGCGGTTGCCTATAAATACCCCCCCGAGGAAAAGATAACAAAGCTTGAGGACATCCTGATCTCCGTGGGCAGAACCGGCGCCCTCACCCCCGTGGCCGTCCTTGATGCGGTAACCCTCTCCGGCACGGTGGTGAGGAGGGCGGGGCTTCACAACGAGGACGAGGTAAGGCGGAAGGGCCTGCTCATCGGCGACATGGTGAGGGTCCGGAAGGCGGGGGAGATAATTCCCGAGGTTCTTGGCCCCGTGGTAGAGATGCGCACCGGCGAAGAGCGGGAGTTTATAATGCCCTCCGTCTGTCCCTCCTGCGGGTCTCCCGCGGTACGCCTTGAGGGGGAGGTCGCCCTTAGGTGCCTCAACAGGGCGTCGTGCCCTGCCCAGCTCAGAGAGGGGCTCCGTCACTTTGCGTCCCGGGGGGGCATGGACATCAGAGGTCTGGGGGACAGGCTCGTGGAACAGCTCCTGGAAAAGAGCCTGGTGAAAAAGGTTTCCGACCTGTACCGTCTTGAGGCGGATCGGGTTGCGGAGCTTGAAAGGATGGGCCGGAAATCGTCGGAGAACTTGCTCGCGGCAATTGAGGGCTCCAAAAAACAGCCCTTCTCCCGTCTTCTTGCGGCCCTGGGGATCCGCTTTCTGGGCGCCAGGGGGGCTGAAATTCTGGCTGAGGCTTTCATGGACGTTCAATCCCTGGCCGCCGCCTCTGAGGAAGCTCTGGCGGCAGTGGAGGGAGTGGGGCCTGTCATAGCTGCCTCGGTTCATTCCTTTTTTGGCCAGGAAGAAAACGCCAGATTGCTGGACGAGCTTGCGGAGCTTGGCGTGGAGGGCGCCCGGGCGGCCCGTGAGGAAGAGTCCGCCGGAGTTTCATCCAGATTCCTGGAGGGGATGAGGATAGTGTTCACCGGGGAGCTGGAGTCCATGACCCGAGCCGAGGCCGAGGCCATGGCAAAGGCCGCCGGAGCTACGTGTCCGTCGTCGGTGAGCGGAAAAACCTCCCTCGTGGTGGCGGGCAGAGACGCTGGGAGCAAGCTGGCCAGGGCGACAGCCCTGGGAGTGAGAGTCGCCGGGGAAGAGGAGTTTATCGAGATGATCCGGCAGGGGAGGAGAGAGTAAATGATCCTGACTGAAAATGACATCCGCGCTTTGGCGGAGACAGCAAAGGTAGCACTGAGCGAGGGCGAGGCGGAGGCTATGACCGCCTACTTCAACGACGCAGTTCCCTTCTGCGGGGCTATCTCAAAGGCCGTGCGGGAAGGCAGGCTGAAACTGGACGATGTCCCCCCCTACGCCCCCGGGGCCGTAGAGGATTTTTCCCTGAGGGAGGATGCCGTCGATCAGTCTTCCGTCCGGGACGAGGTTCTGGCCGCCGCCCCGGAGACCGGTGACGGTTTTTTTGTCGTCCCCAGGATTCTGGAGGAGGAGTAAGGAATGGCACTGTTTGCTTTGTCTGCCTCGGAGATGGCCCGGGGCGTAAAGACGGGGAAATTTTCCGCCGCCGAAGTGCTGGAATCCTGCCTGGAGAGAATTGAAAAAGGTGAGGGAGCCCTTTCGGCGCTGGTTACTTTAACGGCCGACATGGCCCGGGAGGGGGCGGCCAGAGTGGACGCCCTTGTGGCCCGGGGGAAAGATCCCGGCCCCCTGGCGGGAGTCCCCGTAATTT
This sequence comes from uncultured Synergistaceae bacterium, assembly GCA_964642285.1. Taxonomy (GTDB): domain Bacteria; phylum Synergistota; class Synergistia; order Synergistales; family Aminobacteriaceae; genus Aminivibrio. Next base: position 2,864 of record CAZXOD010000069.1, read on the forward strand.
TAAAGGACAACATCTGCATGAGGGGCGCCCCAGCAACCTGCGCGAGCAAAATGCTGGAAAACTGGATTCCTCCCTATGACGCCGCTTCGGTCGAGATGATGGCCGGGGCCGGGGCGGTCTTTCCGGGGAAGGCCAACATGGATGAGTTCGCCATGGGCAACTCCGGGGAGTACTCAATCTTCACGCCCCCCTCCAATCCGTGGGATACGGACAGGGTACCCGGGGGAAGCTCCGGAGGGTGCGCCGCCGGTGTGGCCGCCGGGTACGCCCCCCTTGCCCTGGGGACCGACACCGGTGGGTCTGTCCGCCAGCCTGCGTCCTTCTGCGGAATTTACGGCCTTAAGCCTACCTGGGGGCTGGTCAGCCGCCGGGGCGTAGTGCCCCTTGCCCCCACCATGGACCAGGCTGGACCCTTCGCCAGGACGGCGGAGGATCTGGCCCTTATTCTGTCCGTCATCACCGCTCCCGACGCCAGAGACGCAACCTGCCGCCCCGGGCCCGGGCCCGACTATGTCGCGGCTCTGTCGGCGCCGTCCCTCAGAGGCAAAAAAGTGGCCGTCATCAAAGATCTGGACTCCCTGGCTTCCCTGCTGGACGAGGCGGTTCTGGAGGGGCTGGCAAAATTTCTTGATCTCTGCCGGAAAGAGGGGGCGGAGGTAGTCGAGGTCTCCCTTCCCGCGACGGTGGAGTTCGGTCCCCCCTGCTATCACATTCTTTCAAGGGCGGAGGCGGCCTCCAGCCTTGCCCGGTACGACGGCGTAATGTTCGGCCTCTCATGCCGCGGAGAGACTCTGTCGGAGCTCTACTCCCTGACCAGGGGGGCGGGCTTCGGCCCTGAATCCAAACGGAGGGTTTTGATGGGGACCTGGGTCATGAGCGGCGCTAACTTTGATGAATACTACATGGCGGCCTCTAAGGCCAGGACCGTAATTGCGGGGGAATTCAGCGCCGCCTTCAGGGATTGCGATATGATTGCCCTGCCAGCGGCCCCCGGTCCCGCCTTTATCAAGGGAACCCAGGGAGGGGAGAGGATGCGCATGGCAAACCTGCTTACCCTGCCGCCAAACCTGGCCGGCCTTCCGGCGCTGTCCATGAACGTCGGCTTTACTGCCGGAGAAAAACCTCTCCCCGTGGGAGTTCAGCTCATCGCACCCCGGTGGGGGGAGCTTGAGCTGCTCAATGCGGCGGCGGCCATAGAAAAATCAGCGGGAGGGGCTAAAATCGCCCCCCTGCCGTCATGCCCAAAGGGAGGGGAGACCCGATGACCCTTATCTACGTTCCCGTGATAGGCCTGGAGATTCACGTCCAGCTCTCAACGGCAAGCAAGCTCTTCTGCGGCTGCTCCTCGGACTACATCGGGGCGGAGCCGAACACCAACGTCTGCCCGGGGTGCCTGGGCATGCCCGGCGCCATGCCGGAGCTTAACGGCCGGGCCGTGGAGCTTGCTGTGCGGGCGGGGCTCGCCCTCTCCTGCAGAATAAGAGACCGGCTGTATTTTGACAGAAAGCACTACTTCTATGCCGACCTGCCCAAGGCCTTCCAGATAAGCCAAAACGACCGCCCCCTCGCTGAGAAAGGCTCGGTGCTGATCAGGGGCGACGACGGCCTCCTCAAGCCGGTAAGGATAACCAGGCTCCACCTGGAGGAGGACGCCGGAAAGCTGGTTCACTCCGCCGCCGACGGGCGGCTTGAGGGCGCGGAGAGTTCCTTCGCAGACTACAACAGGGGCGGAATCGCCCTTGCGGAGATAGTCTCTGAACCCGACATAGCCTCCCCCTCCGAGGCCAGAGAGTACGCCGCCCGAATCAGGCAGCTGGTTCGGTACCTTGGCGTGTCCGACGGCGACATGGAGAAAGGCTCCCTGAGGGTGGACGCCAACGTGTCGGTAAAGCGGGTGAACGAAGAGACGGGCGAAGTCCTCGGCTGGACCGAGAGGGCCGAGGTAAAGAACATGAACTCCCTCAGGGCGCTGGAGCGGGCCCTGGAGTACGAGATCGAACGGCACAAAGAAGCCCTGGACGAAGGCAAAACCCTGGATAGGGAGACCCGCCACTGGAACGACGCCCGGGGGACTACCACCGCCACCAGGAGCAAGGAGACTGCCAGGGACTACAGGTGTTTCCCCGAGCCCGACCTCCCTCTCGTACCGGTTACTGAGGAGATGCTCAACCGGGCTGGAAGCGATCTGCCGGAACTGCCCTGGATAAAAGAGGAGAGATACGGGGCGGAATGGGGCCTGACGGCGGCCGACGCGGTCCTGATGGCGGAAAGCCTGCCTGTGGCCCTCTATTTTGAGGAGTGCGCGAAGAACGGCCCATCTCCGGTGAGGGTGGCGAACTGGATCCGCACCGAGGTCTTCCGTGTTATGAACGAACAAAACCTTTCTATTGAGGATTTCCCCGTAAGACCCTCCGCCCTGGCGGAACTTGTCGGCCTGGTAGACGGCGGAAAGCTTTCCACCACCGTGGCCCGGGAGGTCTTTGCCCTGATGGCCGAAGGACGGCCCCTGGCTAAAGCCCTTGAAGGGGCCGGAGCGTCCCCCGGTGGTCTGTCGGAGGAGGACGTGGAGAGGATCGCCCGGAGAGTTATGGATGAAAATGGCGACGTGGTGGAAGTGATCCGCTCCGGGAAAGACCCCAAAGGCAAGAAGATAAAATACCTTGCGGGCCTTGTCATGAAGGAGACCAGGGGACAGGTGGACGCTGCCGCTGTAGCAGTAATGGTTAACCGGCTGCTTGGGGAACCATGAGCCCCGATTTATTGACTAACTAAGCCGTTATGCTTAATATATTGAGGTTGCCCCAGGTGGACGAACATTCCCTGTCCGGGGCAGATACAAGACTCCGGAGGAGGTAGTTTAATGGGAAATCGTCAGCCTGAAAATACCCGCAATTTCGCAATCGCCGCCCACGGAGGGGCAGGAAAGACAGCCCTGGTGGAGGCGATGCTCTTCAGCAACGGCGTTACCACACGAATGGGCAGGATCGAGGACGGCAATACTGTCAGCGACTTCAGCCCGGAAGAGCAGAAGCGCCAGATCTCTATCAACACTTCCGTCGTCGCCATGGAGCGGAACGGAAAACAGTTTTTCATCCTTGATACGCCGGGATTTGCCGACTTCGTCGGCGAAATGAGATCCGCCGTCAGGGTGGCCGACGCCCTGCTCATCGCCGTCAGCGGCGTGAGCGGCATTGAGGTCCAGACGGACAAGGCCTGGGAGACGGGGAGCGAGTTCGAGCTGCCCACCGCCTTTTATATCTCCAGGCTGGACCGGGAAAATTCCGACTTTGCCAAAGTGCTGGCCGACATCCGGACCGACTACAGCGACAAGGCGGCGGCGATTTTTCTTCCCATAGGCTCGGAGGCTTCCTTCAGAGGAGTAGTGGACCTGCTCCGCAACAAGGCCTACATCTATGAGACCGACGGAAGCGGAAAGTTCGCTGAGGAGGATATCCCCGCCGATATGGCCGACGAGGCCGCCGCCGCGCGGGAAAGCCTGGTGGAGACCATAGTCGAGGCCGACGACGATCTGATGATGCGATACCTCGATGGCGAGACCATCTCCGAAGAGGAGCTTATTCCCGCCCTGAGAAAGGCCGTCCGGTCCAGGGCCCTTCTGCCCGTGTTCCCCGGCTCCGCCACCGTCAACGTGGGAGTTCATCAGATAATGGATTTTATCGCGGACTTTTTCCCCTCCCCCCCGGAGTCAAGGAACCGCGTCGCCACAAAGGGCGACGAATCCGTGGAAATTGCTCCCGACGCGGCGGGCCAGTTCTCCGCCATCTGCTTCAAGGTCATGGTGGACCCCTACGTGGGGAAACTCTCCTTCCTCCGGGTAAACTCCGGAACCCTCACCTCCGACAGCACCATCTTCAATGTCAACAAGGGCGAGGATGAGCGGATCAGCTCCTTCAAATTCATGACCGGCAAAGAGGGCAAAGACGTCAAGGAGATCGCCGTAGGCGACATAGTGGCCATCCCCAAGCTCCACAGTGTCCAGGTGGGGGATACCCTCTCCGTGAAGGGCGCCACCGCCACGTTCCTTCCCATTGATTTCCCCAGGCCCGTCTACAGCGTGGCGGTAATAGCCAGGAGCAGGGCCGACGAGGACAAACTGGGCAACGCCATCAGCAGAACCCTGGAGGAGGACCCCAGCCTCACCTTCGAGAAGAACGCCGAGACCGGCGACAGCGTCCTCTCCGGCATGGGAGACATGCACATCGAAATCGTCCTCTCCCGGATAAAGGAGCGGTACGGCGTTGAGCTGGATACTAAGACGCCCCAGGTTCCCTACAGGGAGACCATCAAAAAGACGGCGGAGGCCCAGGGAAAACACAAAAAGCAGACCGGCGGCCACGGCCAGTACGGCGACGTTCACATCCGCTACACTCCCCTTGAGCGGGGCGAGGGCTTCGTCTTTGAGGACAGCATTGTGGGGGGCGCCATCCCCAAGGGATATATCCCCGCCGTTGAAAAGGGTCTCAGGGAGAATATGATCAAGGGACCCCTGGCGGGCTTCCCGGTTACCGACTTCAAGGCCTCCCTGTTCTTCGGCTCCTACCACGATGTGGACAGCTCGGAGATGTCCTTCAAGCTGGCGGCCAGGCTCTCCTTCAGAAAGGGAATCATGGAGGCGAATCCTGTCCTTCTGGAGCCCATCATGGAGGTGGAGGTCACCGTCCCGGAAGAATATCTTGGCGACGTTATGGGCGACTTCAACAGCCGAAGAGGCAGAATCCTGGGCACGGACAGCAAGGGACACCAGCAGGTGGTCAGGGCCCAGTGCCCCCTGGCGGAGATGTTCCGCTACGCCATAATTCTGCGGTCCATGACCTCCGGGCGGGGAACTTTTACCATGGGGTTTGCTCACTACGAGGAAGTCCCCGGAGAGATCGCCAAAAAGGTCATCGCAGCCCACAAAGAGGAAGAGGAAGAAGATTAGAAGCAGCCTTAAAGTTAATGTTGCAATTTCAGCAACCCCGCGGCTTCGCGGGGTTGCGTCGTATCAGGGAGGCAGATCCATGAAAAAAAGGGTAATTGTAATAGGCTCCGGTGGCGCCGGACTTACCGCGGCTGTCGCAGCCGCTAAGGCGGGTGCGGAGGTCGTGCTCCTTTCCAAGACGTCCTGCGCGGTCGGGAGCTGCACGGCCTACTCCGGGGGCATGTTCTCCCTCGCGTCGGGGTCGGTGTCGCCGGATGACCACTTCAAGAGAGTGATGGATGTGGGTCGGGGAGCGGGCGACCCCGGTTTGGTGCGAACCCTCTCGGAGCACTGCGAGGCCTCCCTCAGAACTCTTTCCGACTGGGGCGTCACGATAAGGATAAAGGACGGAAAGGCACACGTCCGGGCCTCGGCCCCGTCGGAGATCATGGGCGGCGGCGGTATGACCGGGGAACTTTGCGCCATCGCCGGGTCCTGGGGAGTCAAAATCCTGGAAAACTGTGTCGCTACAAGAATCCTTGTCGCCGGAGGCAGAGCGGAGGGGGTGGAATGGACGGACTGGAAGACGGGGCAGTCCTGGCGGTTCTCCGCGTCGGCCATAGTGCTGGCGACGGGAGGCGCCGGGGCGATCTACGCCCGGACCGACAACCCCCGCAGGATGACGGGCGACGGTTACGCTATGGCCCTGGAGGCAGGGCTCAGCCTGGCGGATATGGAGTACGTGCAGTTTTACCCCCTGGGCTGGAAAGACCCCGCCTTCCCCGTATGGATGGTTGGCCTCTCGGCAATAGACCACATACCCGTCACCGACGGCGGGGGACGGGAGTTCCTTAAAGAAGCCATTCTCTCCTGGGGGCTCTCCTCCGGCAGGGAGGCAAATTTCTTTGCCAGGGATAAATCCGCCTCCTTCCTTGCCCGGCACGAAAAGGAGGGAGGAAAGGCTTATCTTCACATGGAGCAGCTGAAGGATGATATGCTGAACCTGCCTGAACTCAGAGTCTCTCTCATGGTGGATCTACCGCCCGCCAGACGATCCCGGCCGGTGGAGGTGTCGCCCATCCAGCACTATTTCACCGGGGGCGTCCCCATCGACAGCGAGGGGCGCACCGGCCTCTCCGGCCTCTACGCCTGCGGGGAGGTTACGGCGGGCGTGGACGGGGCAAGCCGCATGGGGGGCAATGCCCTTACCAATATAGTGACCTTCGGTTTAAGGGCCGGCAGAGCCGCTGCTGAAGAGGGGCCATCCGTACCGGGAGGAGGAGAGCCGGAGAAAATCGCGAGTCCTGAACTGGCGTTTTTTTTAACAGGGGACGCCAGGCCGGACAAGGCCTTAGAGGACCTAAGAGCCATCGTCCAGGAGGGGCTCGGCCCCTACAGAAGCGGAGAAGGACTGGCCCGGTGCATGGATGCCCTTGAGGAGTGGAAAGTAGCCAACAGGGCCTTCAGGGCGGATTCCTCCATGGACCTCCTTCATGTCATGGAGATGAAGGGAATGATTGCCGCCGCCGAGGGAGTGGCCCGGGCGGCCCTGGTGAGGGAGGAGAGCAGGGGAGTTCATTTCAGGGAGGACTTCCCCTGCGAGATTGAGGAGCAGCGGGGCCGCATTTTAGTTTCCCTGCAGAATGGAAAGCTGACGGCCCTCCGGCAGAATTAAAAAAGGGCCGGGGTTTACCCCGGCCCTGCATCAACTTAGTGAGCTAGAAGTTGTCCTGGGGCGCCCACATCTCCAGGAACTGGAACTTCTGATCCTTCCACACCATCATGGCGGCGGGCTTGTTCAGGGGGTTATGGGTATCCTTGTCCACGGTGAGGTTGAAGTGGACAAGGCGAAGGTCCTTGGTGCTCTCCATGGCGTCCTTGATGGCCACGGTATCGTCGCTGCCGGCTTTTTTGATGGACTCGGCCACCCAGACGATGAGGTCGTAGGCGTTGACCACGTTGGAGGGTTCCGTGGCGGGCCTTCCGTACTCCTTCTCAAACCGGGAGAGGAGCAGAATAAGCTGGGGGTTGTTGAGGTCCATGCTGTACACCCAGTAGCTGCCTTCCATGGCGTCCCCGGCGATCTCCAGCATATTGGGGCTGAAGCCGTCGCCGCCGATGTACAGGGGTTTCCAGTCAAGCTCCGCGGCCTGCTTCATGATGAGGGCCATCTCCTTGTAGAGCAGGGGAAGGGCCACCGCCTCCGCGCCGGAGGCTTTCATCTCCGTAAGCTGGGCCCGGAAATCCACGTCTCCCGACCGGAATCCCCACTCTCCCGTGAGCTCTCCTCCCAGCTCCTTAAACCTGGCGTTGAAGAACTCAGTCAGTCCCTCGGAGTAGTCGCTGCCCACGTCCTTGATGATCGCGGCCTTTTTCACCCCTAGCCTGTTTACGAAGTAGTCGGCCATAACCTTGCCCTGGTAGGGATCGGTGTAGCTGACCCTGAAGGAGAAGGGGCGAACCTCTCCGGTCTTAGGGTCTACCGTGACCGCGGGGTTAGTGGCGGCGGTGCCTATCTGGGGTACTTTCCCCGGGTTTACCACCGAGGCGGTGGCAATATTCAGCCCGCTGTAGTTGGTGCCTCCTATGGCAACTACCTTATCCTCGTGGACAAGCCGCCGGGCCGCCTGGATGGCGTCCTCCTGCCTGCCGCGGA